>NZ_JBFTMS010000029.1:0-63031 GCF_056397085.1 Peribacillus sp. 05N428 | reverse complement strand
GCAGCGTTAACTCCCTCTGTAAAAGTTTTATTCCAAACTGAACAGTTTGATTTAGCAGATGAATATAATCCGCACATATCAACATTTATTCCAACTAAGGATGGAATTTATGAGATAACAGCAAAAGTCTCGTTTTGTCCGTCAAAAAGTAAAAGCAATGATTCCTCAAAAAACAAAAAAGATAATTGCAAATGTGATTATTGTAAAAAAAATCATTCTTCAAAAGACAAAAAAAAGCACTTTTTAAAAGAAGGATATGTTGCATCCATTGCAATTAACGTAAACGGAGATGATTTAGATATTGTAAATGACTTCTTTGGTAAATCAAGACCTATTGGACTATCGGTTACTACAATCCTTCAGTTACAAGCAGGAGATTGGGTACAAGTAATATTTAGCGCAGGTGCAAACGGAGAAATTTTAGCAGAGACACTTCTAACAAATTTTCAAGCTGCTAGATTTCCCTCTCCAATGTAAAGATCTTTTTTGCTTTTATTTGCTTAATTCTTACATTGAGCACCTAGATATCATATTTGTTAATTAAAGTTGAGTATTAGAATTTTTCAGGAGTTTTAAAAATCGGCTAATTGTAGATGAGCAAGATTTAGTCGATTGTTTTGACGTCTGTAGAGCACAAGTGAGTCTTTATGCCGGAAGAGTTCATATTGAAACTTTGGAAAATCTAGAGAAAAATAAGGATGATCAGTGGAAAAGCACCCTTACTTCAGGTGCTTTTTTGATTGTGGTTATGGAATTATAGTATTCTGACTCTAAGATACTACTATATTTACTTGTGAGGCTTCTTATTGGGTACTGCCCCCAACTCTTTAGCAGCCTTTTTACCTGCCTTTGCAATCTTTAATGCTAGTTCTTTATAAAAAATTCTTCCACATCCAAATGAAGTCCAGGATAAAGTTCGTGCAGCGTGCTTAAGGCAAATTATAAAAAACATCATGCCGTTGTTGAAAAAATTGAGAACAATCCTTTCTTGAAAGGAAAATTGCTTGTTTCAAAATCAGCTAAACAAGAATATGAACGGGCTCCTTTTTCTATTTTCTACATCCCCATCAGTTTATCAAGTCCCACGTATTTCTTTAAAAAGTCACCCTCATCAAAAAAATATCCTCTTGCTAGACTCTCCATACCATGACCTAAATCAAAAGCGACTTTGCCTAGCATCTCTTTAATGTAACCAGCTAATATGATCGCATTTGTTCCAGCTGCTAATAAAGCTAAGTCAAAATCATAATTAGCGATCTCATCCTTGGCTCGTGGTATATCTTCAAATTGGTTGACGTTAACGGATCCAACCACTTCAAAGTTTAGCTCGGCTTTTAAGCTATTATTAAGTGCTTCCATCACTTCCTCTGCATAACCACAAACAATTAATAACTTCTTTCCTTCTAACATTTTGCGGAATTTTTCTCTTTGTGAAAACATAATTACTCTCCGGGTATATGCTTCAAAACAATACTTCCTCCAAATATCAAGCGTATCAAAGACCTTTTCTGTAAACTCGCCCGCATCCTTTTCCCATAAAATGGTATTGTATCCAACAATATCAGACACGTTGACTGCATCGATAGCCATATCCCGGGCATCCGTATTCGGGAATACGATACCTCTATGGTAATGCCCCCGCCTAATTCTAGCAAGTGCGGTCTTCACTTCTGGATTACTCATTATTTCTGCTTCTGACAATAGATGATATTGGGCCATAACAAACGACTCTGTCGCACCGACTGATATGACTGAATAAGGAATTTTATTTTTTAAAGCAAATGAAACCTTATCCAACACTTCCCCGCTGGTTAGCATTTGTGTGCGCAAACTAATTCGACTTTCCTCAAATCTCCACTCAATATCCCTTAAATAATCTTTGATATACTCAATGAATTGCTCGGCTCTAATGGTAGATGTATGTTTTTTCCTCACCATTTGATAGCCTCGTTCTGTAATATCATTTCTTTCTTCCTCATGCTCTAAATAATAAAGGGCCTTTTCCAGGTAATTATCCTCATTGATTTCGATAAATGTTTCTCCATCAATAAACCCTAAATCCTCCAGTTCTTTTGATCCACTCGCCAACAAAAGCGTTTTGCTTGCTGGAACTTCAAAATACTTGGCAATGGGAAACTTATATCTAGAATCATCGGTAAAAAACATTTTCGCCTTATTAATCTCCATGGAAAAATATTTTCCAACTAGTGATTTGACCTCCTCTTCCTGACCGTAATCTCGATATCCAGGGTGTTGATTATGAACGAAACCAGGGTATCCACTCATCCCTATATCAATTTTATACCTTAGAGGATAGGTATACTCATCTACAGCACCCATAAGTAAAAAGTCTATTTCTTTATTCAACTGATAATCTTTAAACTCTTCTATATTCACATAATTGGGGAGCCACCGAAATTTATATAGTAATTCTGGATAATAAGTTTTAAAAGCATCTCTGTAAAAAGAAAAAATTATATCAATATCATTTTCATAAACAAACCGACGAAACTTCTCTTGATCTCTTTGTATGTCCCAAAACAATATGCCTTTAGGGATATTGACATATTTTAAGCCATGTAGTGGTTTGTTCCAAACTACATCATCAAAAAAGATAAAATCAGGAGTGAAATTTAGACGATTTATCACATCTTTAATATTTGTCTCTTCTTGTAAACAAAGAATAATGATGATTCATCACGTCTTGCTTAAAAAAGTCTCCATAACGAATGACATTTTTACTAGTATCGTTAGTAGAATACAATATTTTTAATTTACGCATTTAACTACCCCCATTTACGTACTTGAGCTTTATTGTGAACACTTATAATCAAAGAAAATTTTCTATTTTTCGATACAAACTTTTATCCTCAAGCTTTTTGAAAAAACCAATACTTGGTTTAAGATTAGCTTCGATAATCTGAGTCAGTTAGGCCAATATCTAAACCTAGGACACTTGCAACTGGATAATAACCGCCTAAATATTTTGCATCTAAAATTGCAATACTATCGATTTCGATATTTTTCAAATCTATTTATGTCCTTTATTGATGGCTTTTCGAGTGCATGTTTCAGCGTGAGGATTTCTTTTGCTACAATTATATTGTTATTGTTCATTTTCCGTATAAAAACACCAGTCAACGCACTTTTATCCACTGCTTAAGGCTGTCATACACCATCCTATTCAAAGTTTGTATAAGTGTTAATCCTTTTTTAAGGTGGGATGTCGTAAAAAGAAGAACAACTGCAGACATGATTGTTTATGTCGCCTGCTAAGAACATTCAGGGTGAAGGAGTGACATTAATACAAAGTCTTGAGATATATTACGGGAGAGCTAAATGGTGTTAGAGATTGCTGAGCAGGAATTATTGTGCCTGGTAGCATATCTCCTCCTCTTAGAGGCAGAATAATTCAAAGGGTGCTTTTCCGACGACATCTGATTAGGTGTAAAGAAGAGCTTCATAGGCCTCAGACAATTATTCCGAGCCCTAGTAGTCATCATCGTCCATTTTTGCGATGATAGCCTACTTAGCTTGCAAATCCCCTTTATTTAAAGTTGTAAATTACAACCGACAAGGATAGGATCCAAAAAATAATCTGCAGTAAGTAAAATTACGACTAAAAGGAAAAATCTTGTACATGTAAAAAAAGGACTAGTTCTTTTTGTATATCCTTATCAGCAATCCCTTTATTCGCTTTAACTAAACACCATTAAATTCCAATATATACAAAACTATTTTGTTTTCCGGTTATATTAGCCTATTACCCTCTACATTTATTCGCATAGGATAAACAAAATAATTATTAGAGAGGGAAGGAAAAAATGTCAGAAAAAATAAACCACAATAATGCCCATTTTAAAAAGGTAGGGGTAATTGGCCTAGGTTATGTAGGTTTGCCTCTTGCTCTTCTTTTTGTAAAAAAGGGCTTTGATGTCATTGGTATTGATGTCAATCAAAGCAAAATTGAAAGCCTGAAGCAAAATACTTCATATATACCCGATGTTAGCGTTGATCAAATAAAAGATGCAGCATCCTCTGGAAAATTTACTGTTTCCTCTAATTATCAAAGTGCTGAAATGGTAGATGTCATCATTATTTGTGTACCAACACCTTTGACATCTTTTCACGAACCAGATTTAAGCTATCTTGTTGATGTAGGAAATTCACTTGTTCCACACCTACAAAAGGGACAATTAGTTATTCTAGAAAGTTCAACCTACCCCGGAACAACGAGAAAAGAGCTCCTCCCAATTTTAGAAAAAAGTGAATTACAGGTAGGAACGGACCTTTTTCTTGCCTATTCTCCTGAACGTATTGACCCTGGAAATAAGCTTATTACTGTAGAGGAAATTCCAAAAGTAATCAGTGGAGTAACGAATCAATGTAGCGAGCAAATTTTTCAATTGTATAGCCAAGTTTACAATCAAGTTGTTATCGTGTCTTCAACTGAAGCTGCTGAACTTACCAAGTTGCTAGAAAACACATTCCGATTTATCAACATTTCGTTTATCAATGAATTTGCTATCCTTTGTGATAAATTAAACTTAAATGTTTGGGAAATTATTCAAGCTGCCAATACGAAGCCATATGGTTTTACTTCATTTTTTCCTGGACCGGGTATAGGAGGACATTGCATTCCTGTTGACCCTCTCTATTTGCTATGGGTTGCAAAACAAAGTGGGACAAACAGCCAATTCATTGAAATATCGAATAAATTAAATCATGACATCATCCAGTACATCGCTGACCAAATTGAAACCATTTCTTCTGATAAAAATCCTCGTATTCTCATTTATGGTGCCGCCTATAAAAAAGATATTAATGATGCCAGAGAATCTTCTATTTTTCCAATTATTCAAAGGCTGGACAATTCTCATTTCCACGTATCCTATCATGATCCCTTTATCCCTGAAATCACTGTTAACGGTAAAAAAATGCAGAGTATTCCTTTAACAGAGGAACAATTACAACTAGCAGACTGTATTCTGATTTTGACGGATCATTCTCAAATACCCATTCAAAAAATAATAGACCATGCAAAGCTAGTTTATGATACAAGAAACATAACGGAAGGTCTGACCGGGAATGCCAAGGTCATTCGATTGGGAGGTGGATCCCAGTGAAAGTACTTGTTACAGGTGGGGCTGGGTTCATTGGTTCACATATTGTTAAAAAATTGATTGAGTTGAACAATACAGTGATCACTTTAGATGATTTATCTACAGGGAAACAATCTTTTCTTAGTGAAGTGATGAACCATCCAAATCATACATTTGTGAATGGATCGGTGTTGAATCGAAACCTTCTGGAAAGCTTAATCGACCAGTGTGAACTCGTATTTCATTTAGCTGCCGTGTTAGGAGTGAAGAATACAGTCGAAAATCCGCTAAAGGTGATCGAGGGTAACATTGACGGAACACGGAACGTTCTAGAACTCGCTTATCCAAAAAAGATTAAAGTCATTTTTTCATCCACTTCCGAAGTGTATGGAAAGAATGATCAACTTCCATTCAGTGAAAATTCCAGCAGGGTATTGGGGCCAACCACGACCCATCGCTGGTGTTATGCTACAGCAAAAGCACTAGACGAACATTTATGCTTTGCTTATGCGCAGAAAGGACTTCCTGTAACAGTAGTCCGTTATTTTAATGCTTACGGTCCCCGAGCTACGGCCACCCAATACGGGGGGGTGATACCTAAGTTTATAACCTCCGCATTGAAAGGTGAACCTCTCACAGTATATGGAGACGGCACCCAATCAAGATGCTTTACGTATATTGATGATATGGTTACAGGAACGTTGTCTTGCATAGACAATCAGGTTAATAATGAGGTATTTAATATTGGCAAGGATCAGGTTCTATCCATCAACGAACTTGCTGGAAAAATAAAAATATTATGCAATTCACCCTCCCCTATTATCCATATTCCTTATGAAATTGCTTATGGGAATGGCTATGAAGATACACAAAATAGAATCCCAGATTTGACGAAGGCTAATAAACTGCTGAATTTTTATCCTTCAATTGATATTGAGGTAGGACTAAGAAAAACGATAGCCTGGTATAAAGAGAATTTAGAAAAGGAGTAGGGTATGAGAGTACTAGTGACGGGCGGAGCTGGATTTATAGGTTCCCATATTGTTGATTTGCTCATTGAATCTGGACATGAAGTAATTGTAATTGATAACTTAAGTACTGGAAAAAAGGAGTTCATTCATAAGAATGCGACCTTATATTTGTTGGATATTAACTCACCCCAATTAGAAGAGGTTTTTGCCAAAGAAACACCCGAGTATGTCATTCATCAAGCAGCACAAGTTGATATCACCAAATCAATTCAGGATCCAACTGCCGATGCTGATACCAATATCCTTGCTACCATTCGTTTGTTGAAATGCTGTCAAAAATTCAATGTCCGAAAAATCATTTACGCTTCATCCTGTGCTGTATATGGAGAAACCAACGATTGCAGCATTCACGAAAATTTTATCGTGCAGCCCCTCTCCTTTTACGGTGTATCCAAGTATACTCCAGAGTTATATATTCAGCTCAATCACAAATTTTACGGAACTCCCTATACGATTCTTCGCTATGCCAATGTGTATGGCCCCCGTCAGACTCCAAAAGGTGAGGGCGGTGTGATTGCTATTTTCATGCAAAAGGCATTAAAAGGTGAACAACCGATAATTTTTGGGGATGGGGAACAGACGAGAGATTTTGTTTATGTGAAAGATGTCGCATCAGCAAATCTCTCGGCTTTAACAAATGGAACAAATGAAATAATAAACATTGGTCTTAATAAAAAAACAAGCATTAATAAATTACATGCTTTAATTTCATCCATGTTTCTCGATTCTGCTTTGCCTATATATCTTCCTAGACGCAACGGGGACATTCAATACAGCAGGCTGAATAATGAAAAAGCACTACAGAAATTGGACTGGAAGCCCAGTTATGAGTTGCTTGAAGGTTTACGAGAGACAAAGTTGTTTTACGAAAATGATTGTTCTAAAGGAGGAAATTCATGATGGAAAGTAAGGTAACAGTTGTAATTCCATTTTATAATCCTGGTGCATATATACTTGAAGCACTGGATAGCGTTTATGCACAAACGTATAAAGACTGGAGGATTATCCTAATAGATGACGGCTCAACTGATGACACCGTGGTTAAGATTAAGGATTACCTGGAAGATCCACGAATCAAATTGGTTAGGCACTCACAAAACATGGGACAGTCTAAAAGTATGAACTCCGGATTAAACCTAGTTGAAACTCCTTTTCTAATTCAGTTGGATGCAGATGACTGGTTTTACCCTTATACACTGGAAGTGTTATTAAAGGAAACGGAAACGGTTACGAATCCTGATGAAATCGCTGTGTTTAGTGGAAATATAAACCTAGTATATAAAACAAGTGTGGATAGTGAAGCCACTCGAAATAGTAAAAAATTTAAATTTAATCCCACAACAAAAAAACTAGAGTGGCTAAAACCTAGAGTGAAAAGTAGAGTAATAAAAGGTCGCTCATTTCAGGAGCGATATGAATTTCTACTCGCTAATAGTTCCGTATGGCCTCGTTTTTATCGTACTACTGCATTGCAACATATTGGCGGTTGGCCAGTAGATGATCCCTATGAAGGTCGTTATGCAGAGGACATAAGAGTTCTTTCTCGGCTAATTGAGCATTATCGCTTTCATTGCGTGGATAAAGCATTGCTAAACCATCGTCGGCATAACAAAAATCAAACCAATAATATACAAGTTTATCGGGATATTATGGAGTGGATAGTATGGGATTCATTAAAGCGATGGGGCGATGAGTATGAGCCCATCTTTACAACGAAAGCAGGCTGGACTTCACTTACCGGACTTAGACCAAAGAGTAAAGACTAATCAAACTTTTGTTTGATTCAGTTTGTAGACAAAAGGGGCTCGGAATTATAAAATTCCGAACCCCTTTTGAAATTCCCTTTGATTTTTCGCCTAAAGTTAGGAGATGGGGGCTCTACGAGCCCACCATGTTAGGCCATTTTCGGACCTTACCATGTCCAATTGGCCATCTTCTTTACATTCATGGCAGCGAAAGTAAGCATCGCCTGCATCGACAATTTTTTAAGTCCCCTTAAAGTAGTCCAACGTATACCATGCTTTTCTTTTGCATCTGCGAATACACGCTCAATCGTTTCTTTACGCTTTGCATATATAGTTTTTACATCTTGATGATGACGCAGATGATCTGCTTCTTCCATATGTGTTTGCCAGATATGAAGAGTTACCACCTTTTGACATTCTTGACTTTCTGTACACCGAGATAAAATGAGCAAGTTGTACAAATGTGTTTGGGCGATTTGTACTCTCGATAGCCCTCTTTATTTGTTGTTGAGTACTTTAATAGCTAACCCGTTGGGCAAAGGTAACAATCAAAAAGTTCATCGTATACATAGTCCTGTTTGCGGAAGAATCCTTCTTTTGTGCGAGGGCGTGTATAAGTAACGCCGGTATAATTTCTTTGTTAAATAGGTAGCTTGTAATCGCTGGTGTTTTAAAAGCTGCATCTGAGGCAACGGCTTCCAGTTTTCCAACTTTCTCAATCACTGGTTCAACTAGTGGCTCTAAAATTTGACTGTCGTGTGTATTTCCAGGTGTTACAATCGTTCCCAATACAAAGACATGGCGGTCTGCAGCCGCGTGGAATGAATAGGCAAACTGTTTTGTTCGTTCATCTTTCACATAGTAGCCACTCTCAGGATCCGTAGTACTTTCTTTAATTGCTTTGGTTTCTTCCTTATCAAATTTATCTGGTAGAAAAGGCTTCTTTCCATGGTTTTCACGATCTGGATTTATTTCATCTTGAAGACGTCCTTGATATGCTCGTGTTTCTTTGTGTACGATTTTCTTTTCAAATTTGCGCTTATTCGCATTGGCTTTCACATGTGTGGAATCGACGCATACGTGTTCAGCACTTTTTAACTTTCTATCAGCAGCTGTCATTAAGATACAATAGAAAATCTGTTCAAAAAGGTCGGTATCTTTAAAGCGACGTTCATAATTTTTTCCGAATGTTGAGAAATGAGGCACTTTATCATGGAAACCATAACCTAAAACCAACGGTAAGCCATATTTGTTTCAACTTTTTCAATTGTCTTACGCATGGAACGAATACCGAAGGTATATTAAATGAATGTCAGTTTTACTAAAATAACTGGATCAATACTTGGGCGTCCTATCTCTGAATACATATCTTTCACCAAATCATATAGGAAAGCGAAGTCAATGGCAGCCTCTATTTTACGAACCAAATGGTTCGCTGGCACCAGTTGATCTAAAGTAATCATTTCTAGTTGGTCTCGCTGGATAGAATCATCTTTCGAAAGCATCCTCATCACCTCAAGTTTTAATATTTCTATTTTAAAACAAAAAGACTCTAGGCAAAAGGGCTCTATCTAAAGGTTAAAACAAGTTGATTGGAACGGAAGGTATGAGACTCCTGCGGGAACATCGTGTCTATGGGAGACCCCACAGGCGAAAGCCGAGGAGGCTCCCGGACTGCCCGCGGAAAGCGAGTGCCTGGAGTGGAAAGCAACGTCCTGATTGTACAAGCCATAAAAAAATGTAGACAAACTCGATTTTCATCGAGTTTGTCTACATTCTGAATCGCCCCTGTAAAAAAGGGACGATCGTTTTTTGACTAATTAATCTGGTGCGAATTCAACCGTATACATACTCAATCTTGGATTTGGGTCAATCCAAGCGCTTTCAAACACGAAGACCACTTTATAATTTGCGTAATCGATATAAGTGACATAGTAATTCCCTTCTTGCTCCACTTCACTTACCGGTTCACCAATTAATTCCTTCAACATGGATAAATGAATGGTTTGCAATTGCGGATCAAAATCATCAATGGCGGTAATCGTCTTTCTACCTGTTGAACCGTCATAGAGGAATCGGACATTCCGGCTCCAATAATTGGCTGCAACAGTACTTAGATCTTCCGGTGCCCCCCAGGCTTTTTCCACTTTCTTCAGCGAATCACCTACAGAAAATGGCCCACTGCTAATGGATTGTTGGGATTCGTAAGCTAAACCCATAATCTTTCGAATCAAAAGATCTGGCGTGGATTGCGATGATATCGAATCTGTTGAAGCATAAGCAGCCTGCACACTAAACATGAGAAATGCAAGCATTAGAAATGTAACACTTCGGATAAAACGATTCACTTGTTTCAAGATATCCTCCCTTTCCATATGGAACTGACTGATTACATTATTTTAACAATCTAAAAAAAGATGAAAAATTGCGCATGTCATTCCATTGGTTTTTACCATTACCATTAATATTCATTGGAACATTGGACACATACCATTCGTTAAGAAAAAATTTTCAAATGAAATATTAACCGATTAAGCCATTTCAAGTGAGCCGCATTATATCCTGATCTAAAACTGATGCCAAAAAGGACTGAGTCAGTAACTTGAAGTCAATGGTTCCTTCTTTATCCGAATGGGCACAAAAAAATGTTGACAGCGTTTTCTTATGAAGATAGTATAATTATTACAAGTTAACGATGGTGGAGATTTGGAGACTCATGCTTTAATAGGACCTTTTAACAAAAAGGTTACTATTTTGGTATGGGTTTTTTTATGTCATCATCATTACTTTATTTAATTAGGTTCAAAAATATCATATTAAGGAGGAATTGGATGCTCAAATTATTTAAGCCAGCTCTACCAGTTGAAAGATTACCGGAAGGAAAAATGGATTCTGAATATAAGAAACTCAGATTACAAGTTTTCATCGGGATCTTCATTGGATATGCAGCGTATTATTTAATTCGTAAAAACTTTTCCATGGCAATGCCATATTTAAAGGAGGAAGGCTATACAACTGGAGAGCTAGGACTTGCATTATCAGCTATCTCGATTTCATATGGGATAAGTAAGTTTGTAATGGGAACTGTGTCAGACCGAAGTAACGCGAGGTATTTCTTGCCAGTAGGTTTGATACTTGCTGGAATCGTCAGCTTACTTATGGGACTTGTTCCATTTTTCACATCATCGGTTACAATCATGTTTATCATGTTATTCATTAATGGTTGGTTTCAAGGAATGGGCTGGCCTCCATCAGGGAGAGTCCTTGTTCACTGGTTCAGTGTAAGTGAAAGAGGAGGGAAAACGGCAATATGGAATGTTGCCCACAATGTGGGTGGTGGCCTAATGGCACCATTGGCCATTGCAGGTGTCTCCATCTTTGCCACATTAATGGGTTCTTCATATGCAGGTTATGAAGGAATTTTTATACTACCTGCTCTAGTTGCCATATTAATAGCAATCATATCATTTATCTTAATACGTGATACACCACAATCAGTTGGATTGCCGCCGATTGAAGAGTATCGTAATGATTTTCCAAATAAAATGAAAAAAACGTTTGAAACAGAACTGACAACAAAAGAGATATTATTTAAATATGTATTAAATAACAAATGGGTCTGGGCGATTGCGATTGCAAACATCTTTGTATATTTCGTTCGTTATGGGGTACTTGATTGGGCACCAACCTATTTAAGCGAAGAAAAGGGCTTCAACATGGACGAGTCCAGTACGGCTTATTTCTTATACGAATGGGCAGGTATCCCGGGTACTTTATTATGCGGCTATATCTCTGATAAAGTTTTTAAAGGCCGTCGGGGACCTGCTGGCGTTGTCTTCATGCTAGGAGTATTAATCGCAGTCCTTGTTTATTGGTTTAACCCTGCAGGCAACCCAATGATTGATATTATATCCCTAATTGCGATTGGATTCTTAATTTATGGACCAGTAATGTTAATAGGCCTGCAAGCACTTGATTTAGTTCCCAAAAAAGCTGCAGGCACTGCAGCAGGACTGACTGGCTTATTTGGATATCTAGGTGGATCTGTGGCGGCTAATGCCATTATGGGATATGTAGTTGACTTTTCAGGCTGGAATGCAGGTTTTACATTAATTACGATTTCTTGTGTACTGGCAGTAGTGGTCTTTGCATGTACATGGAATGTTCGAGGACAGGAAGTAGTAAAGGGTTAATACAGGCATATATTATTGAGCTCAAGTTTCCCCATCCCCCTGGATATATTCTAAGGGGGATGGGTTTTCTATTATTAGTTAAACCCATCCATGATTAGATTGCCGCCTTATAATGACTGAATATTCAGTTATATATGGCAAAAAGCAGTTGACGGACGTTTGTTTGACATACCTTATTGATATGCATATAAAAAATGACCATGCCTTTATACCAACGGTCCTAAAGGCATGGTCATTATATCAAAAATCATATAGATTCATGTTTTCTACCAAAATACTGGTTATTGCCGATCAAAAAGAGAAGCTCCCGCTATTCCGGGTTTAGTCATCTCATAAGGATTTAGAATCAGATCCAATTCTTCTTCTGTCAACACATCATATTGTAAACAAAGTTCGCGAACTGACTTCCCTTTCAATATCGCTTCTCGGGCAATACGTGAAACCACTTCGTACCCAAGGTGCGGATTGACTGCAGTAATCACTCCGACACTTTGTTCGACATAATCTTTTAAATGCTGCTCATTAGCCTCAATGCCTTCCAAACAATAATCTGTAAAGACATTGAAAGCATTGTTCATAATGCTGATTGATTGCAACAAATTGAATACAAGCACTGGCTCCATTACGTTCAACTCTAGTTGTCCCGCTTCTGATGCTAAGCAAATCGTATTATCGTTCCCGATCACTTGGAAAGCGACTTGATTAATTAATTCTGGCATGACTGGATTTACTTTACCTGGCATGATGGATGAACCTGGTTGACGGGCTGGAAGTGTGATTTCTCCTAATCCAGCTCTCGGTCCTGAAGCCATCAAACGTAAATCATTTGCAATTTTAGACATATTCATCATACATACTTTCAATGAAGCGGATACCTCAGTGTATGCATCCGTATTTTGGGTTGCATCTACTAAATGTTCTGCTCCTACAAGCGGCAAGTTACTGATTTCAGCTAAATATGTAACAACGTTTTCAATGTAACGCGGATCTGCGTTCAATCCCGTTCCCACTGCTGTTGCTCCCATATTCACTTCATATAAATGTTGACGTGATTGACTTATTCTTTTTATATCCCGATCCAAAACGCGACTGTAAGCCTCGAATTCCTGACCAAGGCGAATCGGCACTGCGTCCTGAAGATGTGTGCGTCCCATTTTGATAACATGATCAAATTGTTTTGCTTTTTTCTTTAAAACCGTACTCATCTTGGTCATTGTTTGTAACAATTGCTCCATAAGACGCAGTGTTGATAAATGAATGGCGGTTGGAAATACGTCATTGGTTGATTGCGACATGTTAACATGGCTATTTGGGCTAACATGTACATAATCACCTTTATTGTGGCCCATAAGTTCTAACGCACGGTTGGCAACAATTTCATTAATATTCATATTCATCGATGTCCCCGCACCGCCTTGAATTGGGTCAACGATGAAATATTCATGCCACTTTCCATCGATCACTTCTTCAGAAGCTTTGACGATAGCGCTTCCAATACCATCATATAACCGTTTGGTATCCATATTCGCTAAAGCGGCCGCTTTTTTAATCATGGCCAGTGCACGAATCATTTCTTCATTGACTTTGTAACCGGTAATCGGAAAATTTTCCACTGCTCGTAAGGTTTGTATTCCATAATAAACATCTGCTGGAATTTCCTTTTCCCCAAGAAAGTCTTTCTCGATTCGGTATGTTTTCTCTTCTATCAACATTTCCTCTTGCCCCTTTGTTTGTTCTAGAATGTAATGTCCTCTGCAATCGGTGTTTCCATCATTTCCTTCACTTTTTTAGGATCCTGCGTCTTGGCTAATATCCACATCAACTTAGGAACGATGGCCTCTGTATTCATATTCCTGGAACGAATGATGATATTCTTGTTCACTTTTCGTCCCACTTCGTAAATATCCATATCTTCCCCTTCTTCTAAGCACTGGGTAGTAATGACTACGGATATTCCACATTGTACTAACTCATTCAATTTCTCTAAAATGTTTCTTCCTTGAAATGGAATACCACCGCTTCCATAACTTTCAATTACGATTCCCCGACATTGATTTTTCAGAAAATCAAAGAATTCAGGCTTAATACCGGGATGCAGCTTGACCAAAGCAACATCAGTACATAGGGAAGCATCCAACTTAGCTTCCTTATTCTTTGGTGAATGAACTGGCTTTAGATACTCAATTTTATCTTTGAATATGGTAGCAATATAAGGATAGTTAATACTTTCAAACGAATCATAGCTTTTCGTTCTCAATTTAATGGCCCTCGTACCCTGAATGACTCTGCCATCAAAAACAACATATACTCCTCCAATATCTTCACAAGCAAACCGGATCGCATCAGAGATATTCCTTTTGGCATCTGTCTTTTTAAAGGCAATCGGGACCTGAGAACCAGTAATAACGATTGGTTTCCCTAAATCTTGTAACATATATGAGAGCGCAGCAGAAGTGTAAGCCATTGTATCTGTTCCATGGGTAATCACAAAGCCATCGTAATCATGGTAGTGCTCATGGATGGATTGTGCCATTTCTGTCCAATCTTCCGGCTGCATATTTGTACTATCAATATTCATCAAAGGCTTACTATCAATCTGACATAGTAAATCCAATCCCGGTAGGTGGCCTAAAATTTCGTCAGCTTTCATTTCTGGAACAAGTCCATTTTTTCCTTCTAACGATGCAATTGTACCACCTGTAGTAAGCAACATCAACTTCTTCATTTTTGATTTTAACTTTTCCAATATACTACCCCCTAAAAAGCCTCCCTGTTACACTATCATTCTAATCATCTCAGAAAAGGATGTTTCCTGTAAATGTTCATGTTACGCGTACAACACATGTTATTATAGTCATGTTTCATAATGAAATCAAGCGAAAGTTATTCATTACGCGTACACTTTTTACAATATGATGTTATAATGGATTTATATAAAAGGAGAGTAATATTAATGATTTTAAATAGATTGACTACATTAAGGAAGGCCAAAAGATGGTCTTTGCAATATACCGCTGACAGACTCGGAATCGCCAAGAGTACCTATGCCGGTTATGAATCGGGCCACCGCCGCCCTTCATTAGAAACGATTAATTTATTGGCAGGCTTATATGATACATCAACTGATTACATTCTGGGTCGAGTAGATTATCCATCTAAGGATCTGGATAATGAGTCACCTCAAGTCATGGAATTAACGGATTTACCAGATATGGAGCTTGCTGTAGATGGAATTTCTCTTTCTGAAGAGGAAACGATTCAATTTATCGCTTTTATTAGAGCTAAACGGGAAGTGGAAATAAATCGCGATAAACAAAATGAAACATAGCAGACATTGAGTTTAAACTGGCATTTGGTTATACTGCCTGGCATGTTCATTATAACTGTAAAATACGGCGGCTTTCATCAATTAGGATAGGTCGGTTCTCCCATTTTGAAGTTGCACGTAATTATATCTGTGTTTAGAAATTTAAATTTTATTAATTATTATATAGAAGAAAGTCGGTTTTTCAAAAAATCATCCATCTTCATGTTTCTGTTGTCCTCTTTAAACTTATTCATTTTCCATCAAGGGAAGATTGATTTGAGTTTTATCTCTAATTTTCCCTCTTTATCTATTTGAAATGATAGAAAAAACATGGCAAAGATCATGGTTTCCCCCGGTGAATTAATCAAAAAAAAGAAGCAACATGAAGTAAGAGTTATGTCTTATTTCATGTGCTTCTATTATTGGAATCCTTAAAGAAATGGAAAATTGCTCAATATAATGTCTCAACGGATATGCTGCATTTCCATATATTAAGGCATCTCATCTTCTTTTTCCCGATTCTTGAAAGCTTCATGTGTGACAATATCTTCAATCTGTTCATACTGACGGCTGTGTTCCTTCTCTTCGCTAATTCTATTATTGGGTAAATTTCCTGGATGTCCTTTTTCTTTGTGATTAAAATTTTTACCACGACTCATAACTCATTCTCTCCTTTCCATTCATTGTTTGTATAGTTTTCCCAAGCACGAAAAAAATATGATTTAATTTCTGTTTTTACAGTTTTTGCAGCAGGGTTGATTCACCTGTAATTTTCAGCCGATCTTGCGCGACTTATTTCTGAAGTGCCAAAAAATTAATAATTCAAACCTTTTCAAAATTACTCGAATCTGAATAAAGAGCTCAAAAAGAACAGGAACCGTCAGATTATGACGATTCCTGTTCTTTTTGTTTATAGGTTTACCGACTACTTACAATATTTATAAAAACATTTTTAATAACAAAAAATGCTAGGAGAACGTTACCACGGAAGGTCGCCACTTTCTTGAAATGTCTGCAATATGATGAGGAGCGGTTCTGCAACATCCTCCAATTATACTTGCCCCCGCATGGTGCCAATCTTCAGATTTCACATCCAGCCTATTACATGATTCCGAACCATGCCATGTTTTAGTTTCTGGATTATATGATTCACCGGAATTGGGATAAACGATAATTGGTTTATGCGTGTTTGCACGCAACACCTGTATGGCTCCCGTGACAACTGATACAGGCGCACAGTTGATGCCAATTGCGGCAATTTGCTCACTGTCCCCAAACAATCTGGTACACTCCTCCAGCAATGTACCGTCACTTATCGCTTTTTCATTTTTCAAAGAAAAGGATAGCCAAGCATGGACTTCTGGATATTCTTTCAATAATGAATGTAATACTTTTGCTTCTTGCAAAGAAGGAATCGTTTCAAATGCTAAAATGTCAGCTCCTGCTTCAATCAAAGCTTTTATTCGTGGGCGATGAAATGCCGCTAAAGCTTCATCTGAAACACCATAGTTCCCAACATACTCTGAACCATCTGCTAGATAAGCTCCATAAGGCCCAACTGATCCAGCAACCAATGGCTTAGGTCTAATCGTTTGATATTCTTCCTTCCAAAATTCATCTCTTGCTTGTCTTGCAAGTAAAACCGTTTTCCTGATTAGATCCAATGCCTCTTTTTCTTGTATTCCGCGGAGGGCGAAACCTTCAACCGTTGCTTGATAGCTTGCCGTTATCGCACAGTCAGCACCAGCTCGAAAGTAGTCAGAGTGCACCTGGTAAATCACTTCTGGATTTTCAAGCAATACACGTGCAGACCACAGGGGATCGTCCAAATCACACCCATGACTTTCAAGCTCTGTAGCTAAAGCTCCGTCCAAAATCATGACTGAATGACCTCGTAAAATTGTTTCAATTGGGTTAATTTTATTCTTCATTGTCTATTCCTCTTTTCTTTATGGTTTGTGTCAGATAATAACTTCCATAGCAAAACAAAATAAACGGAATGCCACAATATAGTGCAATTCTTTGTGTAGGATCAAATGCAATTCCTATGCAAGAAGCAAGACATAGCATAAATGAAACGATTGGTACGAATGGATATAATGGTGTATGATAAGCCAAATCATTAACTGAGTTTCCTTCGTTTATATATCGTCTGCGAAATAGAAACTGTGACGCGCTAATACTCATCCAAACTATAACCACGGCTAGTCCAGAAATGGATACAAGCACTATATATACAGTATCCGGCGCAATAATACTCGAGAAAAGTGCTAAAACACCGCCCAGCATACTGAAAAGGACTGCATTCAAGGGAACACCCCGTTTTGTCAATTTTGCAAATATTGGTGAAATAGTTTTCTTATCTGCAAGTGACCAAAGCATCCTGGATGAGGCATATAGTCCTGAGTTTGCAGCAGACAAAATGGCAGTTAATATAACAAAGTTCATAATATCCGCTGCATATGGCACTCCAATTCGTTCTAGAACGGCAACAAAGGGGCTCTCTAATACGCTTGCATCCGAAACAGGCAATAATGCGGATAAAACAACGATGGTACCTACAAAAAAGATAATCAATCTCCATAATGTCATACGGATTGCCTTTGGAATCGTTTTTTCAGGATTCACAGTTTCTCCAGCTGCAACTCCGATCAATTCAGTTCCAGAAAATGCAAAATTCACAGCGAGCATCGTCATTAGAATGGCAAAAGCACCATTTGGAAATAAACCTGCACTTGTAACATTGGAAAATAACGGAGCTGATTGTGCGTTAATCATTGGAATGAAACCTACCATTGCCGCAGCTCCCAGAATAATGAATATCACAATAGCAAATACTTTAATAGACGCAAACCAGAATTCGGATTCAGCGAAAAACTTAACGGTCCACGCATTTAATGCCAAGACCAAAATGGCAAATAGAGCACTCCATATCCAGACACTGATTGATGGAAACCATCGCTGCATCAACAATCCTGCAGCCGTGAATTCCGAACCTAGTGCAACAGTCCAGGTTAGCCAATACAACCAGGCTACTGTATACCCTGTCCCTGGTCCGATGTATTTGGCTGCGTAACTATGAAACGCACCTGTCTCGGGCATATGCACTGACAGTTCACCTAGACATAGCATGACTAGATAAACCACTAATGCACCAATCAGATACGAAAGGATGGTTCCGAACGGGCCAGCCTGTTGAATCGTATAACCCGAACTTAAGAATAAACCAGTTCCAATCACCCCGCCAAGCGATAGCATTATGATATGCCGTGCTTGCATTTGCCTTTGAAAATCATGCTTCCTTTTGTTTTCCATTCTAACTCTCCTTAATCTTGCATCCAGAAAAAACGAAAACGCACTCTAAAAAAGAGTGCGTTACTGACAAATAAACACGTACGGTCTTATCTATCAAGGTTTCACCCCCTGGAATTAGCACAGTGTCTTTGTAGACCTGTTGCTGAGGTTTCATAGGGCCAGTCCCTCCACCTCTCTGGATAAGAAATTATTTTTTTATAACTTTATCAAGCTATGAAAAAATTGTCAAGTTTTGTTTCGGAATGTAATGACTTCCTTTTAAATGCTAACGATCATGGCTGGGGCATTAATATTAAATTGTTTTTGGAACAAGCGCTAAGCGTATTATAATGGCAAATAAAACTAACCGGGGTCATGTTGGTCTTTTTCCTTAAGGACGTTCTATTTCAAATAATTCCCCTAGTCTTGTATAAGTATGACCGGCTAATCTCGCTACAGGTTTTAGCCCATTCGGGTCAATACGGCCATTATGATATATATCTTGCTCTATATGATAGCAGACTATTTTCCCTATCAGTAAATCACAACCAGGTTCATTCTTGGAACCTGCCAATGGAATCGATTGCTCTAATGTACATTCAAAACGCACCTTCGCTTCTTCCAATCCTGGTACGGATACCCTATCACTAACTGCCAGATTGAAGTTAGTAAGACCCAATTCACTTTCTTCAGATGGGAGTTCCTTTGCCGTTCGATTTGCATCTGCAACATTATTTTCGTCAGTGATATGAACAACGAACTCACCTGTTTGAATTGCATTTCGGGCTGTATCCTTTGAAACTCCTTCTTTCCGTTGAACAGAAATGGAAATCATCGGAGGATTTGAACTGACTATGTTAAAAAAGCTGAACGGCGCTATATTGATTGTACCGGTTTCGGATTGTGTCGTAACCAGCGCTACAGGTCTCGGTATAATGCTTCCAGTCAAAAACTTATAATTATCCCGTTCAGTCAGACTTTCAGGATTAACAGAAATCATCTTCATTCCCTCTCATTCTTATAAAAAGTTCTTTTGAAACCATAAACCTGCTGCATCAACCTCTGAACGTGTCAACTGATGACCGTAATTTTCCCACTGAACTTCAACTGTAGCGCCAGCTTGCTGTAAAAGTTGATTAAGTTCATCAGTTTCTTCTGCCGGGCAAATCGGATCGTTTTTACCTGCAGCTATAAATACAGGTATATCTGAAAGGGACGGCAAAGCGATCCCTCGTCTTGGAACCATTGGATGATGAAGAATCGCTCCTTGTAATGCCCCCTCGTAATGGAACAGCAAACTTGCCGCTATATTTGCACCATTGGAATAACCTAATGCCACCACTCTGTCACGGTCGAAGTCATATTTTCCGGACGCTGATTCCAAGAAGTCATAAAGCTCCTTCGTCCGGAAGATCAAATCCTCTTCATCAAAAACCCCTTCAGCTAACCGTCGGAAATAACGGGGCATTCCATTTTCAAGTACATTTCCCCGTACGCTCAGTACGGATGAACCCGGTGAAACC
The DNA here is from genome assembly GCF_056397085.1 of Peribacillus sp. 05N428. Taxonomy (NCBI): domain Bacteria; kingdom Bacillati; phylum Bacillota; class Bacilli; order Caryophanales; family Bacillaceae; genus Peribacillus; species Peribacillus sp. 05N428. Next base: position 42,836 of record NZ_JBFTMS010000029.1, on the reverse strand, counting down.
ATTTCGGATAATGGCAAGAGATCTGTTTCCGTTCCTCCAGTGCCATGTAACAGCAGTAGTAACGGAGCTTCTGGATTACTTCCTTTTTGAAAAATATGTTTCATCATTTATCCTCCTCTAGTACTCTCGGCACTGCCGGCAGTAACGTTTTTTCCATAACTTCCCGTTTTTCTTCCAACCATGGCGGCAGCATTAATTTACTGCCCATCGTTTCCTTCGTTTCATCATGAGCAAAGCCAGGTGGATCTGTGGCAACTTCAAAGAGTATGCCTCCATCTTCCCTGAAATAAATCGCATCGAAGTATTGTCGGTCTGTAAAGGGTGTCACACCATAGCCATGGTTACCGATATGCTCCCTCCATTCTTTATGATCTTCATTATCGCTTGCACGCCATGCAATGTGATGGACAGTTCCCACTCCGATTTTACCGTTTGGTAAAACCGTTTTTTTAACATCGATTAAATTCCCGATATCAGATGTGGATTTGAAGCGGATGAAATCGCCCTCTTCCCCAATCTTCTGCAGGCCCATCACTTCCTCTAATAGCTCCATCGTTTTGATCGGTTTTGACGTCAATAATACAGCTCCGCCGAATCCCTTGACCGCCTTATCAGCTGGTACACCGCCGAATGACCACTCGCTATTTTTACCTTCTTTACGCTCAACCAGTTCAAGTTGCAAACCATGTGGGTCTTGGAATTCAAGATATTCCTCACCGAAACGTGAAACCTTTTCAAAGTCTATATTAAATTTACCCAAACGCTTTTCCCAGAAGCCCATTGAACCCTCCGGAACGGCATATGTTGTAATCCCCACTTGTCCGGAGCCAATTGTCCCTCGGTATGCCTCAGGCCAAGGAAAGAAAGTGATGATTGTGCCCGGTGAACCGGATTCATCTCCGAAATATAAATGATAGGTGCCTGGATCATCAAAATTAACGGTTTTCTTCACCATACGCATTCCCATTACTCCAGCATAAAAATCCACATTCTCTTGAGGATTGCCTACAATTGCGGTTATATGATGTATCCCTGCATTTTGCTTTTGCATGCCGATTACTTCCTTTCCCGTTGTTTAATTAGTTGATTTTGTATTAAGTGGTTTTAAATTCGATTCAATATCCTTTCTTTTCGATTCCAAAAAAGGTGGCAGGGCAAGGTTCTCACCTAGATGCTGCTCAGCTTCATCCACTTCAAAACCAGGTCCATCAGTAGCTAGTTCAAATAATATGCCATTCGGCTCCCTAAAATAGAGTGAACGGAAATAAAAGCGGTCCACATATCCCGAGTTCACGAATTTCGATTCACTAATTTTTTCTACCCATTTTCTCAATTCTTCTTCATCATCCACCCGGAAGGCAACATGGTGTACTCCACCCCTCCCCAGCCTTTCCCGAGGTATGTCATTCCTTTCTTCAATATGGAGTTCCGCTCCTGTTCCTCCTTCACCTGTCTCGTAAACGACTATGGGATTTTGCCCCCTGATTGCGGATGGGTATGTGCCTGATTTCCTGAACCCCAATACCTCGATAAGAACACTTTCTGTTTGTTCAATATTGGGTACTGTAAGTTTTACTGGTCCTAATCCAAGGATGGAAAACTCTTGCGGTACTGGGCTTCCATCCCACGGAAATCCTCCTTGAACGCCGTTATTATCCTGATCGGAAACCAGAAGAAGCCTCTGCCCTTCAGGATCTTTAAAAGAAAGTACCTTTCTTTCAAAACGGCTCGATATTTCATCGTGTTCAACATTGAATTCCACAAACCGTTTTTTCCAATATTCTAGCGCTTCATCATCCTTCACCCTTAAAGAAATTTCTGAAATGCTATTGTTTCCCTCATGAGTGCGGGCAGCATTTGGAATTTCAAAAAACGTCAATTCCGTACCCGGTGAACCAATTTGATCTCCATAAAATAAGTGATACACACGAACATCATCTTGATTCACCGTTTTTTTGATTAATCGCATCCCTAAGACTTTTGTGTAGAATTCAAAGTTATTTCCCGCTTTTGCTGTAATCGCCGAAACATGATGTAATCCTTTTAATTCCATCTGTACCACTCCTATCTTTATAAATCTCCCCTTACGGAGATGAATTAATCCACTAATAATATCTCGAATTCAAGGTATTTAACCTAACATAATACTTTTAATGCAAATATCTTGATTTAAAGATAAACGACAGGGATAAAATTGTCAACCATTTTCATTCAAATAATTTCAACCGGATTCACTTATCATAAAATAAAAAAATCAGGCCAAAATAAATCGGTATAAGAATGGAGGTGTGATATATGGTTAAAGATTTTTTTAGCGCAATTGAAGATAGACGCTCTTATTATTCCCTTAGCAAGGAACATGTTGTTCCTGATAAAAGGATTAAAGAAGTTATCGATCATGCCGTTCAATACTCCCCTTCCGCTTTCAACTCCCAAAGTGCCAGAGTGATTGTTTTAACTGGTCAAAGCCATGACCAATTATGGGATATCACGAAAGAAACATTAAGAATAGCAGCCGATGGCAAAGGTTTAAAAAAAACGGAAGAAAAAATGAGGTCATTTATAAATGGTTATGGAACGGTTTTATTCTTTGAAGACCAGGCCATAATAAATAGGCTCCAAGAACAATACAAAACGTATGCCGAAAATTTTCCGATTTGGTCGAACCAATCTTCTGCCATTTTACAATTTGTCGTATGGACTTCCTTGGAAATTGAGGGGTTTGGTGCAAGCCTTCAGCATTATAATCCTTTAATCGATGACGAAGTGAGAAAGACATGGGATATATCACAAGATTGGAAACTCATCGCACAGATGCCCTTTGGAAAACCCACTGCAGAACCTGGCGATAAAGACTTCTCACCACTTGAAGAAAGAGTGAAATATTATCAATGATATAATAGGGGCTGGCTCTACATAACGAGCCAGCCCTTTTATTTTATTTCGCTTTAGTAATCCGGAAATGTTGCAAAAAATTTTGAAAATATCAATGACGCAAAGCCTATATACTCAACAACCGGCATGATTTTGATATCCTCACTGAGGTTCAACACGTATATTTCACATCCCCCTCTTATTGAATGGGTGAAGAACGCCCTGGCAGCCATTCCTTCAAATAATATGGGAGTACACCGGAATATTGTTTAGCAGCATGTCCACTTTTCAATAGGCTATATGTCTTATCCTTACATGTTAAATGCTCCATTACCGGATAAATCATTTCCTGTGGGACCAGTCGATCATACTTACTTGCTATGACCAAAACACTAGCATCAATTTTCGATAGCTTCGCTTTTTTTCCCCTTACCTTAAAGCTACCATTAACCAAGCTATTTTTTATCAATAAATCCTTGGTTATTTGTTTTGCAGCTGCTCCGGATAATGGTACATGCCCATTAGCCCAAGCATTGAAGCGGCGCCAGTTTTGAACGTATTTCTCATCATCCGCTTGATTCAATAAAGATAAATAAGGTGATATATAGACGGGCGATGTAATTAACCGGATTCCATATTTAACTGCACTGGCCGGTATCGTTTGATAAATATCTATTGTCTCGTCAAAATCCGCTGTCCCTTCTTTAAGCGCCTCCTGCCATTGATCAAAAAATTCCGAGGCACTGAAATCCACCGGGGTCACGGAAAGTATCAAATTCTTGATCGGCTCGTCTGCAATGGCAGCATATATTGCGGCTATTGTACCGCCGAGGCAAAACCCCATGACTGTAATTTCCGATGCTCCAGAGTGGCGTAATGCACGCTGTACTCCTTTTTGAATATAATCGACGATATAATCTTCGATCGATATGTCACCATCTTCAAATCCCGGGCTTCCAAAATCAAGCAAATACACATCAAAACCTTCATTTACAAAAGATTCTATTAAACTATTCCCTGGTGATAAATCAAGGATCAAAGGAGAATTGATTAGTGAATATATAAGAAAAACCGGTACCTCATATTTTTTTTGTGCTGAGGGATAAAACCAAAGCGTTGATTTGTTTTTTTTCCATACCGCTATTTTCGGAGTCAGTCCCATTTCAGGCATTGGCTGATTGGGAATATCCAATAAATGTTGCCATTTAGTTTTGGAATCAGATTGATTTTTCGGCACTTTCCGCTTAGCCATTTGAATTCTCCTGTCCAACTGAATTGAACTCAGGCAACTGTGAGCTTAACAATAAGGAGTTATTTATAAAATCAGATATCCTTTTTTTACTCCCTTCCATTTCATTGGATGCCAATCTTGATTTCTTTTTGATGCTGCGGGATGAATTGGCATTGCCTTTATTGCGAATTGAAGAATTACCCCCGACATTCCCGCCCCTATTCTCAACAAGTATAGAGACCAATTCTTCCAACCCATCAATTTTTTCTTCGAGTTGGATGACTAATTTCGCTAAACTCGCCACATCTTTTTTTGTTGGATAATTCATGATGATGGACATTCTTTCTGATGCTTCCTGCAGACTATTTATTCTTGGCACCTGCATTTGCGCATTATCGCTCACTCTTTCGATTAACTCGCGATTATTCAGCAGATTTTGAATTTTACTATTCAGCTGTTGCTCTTTTTGTGTGCCTAGTAATTTAAGCCCTTTATAAAAATTGGATTTTTCCGCCATATATTTCTTCCTTCCTTTCTCCTCCGTTTACACTAATGCCGATATTCCACCGTCAATGATCAAAATATGACCCACCATATAGTCAGAAGCCTGTGAGGCTAAAAATACGGCGGCACCCTTTAAATCATCTTCATCGCCAAACCTGCCAGCCGGAGTTTTACCTAATATGTCATAGTTAGACTTTTCCAGAATTTTCTTTGTGATTTTAGTCGGGAAAAATCCAGGTGCAATTGCATTGACTTGGATACCGTATCTAGCAAGTTTAACTCCTAAATCCTTGGTCATTGTAATGATGGCACCCTTACTGGTGTTATAAGCTATCGTATCCAAAAGCTCTGGAAACGTCCCGCCAAGTCCTGTCACCGATGCAATATTTATGATTTTTCCGGAATTTTGCTGCTTCATGACCTTCGCTACAGCCTGTGAAAACAGGAATGTACCTGTAACGTTAACATTCAATACTTTTTCCCACTTGTCCTTGGGAAGATCCAAAAGCGGACCTGACCAAGATGTACCGCTATTATTGACAAGAATATCAATCGTGCCGAATTGAGCAACCGTTTCCTGAACGACATGGTCAATGGCACTCACATCGGTGATATCACATTCAAAGGCAACGGCATTAACACCCATCGATTGCAAGTCTTCACATACCTCCTTACAAACAGGTAAATTTCGTGAAGCAATGACTATATTTGCGCCAGCCTCTCCCAACGCCATGGCGATCTGTTTGCCCAGTCCTCTGCCGCCGCCGGTAATGATAGCCGTTTTATTAGTCAAATCGAACATATTACTCAATGTAGTCAACTTTTCAGCCCTTCCTTAATGAAGTATTATTTATATAAAACCGTCTATATCATTATAGAAAAGCCTATCCAATATTGTGCTTAAAATAGCCTAATGCCTCTGCCTTTTGTTTTATCAACATGTATCTTATATTTAATAAGTATGCTTCTGTCAGCTAGCAGAAATTGAGCCTACTGGAAACGTAATTCGGCAGGTCGGTAATTTATTTGATCGATTCATACATTAGCTTCGCACAGCGGTGGATTATCGACCGGTTCGGCATTTCTTCATCTTTCTGTCGGATTAAAAACTCAGCCGATTGCTGGATTATTTGACTGATTGAGCAAAATCGGATACTTAACCTGTTTTGTCGTTTACACTATAGAATAGTAAGGAGGTTAAAAAAATGACGATACATCACTTTCATTTAACTGCGGAGTGGCCTGGCGGCAGAAATGATAGCGGCACGATTCATTCAGGGAATCTTCAAACACAGATAAGCATTCCTACGGAAATGGAAGGACCAGGGATTGGAACTAATCCCGATGAAATGCTGCTTGGAGCGGCATCGACCTGCTATATCATTACCTATGCTGCCATGTTAGAGCGGGCCCATATAGAAAAGGTGAGCTTGACCATGCAATCGGAAGCGTTAGTGGATGTTACGAATGGTGTATTCACCTATAAGAAAATCATTCATCGCCCCGCACTTATATTGGTGCCGGGTACTTCTGAAAAAGTGTTTGAAAAAGCGGGGAGACTTGCTGAAAAAGCCGAGACTTCATGTATGATTTCCAGGGCGATCAAAGGGAATGTAGCAGTGGAGTTGGTTGCGGAAATTTCCATAGCACAGTAACCTTGAATAAACAGAAAAAGTGCCTAATCCTATATCGGTTTAGGCACTTTTTGAATTATTGAATGGTATTCACTTTATTTTCAACCTCGCGGCACACTTCATCAGCCGTTAAACCATTTGCCTCAATGATAGACGCTTTTAATGAAGTATCGCTTATACCCATCACATTACTTTCCAAACCTGTTACCACACAACAATCCACGTTTTTTGCGTCAGCTTCTTGTTTAATTTCAACAACATCAAAACCTTTTTCACGAAGTGCTTCCTGAATATTCGTTAATGATTCTTCAACACCGATTCTTGACATCAACACACACCTCCTCTACCTTCTAACCTGTCCTTATCCCCCTCAATATATGTATAGGATGCAAAGGAAATAGGAAAAGTAATATCGAGGTGATAAACATGAATGGGAAAAACAAGAAAGATGCTTCACAAACTCGTTTAGGTTCTTCTCAGGTAGAGGGGCAAGGTACCACTACAAAAGAAACCGGATCCTTCACTCAACCCTCTTCATTTAAAAAGCAAAAGCGTACCTGATAAAAGTGAATCCTAAATCAACCATGAAATTCCGACCATGACACGAAAAAAACGCTTGGTTTATCCGCCAAGCGTTTTCCGCTGCATGATTCTTTTTTGCTTACCTTAAAGGACTTCTCTTACATATTTTGCTTTCTGATTTCCTCTTGAATCTTTAGATCATTCAATTGATCTCCATCAATTGTTTTTGAATCCATTTTTCCTTTACCGGCACCATCTGGGTTTAAATCACTTGCCCTTAAATTATTATTGCGAGATGCTTGCTCGTTCCATTTGGTCATCATGATCTCCTCCTCAGTCCTTTATCCTTCCCAAACCTAAGAATATTCATGAATACACCCCATCATTTATTGCAAAGATAAAAATGGAGGTGGTTATATTGGAACCAAACAAACCCGGCAATAAGAATGTACCGGATTTTAAAGAGTTGAACGATCGTATCATCAGAGAAGCATCAGAGAGTCCCCGTTTAGTGATTAAAACCAATTTGGATGCAAAGAATGTAAATGATGAGAACCCTTATTCAGATCGCATTAACAGTGAAGGATTTTCTGATTTTTTCGAGGAATAAAACAAAACATGCTTGGCAGCCTCAACCAAATGGTTCGCAGGCACCAGTTGATCTATAATAATCAGTTCAAGTTGCACGCTGAATTGTTCAAATTGCACAAAACCCTAATAAAAACCGGCTTAATAAGCCGGTTAATCTTAAAAATATTTTTTCTTCCAAAAAATGAATGCAGTCGTCCCCGCCAAAGTGATGGCAATTAATAATGTAAAAATGAAAGCAAACCGATTATGTTCAAATGGCAGTTCCACATTCATTCCGTAAAAACTTGCCACCATCGTCGGGAGCGTTAATATAATGGTCACTGATGTTAGAAACTTCATGGCATTATTGACATTATTGGAAATGATCGAAGCGAATGCATCCATCATACCGCTAAGAATGGATAGATACACTTCTGCCATTTCGATAGCCTGAGCATTTTCGATGATTACATCCTCAAGCAATTCTTTATCTTCTTCATACATTTTCAAATAATTAAAACGGAGGATCTTATCAAGGACTACACGATTGGATTTCAATGATGTCGTAAAATAAACCAGGCTTTTTTCCAAAGCAAGGAAAGTATATAATTCTTTATTTTTCATTGACTGATGTAATTCACGTTCGGCTTCATTAGTCATCTTGTTAATCTGCTTCAGGTAACGTAAATAATAGGATGAAATCTCGAATAATATTTGTAAAGCAAACCTCGTTTTCTTATTGGTGAAAAAACCTTTGATCTTATTGTTTTTGAAATTCGCCAATATCGGTGTTTCTTTCAGAGATACCGTAATGAAACAGTCTTTGGTAAAGATCATGCCTATGGGAATCGTTTCAAAAATCGGTAAGTCGGCTTCATCCCTGGTCAAATATGGGAAGTCGACAATAATTAAAACATTATCATCCTCTTTTTCGATACGAGGCCTTTCCTCATCATCCAGTGGATCCTTCATGAAATTGATCGGTAACTTCAAAGTCGAGCATATATAATCTATTTCAGCTTCTGTGGGCGCGACAATGTTCACCCAGGAACCTTTTGTCATTTCCTCGATATTGTTCAAGTGACGGTTATCATCCGTCTTGTAGATTTCAATCATTTTTTGACCTCCTCTTCTATAGAGAAAGCCTTATTTACCTTCTTCGAGCAGATACTCAGGGAGAATAACAGTCTCGACTTCTAGCATCATATTGGCTTCCTCTTGCTTTCTGGGTTCAGGATCATAAGAACTGCTGCTCACTCGTATCCACTTCCTTTCGATTCTTTTATCTTAATCCTTATTCATTTAAAGCACAATAAAGAATTTAATACCTTGAACCCTTGTCTAGAATTCGTAATTATCTGACTTTTATCGATTGATAAATAAAATACCACTATAAAAACGCTTGGGTAGCCCCAAGCGACAGTTAGTAGATGGTTACAATTTTCAGAAGTTGATTTCCACTCCAGGCACTTGCTTTCCGCGGGCGATCCGGGAGCCTCCTTGGCGCAGCCTGCGGGGTCTCCCTTTGACGCGCTTTTCCCGCAGGAGTCTCGTTCCTTACGTTCCAATCAACTTTGTTTTAAAATCATGGGTCGGAATGGTCTCATCCTGAACCATGATTTTAAAGAATACCTGGTTATCCTTCATGTTTTTTTACTTTTTATATGGAGGAAACCCTCATTCAGATTGAAGAAATTTGCGACACTCCTGCCGAATTACTGGGTAGCCGAGACACCACATGCGCTTGCTTTGATGCGGCTTGGCAGACAGTCGGCGGAAAAGGAGCGGATTTCTGAAATCAAAACAACCTTTTAATTAAAAAACTGCAGACAAACTGAACAAGTTTGTCTGCAGTCTGACGCTTGGGTACTCCCAAGCGATTCTGATTACTTTATCCATGCTTTGCATTATTATAATAGTGAACACCGTACATGGCGCCTTCATCCACCATTTTATTGTCATCATGATCATATGGATCAGGGTGACCTGCCTTTTCAATTACAGGATCCAGCTCTGAAGCCGTCCTTTTCCAAAAGCCTACCGTTTTTGCTTTTGCATTGGACCACATATCCTTCACTTTTCCTCTGTTCGTTTTATTCGATAAAAATGAGACTCCGGCAACTCCGACTCCTAGTAATACCACGTTTCTTCCTAATGCCATCATTACCTTCCCCCTTATTTTTTTGGCTTGCTATATATATACCCGCCGCCAGTTCATGTAAACCTTTATTTATATGGAGGAATTTGATAAAAGAAATTAGGTTTCATTATTTCATTGTTATATGGCTGATGAAAAACATGAGTTGTGGCTGGTGACACCGGTGGAATTAACCAGGTCCAATCCCCCGTTACTTTTCGGTCATAAGAGGCTTCTTTTTCTTCGAATTTCTTGAATTGCTTAGCTGCTGTATGGTGATCAACAATGCTGACTCCGTGTTTTTTATACGAATGAAGGACTGCTTCATTCAGTTCGATAAGGGCTCGATCTTTCCATAAACTCGAATCACGTTTAACATCCAGGCCCATCCTCTCACCGATTGCCGGCAGCATATTGTAGCGTTCTTCATCAGCAAGATTCCTCGCACCGATTTCCGTTCCCATGTACCACCCATTAAATGGTGCAGCTGAATAAGTAATACCGCCAATTTCCAGCCTCATGCCAGATATGATTGGAACTGCATACCATTTTAGTTGAAGATCTTCGAACCATGTCAGTTCAGGGTGGGTGATTTGAACCTCTTTAACGAGGCTTTCAGGTATATCATGAAAACTAGGGGTTTTTCCGTCCACTTGGACTACAAGGGGTAAAATATCGAAAGGTCCGAATTTCCCTTCCCACCCTAATGCCATACATCGCTTGGTGAATTCGATTGAACTTGAATCGCCGATTACACCATGTTCCGTCTCATATCCTGCATAACGAATAAGCTGATGATTCCAAATATCCACTTTTCGATCATGATCTTTCTGTTTGAAAATTGTAATCACAGGTCTGATATTCCCATTATTCGTAGCATATTCGATATGTTCGAAGAGGGCCGATACCATTTGTTCTTCGCTTTGAATCATCCTTTTATCAATCACCCTTAGTGATTCCCAAAAAAAGCGCCCAATGCAACGATTGCTATTCCGCCAAGCTAATTTAGCACCATAAACCAATTCTTCATATGTATGTTCATATCTGCCTGTTTCATTTATTTCCTTTTTAATTTGTTCGATCCTGCCATTTATGTCCTCTTCCGTTTTCAATAATTCCGGATAACTTGTCCTGATAAAGGATACGGCCTCTTGCAGTAACTCACTCATCTTTCCCACGGATCCTTCCATTTGCAAAACTTTGACTTCCATATTAAAATAACATATTTTTCATGGTATCTCTAAACAACACATTTTTTAAAAGCGCACTTTTTTTTAAATGTGGCAAATCCGAGGCGGAAACCTTTTCATAATACTTAAAGTAAGCTCGTGAATTTCTTATACCATAACATCTCTAGTAACTAAATAATTTTCGGTAAAGTTGTTACATATGAGGTAAATGCATTATAATATATTAATAATGAGGTGATATGATGAATAATACGACACTTTGTCCACGATTTGAAAAAGGAATGCAAATCTTGAGTAAACGCTGGACTGGATTGATTGTCAATCAATTACTTAATGGCCCTCAACGGTTTTGTAATATTGAATCTGCATTCCCGATAAGCGGCAGGATTCTTTCTGAACGTTTAAAGGACTTGGAAATTGAAGGTATTGTTAAAAGGGACGTATATCCAGAGACACCGGTCAGGATTGAATATTCTTTAACTGAAAAAGGCAAGGCCCTTGCACCGGTTATGAACGAAATTCAAAATTGGGCACAAGAATGGCTCGAACCAATACAGAATCAATGATATAGGCTAAAGATAAGGGAGGAAGATCTGCCAGAAGCGGACTTCCTCCTTTTTTTTGTTTAAGCTCTAGCGACTAGTGGTATATTTTTTACAGATAGAATAACACTAGGTTTATTCCAAATTTATGGGCGGTGAATTCATGAAACAAGCAGATTGCATTATTATTGGTGGAGGTATAGCCGGGATTCAGGCAGCCATCCAGCTAGGAAGATATAAACATGATATTATCGTCATTGATTCTGCTCAAGGCCGCTCTTCCATTGCCAAGGCATACCATAACATTCTTGGGTGGCCAGACGGTGTAAGCGGGAAACAATTAAGGACGCTTGGCAGGCAGCACGCTGAAAAATTCGGTGTCGAATTCACGGATGATACAGTGACATCTCTAGAAAAAAAGCAGGACAAGTTTTTTATCAAAACTAAAAATGACAGGGAATATCAAGCAAAAATGATTTTTCTGGGTACTGGCATTACCGATAACATTCCTCCAATCAAAAACATCTATTCAACTCTTGGGACATCCACATATATATGCCCTGACTGTGATGGGTATGAGATCATGGATAAGAAAACCGTTGTTCTTGGTGGCGGAAATACGGGTGCAGGCATGGCGCTTACTCTATTATATTGGTCAAAAGATATCATTTACGTAAACCATTTGAAATCTAAAATTGATGATGAGTATAGAGATAAGTTAACGGCAAATCACATTCCCGTTATTGAAGAGGAAGTTTGTGAGGTTCATGTCGATGCCAATCAGGAGTTAACGGGCATAGAATTAGTATCTGGTAAACTTATCAGAGCTGAAAAGGCATTCACGGCGTTTAAAGGGAACAAACTTAATAATGACCTAGCCTTACAATTAGGTGTGCAAGTCAATGAAAACAATCATGTCGTGGTTCATCCCCGGACTAAAGAAACGAATATTAAAGGAGTCTGGGCAGGCGGCGACCTCGTTGCCCATTCCGAACAAGTCACCATTTCCATGGGAGATGGCACCCAGTCAGCGATATGGATTCATAAGAGGCTGTTAGGCCATCCACTTCCTTATGATTGACAGTTTACTGAATTAAAAGGCGGCCTGTTCACCAGGCCGCCTTTTACATTGGTATTTAAAAGCTTTTCCAGGTCAGTCATTCAATACACATCTACATTCGATTCCTTCCCTTAAAAACCTTAACCAAAATGAGAATGACCGCGATGATAAGCAAGATATGTATAAAGCCTGCAGCCACTTTAAAGACTAAACCAAGAACCCATAATAATATTATTACACCAATAATCGTCCAAAACATGATAATCCCCCTTTCTTCCCTTTTAAAGGACTTTTTATTAATAAGAAGTTTCAACAAAATTTCAACTTACATTTAAAATACCCAGATCTTTCTCTAACAAACCTTCCCCTTATTTTTTACATAAAACTGTAAATGCTGTAAATGATAATAAAGAAATAAGGAATCTTCCATATTGATAATCATTCACCATTAGGAAGAGACTTTCAGGTTTTTAAAGGTTCTACAGTTCTTCAATTAGGCAGAAAATATCATTAAAAAGAAGGAGTCGTTCATCCATGAAAAAGTTTTTTGTCATCTGTTTAACAGCTTGTTCCCTATTCTTAGTCAACCTTAATCATCCGGCTGCACAGGAAAATAAAGCAAAGAATGAAAGTGTACAATTCACTGATGCTCAAAAATCGGAAATCGCTAAGATCCAAAAACAAATACTCGCTGACAAAAAGATATTAATCGAAAAATATGTTGAGTATGGTGCGCTTTCGAAAGAAGAAGCCGATAAAATGGTTTCACATTTTGAAAAACATTATAAAATGATGGAAGAACATAATTTCCAAATACCGCCGCACCGTCCGCATACACGACATATGCATAAGTGATTATAAGTTTTTTGCCTATATAGCCAGATAATCCGTCCTGATAAAAAGGGCGGATTATTTTCATTTCTTTCGTCCTTGATAAATAAACATGACGCGTTTACCATTTACTAAAGGATTTTATTTCTCTTTAGCGAAATACATAACTATGAGAAATGAAAGGGTGAAAAGGATGAACAAAATAGGTATAACAGCAAGAGACTTATTTCACTTGAAATCAGTAACCGATCCAAAGCTATCACCGGATGGCAGCATGGCGGTTTATGTCCAAACCAGAATAGATGAAAAAACGGAAAAATACATTTCCAATCTGTTTATGTTCAGCCTGATTACGAATGAAACAAAGCAATGGACGTTTGGGGATAATCGTGATACATCACCAGCCTGGTCCCCCGACGGCAAGCATATCGCCTTTATATCAGATAGATCAGGAAAAAAACAAGTCCACATTATCGGGAGCATTGGCGGCGAAGCTCGCCAGCTCACCCATTTCGTTAACGGCGCATCAAAGCCTATTTGGTCCCCTTGTTCCACCAAGTTACTGCTTTCTACCGGGTTAAAGGAAGGCGAAAACCTTAATACGGTCAAGGAAAATGATCTATCCAAAGAAGTTAATAGGTATGACCGGATCAAGTATAAATGGGATGGGAGAGGCTATTTTGATCAGTTGTATCAGCAGCTTGTAATAGCGGACATTTTTAAGGGAGAATTCACATTGCTGACGGAAAACAATATTGATCATCTTCCGAATGCGTGGTCTCCAGACGGACAGCGTATTGCATTCATAAGCGGGGATGCAGAAAGAAGTGATGATGAACTTTTTTCAGATATTTTCATCATGGATCTTGATACGAAATCTTTAGAGAAAATTACGGATAGTACAGGTTTCTTTAGAGATCCTAAATGGTCTCCAAATGGCGAATATCTATCTTTCATTGGCCATAATAAAGAATTTGCCGGTGCCACCTTTTCAAATATCTGGTTATATTCCATCATGGACCAAACGACTCAGTGTTTGACCGACGGATGGGACGTGCAAATTGGAGATTCCGCAATAGGGGATTTCCAAATCGGAGCCGTCGACCCAGGTATTTTGTGGACAAACGATAGTCAAGGTTTTTACTTTTTAATAAGTGATTATGGAAATACCGGAGTATATTATGGTTCCATTGAAGGAGCTATGTATCCATCAATCCTTGACCCGCAGCATATATACGGCCTGACTATAGACCCCGAAAGCCACCGTGCTGTCGTGGCCATCAGTACACCTGTTCATCCTGGCGATCTCTTTGCATATAACCTTACCAATGGTGATAAGGAACAAATCAGTTTTGTTAATGAGGTTTTTTTGAAGGATAAACATTTGTCCATGGCTGAACCCATTACTTTTCCATCAGTCGATGGGCTTACCATTCACGGCTGGATCATGAGACCGAACGGTTTTAATGGTAGTCAAAAATATCCGCTCATTTTAGAAATCCACGGCGGACCGCATATGATGTATGCTAATACCTATGTTCATGAATTCCAGACCTTGGCTAATGAAGGGTATACTGTATTGTTCACTAACCCGCGCGGGAGTGTAGGATATGGCCAAGACTTCGTAAACGCCTGCCGTGGCGACTATGGAGGCATGGATTATAAGGACTTAATGGCTGGAGTCGATCACGTTCTAGCTACGTATGATTTTATAGACGATGAAGATTTAGGGGTATCCGGAGGAAGTTATGGAGGATTCATGGTAAATTGGATCATCGGACATACCAACCGCTTTAAGGCGGCTGTGTCTCAGCGTTGTATCAGTAACTGGCTAAGTTTTTATGGGGTCAGCGACATTGGCTATTATTTTACAGAGTGGGAAGTTGGCGGCGATATCATTAACTCTGCTGAAAAACTATGGCAGCACTCTCCATTAAAATATGTTTCCAATGTGGATACCCCTTTACTTTTACTTCACGGAGAAAAGGACTTCCGCTGTCCCATTGAACAGAGCGAGCAATTTTTTGTCGCTTTAAAACGGCAAAATAAAGAAGCCGTACTTGTTTCATTCCCAAATGAAACTCATGAGGTATCGCGAAGCGGATCTCCAAAAATGCGCCTGCAACATGTTGAGGAAATCAAGGGCTGGTTCAATAAGTATCTTTAAAAACCAAAACTCTGTTAGCAATAGCTAACAGAGTTTTGGTTTTTAGTGCTGAATTTGATCTCTGTCTTCGGAAATTGAACTTAAAGCATCTCCCGCCATTGAATTTGTCTGTTGGTGTACAGCAAGATCACCTAATGCAACGACACCGACCAGCTTTTCATTCTCAATGATAGGGAGCCTTCTGATTTGTTCGGTAGCCATTAACTCCTCAGCTTCCTCCACTGACATATCAGGCGTACCTGTTACAAGATTAGTGGAAATGACATCGGTAATTCTAGTCGAGTTCGGCTTTTTCTCGGCAACACAGCGAATGACGATATCCCTGTCTGTAATGACACCGATTAGATGGTTATTCTCCAATACAGGAATGACACCAACATCATCATTCTTCATTTTGACTGCTGCTTCATATATATTATCTTCCGCAGTGCAACAGTCAACGTCTGTTGTCATGATATCTCTTAAATTAGTCACGGAAATCCCTCCATTTTTCATAAGTTGCTTGTTTATTTTTGACTTCTGTAGAGAAATTATTCATTAAATACGGTCACCCTTCATTCCACATATTTCCCATGATCCGGTTTAGCTAATGAATCGAATTCCTTTGCAAGCTTCGCTAAACCCATTTCCAGTTCCTTCCCTTCAACAGGATACCCGTGCCCCGTTATGGCAACAGCGGGCTTCAGACTTTCCAATAGACGTACCGATTCTTTGGCTGCCCCCCAATCGGTTGTTAAATACCGCGGCGGTCCTGCTATTTCTTTCTCCTGAGTGATAACCTTGTATAGGAAATCTTGCCTGACATTCACAAAAGCATCTCCAACAATCAAACTTCGGTCACTTTCACGGAAAAGTGAAATATGTCCTTTCGAATGGCCTGGGGTGTGAACCCATCTCCAATCACGAAGCCCGGGAACACTATGATCATCAGGCAATGGCTGAACTTTTTCATCAAGGTTGATTCCCTCATTCGGAAATATCGATGAGATTTTGGCGACCATCCCCCCTTCAACAGTTGGATCCGGTTCGGGATAATTTTCCTGTCCCGTTAAATAAGGCATTTCTTTAATGTGGGCATAAACAGGAGCCTCCCAGTACTCCATTAACTCAATCAGTGCACCAACGTGATCGAAATGTCCATGTGTCAAAATAATTGCAGCAGGTGGTTTTTGCGGTCCGTATATTTCTTCAGCAGTATTCTTTATTGCCTCTGCTGAACGCGGCATCCCTGCATCAATCAATACCCATTTATCATCTTTTGGTGACCCTACAAAAATTACATTAACGATTTGGACGGACAGACAATATATATCCTCATTTATTATCTGTACATCTCCACTGGAAATTGAAGTCATTGGCATGAATTTTTCATTCAAATGATTATCATCCATTTATAATCCTCCCATTTTGAACATACTGTTTTTTAAAGGATACCCTGTACGAGAAAATAAAAAACAACCTATAATTTATATAGGCTGTTCAGACTGCAGGCAAATTCGAAAGCGAGCCTACAATTTTTTTGAAAAGATGGAGTTGATTACAGAAATCCGCTCCCTTTCCGCCGACTGTCTGCCAAGCCTCCTCGACGCTAGCGTCTGTGGGGTCTCGGCTAGCCAGTTATTCGGCTGGAGTGTCGCAAATTTCTTCCATCCATTGAGGGTTTCAGTTCATATAAAGTAAAATTTCATGTGGATAATCAGGTCTTGTTTTAAAATCAATGTAATCATTCCGTTGATAAAATCACGACCATTCCGAACACCAATAGATTGACCAACTCGAAAGCGAGTTTGCCTGCAGTTTTTATTTATAAAATTGCAGTTGACTTCAAAAATCCTCCCTTTCCGCCGACTGTCTGCCAAGCGTCCTCGACGCTAGCGTCTGTGGGGTCTCGGCTAGCCAGTTATTCGGCTGGAGTGTCGTAAATTCCCCCCATCCATTGAGGGTTTCAGTTCATATAAAGTAGAATTTCATGTGGATAATCAGGTCTTGTTTTAAAAGCGACACTTCCGAACCAATTATGTCAACAAACTGAAACAACTTATAATTTCTATAGGCTGTTTCTCAGTATACATCCCTCCGGGTAAATACTGTAAAAGATACAATTAAAGCAAGCGCCCACCAAACGAGCAGAGTAATGACGGAGGATAATAAAGTCATCCCTTCTATTGGCGGAGCCGTTCCGCTAATATAAGCGGTCAATTTCAAATTCACCATAAAGAAATATTTCGCTGATTCCCATGATGAAACCATATTGTTCAATATAGCTCCGGAAATCAATGCAGCCAGCATGATGCCCATGCCTGCAGGGGTGCTTCTCACCAGTACCGAAAGCATGAAAGAAAGGGTCCCTACCACAACCGCCACCAGCCAGACAAGTCCCAAATCCATCAATAGGAATTTCCATTGTTCAACTAGCCTTACTTGACTGACATCCACGTCAGCACCCTTCAATTCAAATCCGGTTATTACAGGGGCACCCCAACCTTGATATCCGAAAACGATACCCGATAATAGGTAAGACAATAAGGCTGTCACCGCCACGATAATCGAAACCGATAATAATAATGTTACATATTTGCTCAATAAGATTTTCCAGCGCTCCACTGGCCGTGTCAGCAAAAGCTTGATTGTCCCTTGACTATTTTCGGAAGAAACCATATCACTAGCCACAATCATGATTAACAGCGGAATGAACAAATCGATTGCATTTTCCAAAAACATGCGTGTAAAAGTGGCTGCGCCTGGTTCTGAGGGATTGATATCATGATCGAGATAATATTGCTGCTGCTTCAGACTAACTTGCAGCTGTTCACGCCACTCATCGAGCATCCTATTGGAGCCCAATCGATTTTGAGTATCAATGATTTGCTGCTGAAGAGCTGCACGCCAATCATCCGTTCCCAACTTCTCCCGCTGCTCTTCCACTTGTTTGTATTGGGCATATGTAAACATCAGGACTAAAATTCCAACGATGAGACCGATTATGATTAACCGTTTCTTTGCCAGCAACTTCATCATTTCATTTTGGACCAAGTTATTCAATGCCCGCACCTCCCCCCGTAACTTGCAAAAACAATTCTTCCAATCCCGGGAGCTTTCGATTCATTTCATGCACCCTCACGCCAGCTTGGTTAAGAGCAGCATTCCATTCAGGTGTCTTAAGTTCATCATAGGCTGTAATGATATATTTTTGATCTAAGGTAATTTCGGTGAAGCTGCTAAGTATTTCCGCGCCCTTTTGAATAGGTTCCACCCGCCAAAATATCCGCTCCTGCGTGGATAATAAGCTCTCCACTGTATCCGTTTTAATAATTTCCCCACCTTTTATGATTGCGACCCGGTCACAAAGTTGCTGGATTTCACCTAATAAGTGTGAGGAAACCAGAACGCTCATACCTTCTTCTTCAGCCAACTTTCTGATGAATTGCCGCATTTCACGGATTCCGGCAGGATCTAGCCCGTTAGTCGGTTCATCCAAAATCAATAGTTTAGGGCTGTTCAGCATGGCCTGCGCGATTCCTAAACGCTGCCTCATTCCTAACGAATAGGTCTTCACTTTATCGTGAATTCTCGTTTGCAAACCGACGAGTTCAACAACCTCGTCCATTCTTGTTTCATCAACATCAGGTAACATTCTTGCAAAGTGGAGCAAATTATCCCACCCGCTCAAAAATGGATATAACTCTGGATTTTCGACGATGCAGCCCATTTGCTTCATAGCCTTCGTAAAGTGCTGACGAACATCATACCCGCATATATGGATGGAACCCGAGGTTGGCTTAATCAAACCGACCAACATGCGGATCGTCGTCGTCTTGCCTGCTCCATTCGGTCCTAAAAAGCCGAAAACTTCCCCTTCATTCAGCTCAAAATCAATTCCTTTAATAATTTCCCTTTTGCCAATCCTTTTTTTCAAGTCCCTGACAGACAATGTCACCTGTTTCATCGTTCCACATCCTCCCATTTTATTAAAGGAGCAACTCTATCAGCAATTAAACGATATCCCTTCTTATTGGGGTGAAATTTATCTGAATACAAATACTCATTTACCGACAATTGAAATAAATCAAAAGTTGGAACGAAAATTGCATTTTCATAAAGAGCCACGACTTCCGCCGTTTCATTATTCCAATCCCGTACGATTCGGTTCGTATCAAAGTCTTCATCCAAATCTATAAACGGATTATACAGCCCAAGCAACAAAATGGTAGCTGTATCATTGACTTTATTGATATCCTTAAAAATTTCATGTAAATTTCCCAAGAAACTCTTTTGTGATACAGTAATAGCTTCGCGATCATATTCAAGCAGGGTCTTGCCTTTTTGAAATAAATCGTTACCCCCGATTGTAACTAAAATAACATCAGCAGCCTGGATTTGGCGCTTCACTTCCGGTTGTCTCACTTGCTGTACCAATTCTTTAGACACTTGTCCATTAATTCCGAGGTTATGAATGATTGGTTTTCTATTGTATTCACTCTTTAAATCTTCAATAACAAGTCCAACGTAGCCTTTCCCTGTTTCATCACCTGTGCCGCGGGTCAATGAATCGCCTATCGCAACTACCGTAAAATCATCGGGAAAATCATTTTTTTTAATGGTGGTTTCTTCAATCACTTCCTTATCGGAAGTTCCCTTTCCATAATGGTCCGTAATCGCCCATCCAAGACAAAATAAAAAAAACAGGCCGATAAAAGCTGATGCGATGGTAATAACCAACACTTTTGGTTTGCTCAAAAACACTCACCCTTCCATTCATTCTCTATCTTCCATTAAATCATATTATTTCCAAAAATAAAAAACTGATTGTTTTGGTTAAAATTCCCATTACATAAAAGCATATCTTTTATTAACTTACCGCGGAAAGGGATTACAAAAAGGGTTCTTTCTAAATTTTAAACAAAGTTGATTGGGGCGGTGGTTCGAGACTTCTGAGGGAAAAGCGTGTCCAAGGGAGACCTGGCAGGCGAAAGTGCCACGGAAAGCGAGTGCCTTTCATTCCAATCAACGTGTAAATTATACAAACCCTTAAAATATTGTAGACAAATCCATTATCAGCGAGTTTGTCTACTGAGGGATTTTAATGAATCCTATTCTGCTTGATCATTTAGCCTGCTTTCTCTCAAATTTGTAAATAGAATAGAGAAAGACCTCTTCACCATGATAGGCAAAGAGGTCCCTCGCTTTATTTTCCATCATTTTTCTATTATACCTATGGGTTTCCCCATAACTTTTAATTTTTTTTCATAACTCATGAGCCATATTGTAAGCAGCATTCCGATCAGCGTGAGTAAACCATAAAATAAATAGACCGCATATATTCCTGATTTATCCAAGATTATTCCGCCGCTGAAGGTACTGAACCAGTTACCCAATCCATTGCCTATGGCGGAATAAAGCGTTATTGCCGTTACTGTAATACGTACAGGGACAACTTCCCTGATATATTGTAAAGCTGCGGGAATGAATAAGCCAAGTGAAAACCCTTGAATGATCGAAGACACATATACGGTAGCCAAACTCGGTTCGGTGAAGTACAAAACCCAGCGGACCAATGAGGCCGTTCCAGCCAATAAGGTAATTGGCAGCAGGCCTATCTTATGAATCCAGGTACCTGCGATTCTCATAAAGGGGATTTCCGATAATACAGCTAAAAGGAAGGCAATGCCAATTCCTGTATATGTCCCTCCCCTTGCCTCTACAAACAAACCGTAGTATACATTATTTGCAAGATTAGGACCAAAAAGCAAGAACGTTATAGCTAGAAAGATAAGGAATCGTTTCATGGTGATCAATTCTTTCATTCCGCCGAAAAGCTTCACCTTTTCCCCAGGCGGCTCTTCGGGCAAACGAAGAGCCAGACTAGCCGAGATCAAAAGACCGAAGAAAAAAGCATAAAATATCACGGAAGGACCCATGAAGGATTCAGATAATTTTCCCATTACAAAAACGGCCACACCGTAACCAAGTGATCCGAATAAACGGATTTTCCCATAATTCGATTTGATCTTCGTTGTATATTGAAGGGTGATGCTATCTGAAACAGGTATTATCGCACTTTGAAAAATAGCCAAAGCGACAGCAACGGATACTATAAGTAAATAATGATCGAACAGCAAGTAACCTAAACCGAGTACACCAGCAAGCAACGATGTCATTGCCAGTATTTTTGCCGGTCTCCCGCTCCAATCACAGACAATTCCCCAAAAAGGTTGAAAAACGATCATCACTATCGGTCCAACAGACATGATCGTACCGATTTCAATACCTGACAAACCTGCCTCATTGGCTAAATAAACGCTTAATAGCGGTGTTAAACTTCCTACTGCAAAAAATGAAAAAAGGTAAAAAACTTTCAAGCTAATGATATTGACTTGCTTTTGTTTTTCCAAATCCAGTTCCCCCATGCAGACATCTTATACAAAGTTGTTATTTTTTTCATAGCTTCCTATTAGGCTAAATAGGGAGCACAATATTAAAGACTGTACCTTTATTGACCTCGCTCTCGACAAAGACATTTCCGAAATGGCTTTCTATGATTTTAAAGCTGATCATTAAACCTAACCCATTACCAGATTTTTTCGTTGTGAAAAATGGTTCTCCCAGTCTCTTAAGCTGCTCTGGCGGAATCCCAATTCCTGTGTCGGTAATGGATATTTGCACTTTATCCTCTTTAATTTCAGTCATGACTTTTATGAACCCACCGTCAGGCATAGCTTCCATACCATTTTTAATGAAGTTCAATAAGACTTGTTTTAATCGATTCTCATCACAACGAACGAAGATCTCTTCGTCATTACAATCCGAAATCAGCGTGATGTTCTTCTTCCTGGCTTCAAACTCCGTCAAAGATACAACATTTTGAATGATTGGCACAAGATTCTTCATCTCCAAAATCAAGGCCTGTGGTTTGGCCAATTGTAGGAACTCTTCAACTATCTCATTCACACGATTGATTTCGTCCATGATTATTTCCAGATATTCTTGTTTATTTTCGTCCGTTTCATCCAATTGCAAAAATTCCGTATACCCTTTCATGGAGGTCAACGGATTGCGTATTTCATGTGCCACTCCAGCAGCAAGCTGACCGACAGCGGCTAATTTATCCTGCCGATGGAGCATCTCTTCCGATTGTTTACGCTCGGTTATGTCATATCTAATGGTTAAATACTGAAATGGTTTACCTTCTTCGCTGAAAAATGGAACAATTGTTGTGTCGACCCAATAAAAACTGCCATCTTTCGCCTTGTTTCTAATTTCACCTTTCCAAACTTTGCGTTCACGGACGGTCATCCACATTTTTTCAAAGAATTCCTTTGAGTGGTATCCAGAATTAACGATCTTATGGGTCTGGCCTATCAATTCACCTCTCCCATAACCAGAAACCTCCGAGAACTTTTCATTCACTTCGATAATGACTCCTTTATCATCGGTAATCGCCACAATCAAGGATTGGTTGATTGCATAATGCATATCTTCCAGTTCTTTAATTGACTCCTTTAAAGCACTTTCTGCTTTTTTACGACTGGAAATATCCGAACGGATGGAAATATATTGATATGGTTTACCCTTTTTCATAAAAGGAACGATAGTTGTATCCACCCAATATACATTACCATCTTTTGCCCGATTGCATATTTCACCATGCCATGTTTTCCCTTGGCTGATCGTTAGCCATAAGTCAGTGAAAAATTCTTTCGGATGATGACCAGAATTGATTATGGAATGATTTTTTCCTATTAGTTCATGTTTTTCATATTGAGATATTTCCAGGAATTTTTCGTTAACATATGTAATGATCCCATTTGCATCCGTGATGGCGACGATCGCCGATTGATCTAAAGCATAACGGATATCGCTTACAGTATTATCACTTTTTGCTAACCGCCGGCCCACGATCGTACTTGAAGCTATCAAGCTGGCAAGGATGAATAATGAAACGAAGCATGTAAGATAAAGCATAAATGGAGTGAGTGGAACAAATTCACCCGCTTCATTTTTCGCGTTCATCGGCAACACCCTTACAAAAAGATAATAGCCTTCAATGATTGCACCACTCATCAAAAGAGTACTGACTGGTTTTAGCGAAGATTGACTTAATTTATTAAAATGAAATAATATGGCAAGTGCTGCTACAAATAAAATAAAGATGCTGAAAAGCGTACTGAAGACCGATAATGGGTTAAAGTGCAAAGAGTGGTTTAATGAAGATGTTCCCATTATATAATTGGATAATATGGCCATCGTAAACATGAAACCGCAAAAAACGATTTGCAGGACTTGTGTTTTATACGAAATGGCCAATAACCCAACCCCTGCGAGAGCGATCGCTAATGCTAACGAAAAAATTATTGTAGAAAAGTTGTATGCTGCCATTCCTGAATTATCGAGGGTGAAAATAACAACAAAATTAAGCGTCCAAATCGCCACTCCCATAGAGCAGCTGCTCCCTATATACACAAGGCGTTTATATCTCTTTATCGTCAGTAATGTTGTCAGTAAATCCAACGCCGTATAACAAGCCATTATTATCAAAAGTACTGCAATCATAAAGAGAACAGGATTTGATGCTACAATTGATTGTTCCATTTTTTTACTGATCACCTCAAACGTTCTATTCTCCTATATTGTAAAGGAAATTCATAGTACCTCAAAGGTTTTTTATTTCCTTATTCCTATATATTTACACATCGATTCTTTCCGTGCACCCCATATCTCAAGAAAATGCAGGTTTCTTTCATAAATTCAATAAAATTAGAAATACTATTGTTTTGTATGGAGTAGAATAAGAATACATGGTAATGACAAGCATTAACAACCCTGTTTCTTCATTACAGGACGTTATCAATGATACCAATAATTATTCAGGAATATATGAACCAGAATGTTAATTTCTTTATTTAATTATACCTATAGGTTTATAATTAAATAGAACCTATATAGAGAGAAGGAGTGGGTGGCATGATTATGTCAGACCTGGCAGGTGCAAGTACAACAGAAATTATGCAAAAGAAGACCCAGCATAAAAAATTAACACTGAGACAAATTTTACAGAGAGGTCTATTAATTACAATCGGTGCGGTTTTGATGGCTGTCGGCCTCGAGATTTTTTTAGTGCCGAATAACGTAATCGACGGGGGCATAACGGGTATATCGATTATGTTATCTTACATCACTGGATGGAAGCTCGGAATCTTTCTTTTCATTTTGAATCTTCCTTTCTTTTTTATCGGTTATAAACAAATCGGCAAAACCTTCGCATTATCTACCCTTTATGGAATTTTAATCCTTTCCATAACCACTACATTGCTTCATCATGTACCAGCTTTCACTCAAGATATCCTCCTAGCGTCCGCTTTCGGCGGAATGATTCTTGGCATTGGTGTTGGAATGGTCATTCGATATGGCGGCTCTTTGGATGGTACAGAAATACTTGCTATACTCGCTAGCAAGAAGCTCCCTTTTTCCGTTGGGGAGATCGTCATGTTTTTTAATTTATTCATCCTTGGCAGTGCGGGCTTCGTATTCTCGTGGGATCGTGCCATGTATTCGATCATAGCTTACTTCGTGGCATATAAAACGATGGATATCGTCATCGCAGGTTTGGACGAATCCAAATTTGTCTGGATTATCAGTGATGAATTTAATGATATTGGTGATGCCATAATGAATCGCCTTGGACGGGGCGTAACCTTTTTAGCTGGTGAAGGTGCATATTCCGGTGATGATAAAAAAGTCATCTTTTGTGTAATAAACAGGCTTGAGGAAGCTAAACTTAAAGAGATAGTCAAAAGTTTCGATCCATCTGCATTTCTTGCTGTAGGGGATATCGCGGAAGTCCGAGGCGGTCGATTCAAGAAAAAAGATATCCACTAATCATTCATCTGCTTTTTGCTTCATCCAATTGGCAGAAAGATAAAAAAAGCTGAAGGGAATCCCCTTCAGCTTTTTTTATAGCCTTAATAGTTTCTTGGATTGTTAATTGCTTGAAGCATTCTGGTGCCGGGTTTCATCTCGCTGCTACATAACGGACAAACGTGTTCATCATTACTTGTAAAGTTATCGCGAATCCAACCTTTGCAATCTTCTGATGTACATTCCCACACCTTTGTTTCTTCAGGAATGATTTCTTCCGTATTATTTCTTCTATACATATATCTCACTCCTTAGAATTGAATTGACTCCGTCCTGCATAACAGATCACAAGCCATAAAGATAAAAGAAGAATAGATGGCGTTTAATCTAAATTGTGAGTAAATAACCATTCGCAAATCTAAGTATGATTATTGTTCTTTCAACCAAACTTTTTGAATGGTAAGAACTTGAGATTACGGCATGAATTTTTCATATCTCAGTTACCATTATATCATATATATCCTTTATATATTTGAGGAAAGATTCTAAAAAAGAAAGTATTCCCCAAAATGAAACACAGTCCCGGACTTACCCTTCAGATAATCGAGACTGTGCCTGTTTAAGAATCCATTCCATATGGTTCTTCCTGCTCGTTCGTTGAACATTTCAAATCGAAGCGAGCACGAGAGTAATTTTTAATGCCAAAACCTAAAACAATGAAAGCCCTGCCTCTCTCCCATCCATACGGTTCCTAGACCGTGCCTGCGAGAATCAGATAAAAGCTTGTAAGTACATGTTTATTAATTAAAACCGTCCGTAATTCCAATTGGGTAGATTAAATTCCAAAAGACAAATGGTACATAGAAGTAAGTTAATGAAGAACAGAAATGGATCGAGGAAAATACTTGGTGATAACATGTATTTCTTTTTTCTAAATATGTTTAACTTGTTTCTACTTCATCATGAAAATGATGAAAAATTATTTTATTAATAAAAATGTTACTTTAAATTACCCTCCAGTGCATTCTTTTCATAACACTGAAATTTAATAATATCATACATATCTTTATATGTAAAGCATTAATCCAAGATAAAAACACTCCGCCATCTTTCTTCTCAAAATAAAAATAAAGAGGCTATGATTCACCTCTTTTATTTAAACGCATTATACTCATTTTCAATTTTTGGGAGCTCCCTGATTTCTTCAACCAATTGACTTCCACACATTGGGCAATCATAGTTTTCCGAGGCAAAATCTTTTCTCATCCAACCATTGCAATCCGCTGATCCGCATGCATATACTATCGTATCTTCCATAACTATTTCTGGTTCCTCTGAATTCTTTTTACCAAAATACATGAGCAACCTCCTCTTTTTTATAAAGACTCTGATTAAAGGAGCGAAATTTCACCTTTTTATCATTCCTAGTATACGCATTAAACCAAATTCTTATTTATTCAATGAAGAAATTATCCAAAAAACCTTAACACCTTTTGTTTTCCAGCCCTGCTTTAACCAAGATCGCTTTGATCATAAAGTAGGAAATATGTTCGGGCAGAGCTTCTTTAAGTGGTTTCAATTTTTCTGAATCCAATTGTTTCGCAGTTTCCAAAACAAGATCGAACTCTTTATCCAAGAAAATCTCATCCCATTTAATATCCAAGTTTTCTTCTGCACACTTTAATAAATGATTTTCAATTGAAATGGAAGACAGCCCTCTCAATGCCCCTATTTCCTTGATTGATTTGCCTTCCTGATATAAGCGAAAGCTCTCTAAGTGAGATGGTTTAGTCGATCGCTTTACCGTTTCCTTTGTAATCATAGTATTCGTATCTAATTCAGGATGTGCCTGTACATACTTGGAAATACCTTGTAAGAATAGATTTCCGAAGCGTTCGAATTTCTGTATGCCTACCCCTTTGACTTCCAGGAATTCCTCTTCAGTGCTCGGCAGTTTGAGGGCCATATCTTTCAAAGATGCATCGGAAAAAATAATGAATGGAGGTACATTTTCCTTGCTTGCCAATTCTTTTCTTAACTGTCTTAGCTCTTCGAATAATCCATGATCTGCGCTGATGCTGCTTACTTTTTTTATTTCCTTACGCAGGACTTTTTTCTGTCCCAATAGCACTTCCCTGCCTGCATTGGTAACCTTGAGTACTGGAAACTGGCCGCCTGTCATTTCTATGTACTGTTTTGCTGTCAGGAAATCAATGAAATCACCAACATCCTTCGCAGTTTGATCATTGATGATACCATAGGTTGAAAGCTTCTGGAATCCGAACTCTTCAATTTTCTTATTGCGTGATCCCGTAAGCACTTGGGAAATCATCGTTTTACCGAATCGCTCACCCATTCGCAACATGCATGAAAGGACCATTTGTGCCTGTGTAGTTACATCAACTGAGTCACGTTTATCTGTACAATTTTCGCAATGACCGCAATCTTCAGGGTTTTCTTCTCCAAAGTATCGCAGAATGAATGCTTGCAAACACCCTTCGGTAAAACAATAATCCTTCATTCTGTTCAATTTCTTCAATTCCTGGGATTGCCACTCCTGAGAGGGATTTGATTGATCAATCAAGAAACGCTGTATCTGCATATCCTGAGGGGAATATAAGAGGATACATTCACTATCCAAACCATCCCTCCCTGCACGGCCCGCTTCCTGATAATAACTCTCCATGTTCTTTGGAGTTTGGTAATGGATGACGTATCTAACATTCGACTTATCGATTCCCATCCCGAAGGCAGATGTCGCTACCATCAAAGGAACGTCATCACGAATGAATTGATCCTGCTGTTCCGACCGTTCTTTTTCATTCATGCCAGCATGATATCTACCTGTTTTGAATCCGGCTTTAATAAGCTTGGCATACAAGGAATCGACTTCTTTCCTGGTGGCTGCATATATGATACCCGATTCATTTTTGTTTTTCTCCAAATAGCGCATTAAAAACCGTCCGCGATTTTCTTCTTTCACAACGGAAAAGAACAGGTTATCTCTAGAAAATCCCGTGGAAACTGTATGCTGTACAGATATTCCGAGCGACTGACATATATCATCGGTCACATGCGGTGTGGCAGTTGCCGTTAATGCCAGTACAGTCGGAGCAGATGGCATGTTTTTCAATAAGGTGTTGATTTTTAAGTAGCTTGGCCTGAAGTCATGACCCCATTGAGATATACAGTGAGCCTCATCAATGGCAACCAAAGAAATTTCCACATTAAATAGATCCTGCTGAAATGCAGGATTTTCCAAACGTTCAGGTGCCACATAAACCAGCTTATATCTACCGTGCTTAATATCATTCATTCTATTGGATGATTCTAACCCAGAAATGGAGCTATTAAGAAACGTGGCATCAATTCCATTTTGTTCGAGGGCATCTACTTGGTCTTTCATCAAGGAAATAAGTGGGGATATTACGAGTGTTACACCTGGTAACAGAAGGGCTGGAATTTGGTAACATATTGATTTACCTCCGCCAGTAGGCATGATTCCCGCTGTGTTTATTCCTCCTAAAACCTGTTCGATAATCTGTTCCTGACCTTTTCGGAATGACTCATAACCAAAGTATTCTTGTAAATAATCACGTGCTTTTTCCATCAATTTATTACTCCTCCTTTTTCCCTTGCAAGGATTTATAAGGATCTATTTCTTTCATTGTACCTGCTTTTCCCGTGAACCAAAAGGACTAAAAAAACAGACACATTATGTTTGTGTCTTCATTTTTTTAGGATTTGTACAATTTGGATGTTGATTTTCCTCTCCAGGCACTCCGTTTTCCTTGGGCGGACCGCCCTCGGCGGCTTTGCGCCTGCGGGGTCTCCCCTGGACACGCTTTTCCCGTAGGAATCTCGCACACCCGCTCCAATCAACTTTGTTTTAACTTTTAGATAGAATCCTTTTGTCTACAAACTGAAAGCAGACACAATATAACTGTGTCTGCTTTTTCAATATATAAACATGTTTTGCATGGTTAAATTAATTCAGGATTTGCACTTTAACGTCTTTAACGCCCCAATTCACGGCATCCTGTTCGTTTGGAACAAATATGTCCACTCTATTCCCTTTGATGGCACTGCCTGTATCGGCTGCCGTTGCGTAGCCATAACCTTCAACATAAACCTTTGATCCTAGCGGAATGACTGATGGGTCCACAGCAATCACCTTTGCATCAGGATTAGCTTTCAAGTCCACTCCTGTTGCTGTTGTTCCGCTGCAGCCTTGACAATCAGCCGTATAGGCGGTTGCACTAACAGTAATCTCTTTTCCAGATTCTGCTTGATCTTGGGATTCATTGTTTGAATCTGCTGGTTCCGATTGTTCAACTGGTTCCGATTGTTCAACCGGCTTTGTTTGTTCTGCTGGCTTAGATTGTTCTGCTGGTTCGGATTGCTCTGCTTGTGCAGCTTGCTCTGATTTCTGTGCAGGCCCTACACTTGCAGCTTCGACTTTGTTAGCTGCCGGTTTAATGACAATTTCTTGACCAGGATGGATTGTATCTGAACTTAAACCGTTCCAAGATTTAATATCATTTACCCCTACATCATATTTGTGTGCAATTCCCGATAATGTGTCCCCTGACTTTACTTTATAATGCTCTTCTTGAGAAATATGTATGGTTTCTCCGGCATAAATCGCGTCTGAAGACAAATCGTTCCAAGACTTAATATCTTCTACTGATACTTTATATGTTTGAGATATCCCCCATAATGTGTCTCCATCTTTCACTTTGACATCTTCTGCTTGTACCGGAATTGTGAATGCACCGGATATAGCAGCCGCTGCCGCTAACGATAAGATTGATTTTTTCATATGTTGTTACCTCCTTGTGAGCTGCTTTATAAGCTATGAGTTAAATCTTAACATAGTTTTTTTCTATACAAAGAACAAACAGATAAAGAATAGATGACAAACATCACAGTAAGATAACGGGACTATAACAAGATTTTATAATATTCTGAAAAAACATCATTTTCCATATAACTCCCATTCCAGGCCAGAGCAGTCATATTATGCATTACCGAGGCATAAAAATTAAAGGCTATATCTTTACAAAGGAGGTATTTTTTGTGACTCGCGAAAAGACTTTTACCCTAGTTAAGTCATATAAACCTTTCCATAGTAAATTCGATCCGTGTCCGCCTATTGGGAGAAAGTATTACAGGACACCTCCTAATTTGTATATTAATTTTCAACCGCCCAATATGGAGCAGTTCACACCGGAAGAAGCTTTGAAATACGGTACACTTTGGAAATTCTTTTATGATTTTTATGATAATCCATATCGGGAAAGGGAGACGTAAATGAATAAGAAACTGGATGATGAATATTATCAGTTGCTTGAACAAATCCAGGCTGCCGATTTCGTACTTGTCGAGTTGACTCTTTATTTGGATACACATCCTAACGACCAGCAGGCTTTACAGCAATTCAATCAATTTCATGAATACTCCCAACAACTGAAATCGGTTTTTGAGCCTAAATATGGTCCATTATTGGGATTTGGAAACAGTCCAGGCGGTGAAAATAAATGGGAATGGGGCCAAGGCCCTTGGCCATGGCAGGTATAAGGAGAGATGAGCTATGTGGGTTTATGAAAAGAAGCTGCAATATCCAGTTAAAGTAAGAGACTGCAATCCTCGATTGGCTAAATATTTAATAGAACAATACGGTGGTGCTGATGGTGAGTTGGCTGCAGCACTCCGTTACTTAAATCAACGATATACAATTCCGGATAAAGTCATTGGCCTGCTTACGGATATCGGAACGGAAGAATTTGCCCATCTCGAAATGATCGCCACGATGATCTATAAGCTTACAAAAGATGCCACACCTCAGCAGATGGCAGCAGCCGGGCTAGGGGATCATTATGTCAATCATGATAGTGCCCTTTATTATCATGACGCAGCAGGGAATCCATGGACCGCCACTTATATCCAAGCAAAAGGAGATCCAATTGCAGATTTATATGAAGATATCGCTGCTGAAGAGAAGGCCAGAGCAACCTACCAGTGGTTAATTGACATCTCGGATGATCCTGATATCAATGATTCACTCAGGTTTTTACGCGAGAGGGAAATTGTCCATTCGATGAGGTTCAGGGAAGCTGTGGAGATTTTAAAAGAAGAAAAAGGTAAAAAGAAGTTCTTTTAATGAAATTCACAATAAAAAAGCAGCGGATAAAATCCGCTGCCTTTTTCATTTACGGTCTGAAGAATATGTCCATCCATCTTCCTGGTAAATCTTTTCTTCTTTCATCAGTTTGCCGAGAGCACGCTTGAACGCTCCCTTGCTCAAACCGAAGTGAAACTTGATATCATCAGGTGGTGTTTTGTCACCATAAGGCATTGCACCGCCGCGATTCATTAAATAAGTGAAAATGACATCAGCATCTTCCCCCATTAAATCTTGTTTAAAGGGGATTAAAGAAACGTTAAGCGTTCCATCTTCTTTACTATCAATGACGCGCCCTTCAACTAATTCACCAAGACGGGGCTCCTCCTTGCGTTCGCTTTCGTGAATGAAACAGCGGTACCCTTCTTCTGAAATAAAGAATGATCCAACCATAAGCAAACGATAGACATTTCCCTTAATACTGGTGTTGCGAATCCCTTTTAATGGAGCTGTTACTGCAATCTCCTGAATGACATCTTCGGTTGCAAGTTTACCAAACAGGCGATCATGACGATCTGTCTTCAGGGATACATATAGACGATCACCAACCTCAGGCCATAATCGATCTATATTCGGAAGGTCGTCCAGGGAAACAAGAATATCTTTCGAAAGACCGATGTCAACAAAAACACCAAGTTTCCTTTTCACATTGACAACTTCCGCCCAGCCATACTGATCAATCTGAATTTCGGGTATCTTCATTGTCGCTGTTAGCCTTGCTTGTTTGTCATGGTAGATGAACACAGTTACTTCATCGCCAATCTCAAGTTCCGTTCCTTCATTCATTTCATTATGATGAAGTAAGACATCTTCTGAACCATCCGTTAAAAACCATCCGAAATCAGCCTTACGTTCCACTTCTAACTCTACAGCCATGCCGGCCTGAATTTTTTGCATGAATAAAAATCCTCCTGTAACTTACCTTTACCTACAATTGTACCCAATTATTTATTTTTCCAACATATTTGAATTTATCATTTTTTTGATGTTCTGTATACCTATTACGGTTTTTTATTTTTTAACCCTTGTTTTCTCCATGAAATGCCTGCCGGATTAGTATCTGCCCTTGTTTACCGTTACTTAACAAGGTATGCATGATCACTTTGGATAATTGGCTCGGTTTATAAGGTTTAACTAAATAATCCTTAGCTCCCAAGGAAATCCCCTTCTCCCTTTCGTCAAGTGCAGTCGAAACAAAAACGGGACTCATTCAAATCAACGGATCCTTTTAATTCCCTCAGGATCGCCCAGCCGTCCATCTCCCCCTCTTCAAGAAGGATATCCAGCACAATGGCATCCGGAGGTGAGGATTTTAGCTTTTGAAAAGCCTTTCTACCACTTTTGAAATAGCTGACGTGGAAACCACTGTCCATCAATTCATATTTTAGCAGTTCCGCTAAGTTAATATCATCTTCAATGACCATAATTTCATGGGTCAGTTTTCTTGACTGTCCTTCATTGTTAAGCCCCACTTCTTTTAGAGTAACTCTAGGTAAGGATATGGTAAAGGTACTTCCATGTCCATAATTGGAAACCACCGTAACATCTCCGCCGTGATTTGTCATAAAGTTTTGCTTTTTTTCCCTGACTAATCTTCTAAAACCCGCGATTTTAAACTCTAGTATTTCGGTGATATAATTTAATGATCAACTGAAAGGAAAAAGAAATCATTCATGACAAAAAAATTGTATTACACGTCCACCAAGACTTCCCAATGGGATACCGAAATTCGGGAAACCATTGTAGAAAATGGCTTTTACTATATCACTCTTGAAGAAACCGCTTTTTATCCCGAAGGCGGCGGTCAGCCTGCAGATACGGGTAAAATAGAAGGAATCACCGTTCTTGACGTTATAAAAGACAATGATGGAAAGATTCTTCATAAGTTGGAGAGACGGCCAGATTCAGAGATCGTTCACTGTGAACTTGATTGGTCCCGCCGCTTCGATCATATGCAACAGCATAGCGGCCAGCATCTACTCTCTGCTGTCTGCAGGGAACTGTTTGACTCTAATACGGTCAGCTTTCACCTTGGAAAGGAATATTTAACGATCGATATAATGGCAGGATTTCAATGGACTGAGGTACATACGGCTGCTGCTGAAAAGCTAGTTAATCAATATATCATCGAGAATCGCGAAATACTTATCTATTACGTGACAAACGAGCAACTACAGACACTTCCTGTCGTCAAAATGCCTAAAGTGTCTGAAAATATCCGTATTGTTGAGATAGAAGGAATTGAATATAACCCTTGCGGTGGAACTCATGTAGGGCGTACCGGTGAGATTGGGTTAATAAAAATTTTCAAAGCGGAGAAGCAGAAGGAGCTTACCCGGCTCTACTTTAAGTGCGGCTTCAGGGCATTGAATGATTATTCCGAAAGTCTAGGAATTCTTTCTGCATTATCGACTAAATTCAATACCGGACGTACAGAAATCCTGAATAGGGTGGAGAAACTTGAAAATGACTATAAGCAGCTGCTATCGGCAAATGAAAACTTAAAACTTGAAAATGCAAATTTTCTTGCTGACTCCCTGCTTGCAGAAAATGGAGGGGGATTCATCTCTCATATTTTCGAAGATAGCTCAATGAAAGAACTGCTTTACCTTGCAGGTACGATTGTAAAAAAAGAAAAGGTTACCGTATTATTAGCATCACGTAAGGAGCAAAAGGTCATCCTCTCGGACAGCGGGGACAGCCCTTTTCATTGCGGACAATATTTTAAAGCGGAACTGGGCTCCTATAATGGAAAAGGCGGAGGGAACGAACGAACTGCACAAGCAGGCTTTGCGTCACAAAATGACTTAATTGCATTTTATCAATACTCAGTTGAAAAATTAGGTCAAAATCCTCGTGCATAAAACCGATCCGTAATGGATGGCATACGTGATGATCATAGGAATCATTACTTCTCAAAATTAGAAAAGAGAGGACAGATTACGTCCTCTCTATTTTTATTCTTCTATTTTCAATTTCCCTAACCCGTGTTCTTCAATATGAAGATGATATTTTTCCTCGAGCTCCATGATACGTTTAAACGCTTCCTCCTGATTGCATTCATGGTTTTCCGACTCCTCGGCGAACTCTTTCCTAGCCAAATGGTAGGCAAGCTTATCCCTGAACACTCCATCTTCATACTCATTTATGACTGTATGAAGTTGATCCTCCAATTCCCTGCTCAGATCATACATTTCGTAATCCTTTATAAACTGTACTCCTCCCATGCCGAAATCTTTCGCAAAGGAATTGATATACTGTTCCATTTCACTGAATTCTTTATTATCTTCAGTATCGGAAGCAACCCAATATCCGTACTGAACCATTTTGAATAATGTTTCATACTGTTTCTTGGTAAAATTGATTTTCATTGACGATACTCCTTTTCCGGTTTCCTTACAACAAAAAGAATAAACCGCAATGGAATAAAAGTCCAATGCGGTTCATTCTCAATCCAATATTTCTGTTACAGAAAAATATGCTGCTTTTTCCGTATCTACGACATAATGGCAATCGCCTTTAACTAAATTATAATAACGGTGCTTTTGAATATTTGAAATCATTTGAGTTGAATCATCGCCTTCAACCTCATGCTCTAGTTCTTTGCCGCCCGGAAAATAAAAACCAACTTTCAATTTCATCTTTCTCATCCTTCCCTTCATCTGGTTGATCACTCTTTTATTTCTTATCCTTTCTCAAGCAGTTATAAACATAAATAAAATGCTTATTCACTTTTTCCATGATATTCTAGGGGGAAATATGAAAATCTGAAGGTGTTTTTTATGAAGATAAGGAAAGCCATAGAAGAAGATGTAGATGGAATAGCAATTGTACATATAAACAGCTGGAAAACAACTTATAAAGGAATCCTTCCGGATCAATATTTGTCTTCCATGAATCTGGAGGCCAAAAAGAAAAACTGGCTAAGGAATTTAAAGATGCTGCATAATGCTACCTTTGTTGCGGAAAACGCCAATGGGGAAATCATCGGTTTCGCTGCCGGAGGACCAGAACAAACGAATGATCCGCATTTTCAAGGTGAAGTATATGCCATTTATTTTTTAAAAGAATATCAAAAACAGGGACTTGGCCGAAAAATGATAAAAGCGGTCATACATGAGCTTATAAAAATGGAACATAAGAATTTAATAATCTGGGCATTAAAGGATAATCCATCATGCGGTTTTTACAAAGCACTTGAAGGTCAAGTGATAGCTGAAAAAACCGTTAAAATGGCAGGCATCGAGCTTATCGAAGTCGGTTTTGGATGGGAAGATATTCAGGATATCCTTTTGCATCTGTGAGCATTTCACGAGGAGGGTGGAGGCATTCCACCCTACCCCTTTCATGTCTCAATAAGGAAAGCATTTTTCTCTTTACCTAAAAAATATAGCCTGTGCAATGGCCTTGTCATTGTTACGTACAGCAATTTGATATCAAGTTCATTTTCGTGGCAATACGCTTCTTCGAGGGATATTGCAAATACAACATCGAATTCGAGACCTTTGGCTTGATAGGAAGGAACAATCAATGTTTTATCTTTAGGGATGTTTCCCGCTTCATCTATTAAATGAAAGCCTTGATGGAATTCACTTAGTTTCTCGTTTGCCAGCTTGCAATCTTTCATCGTTTTGGCAATAACGGCAAACGTTTTAAAACCTTCACCTTTAAGGGTTGCGATCAGTTCAATCAGTTCTTCTTCCCAACCTTCCTTTTCAATGTAAATGAATTCTGGATCCTTGCCATGCCGGACCACGGGTTCAACTTCCGGGAAATCGTATGTTAACAACTGAAGTATTTCATTAGCTTGTTTCATAATTTCAACAGTTGTTCTGTAGCTTTTTTGTAATTCAGTATACGTCGCCCGAGGGAAAATACGACTGTGAACCTCATCCCATGTTTGAAGTCCGCGGTATGAATGTATGCCTTGTGCAAGATCGCCTACTAGTGTGAACATATCGGTATCCACTGCCGTCTTTAGGGCCTGTAACTGCATGAAGCTATAATCCTGTGCCTCATCAATGACGACATTTTTTGCTTTGTTTTCTTTATCGACACCGAAAAGCCGCTCCTGAAGATATAATAATGCTCCCAAGTCCTCCAGCTCATAACTATTAGCAGAAAATAATTTATGATTGTACACACATAAAACCCTGGCATCTTCAACAGTAAGCTTACCGTTGCTGTATGAGGCGAGACGCTCCGGATCTTGGTATAATTCCTTATAGTACTCCAGGAGATCTTTACTTTTGAATTGCTTAAAATACGCTTTTACAGAAGTACGGATTGCCTTTTGGATCTGTCCTATCCTTTCCTCTTTTTTATCGAGGCATTTTGTAACAAATTCCTTGCGTATGACTGGATCGATATTCTTATAGAGCGCCTTCTCGATTTTGGCATCATAAAGATCAACAACGCGTTCAAGCATTGTTTTCTTTTTTAATTTCACTTCATTTTGTAAAATGGCCTTCAGTTTGTCCAGCCGGCTATATAACGGTAAATACCAATAATCCTCTTCCAATAATCTAATGAACTTCTTAGCGGAATAGAGGCGATATTTATCACAATAAAAATCAGCGTCCGGATGAAACCCACTGAAAATGTCCTTTATATATTCGTCCAATATATATTTAAAGGCAGGGGATCCCTTCAGACCTGATATCCAGACGGCTGAATTAATTTCTTCATCATCCTTTTCCAGCAATCGCGTTAATTTATCATCCGCTATAAGCTTCACTTGCTTTCCTATCGCTGCCTGAACATATTCGGAAAACGTGAATTGTTTTACCTTTTCGACACCCAATTCAGGTAAAGCTTCAGATATGTAATCAATGAATACCCGGCTCGGAGCAAGAATCATTAATTGTCGCGGATCGAACAAGTCTTTATAGTGGTAAATGAAATAAGAGATCCTATGTAAAGCGATTGTGGTTTTACCGCTGCCCGCTGCGCCCTGGACAATGATAGGTTTATTCAAATCTGCCCGAATGATTTTATTCTGTTCTTCCTGGATCGTGGTGATGATATCCGTCAATCGATTGCTGGAACTCTTGGAAAGGGATTCCTGCAACAATTCATCCGTTGTTGTCAAATCAATGTCCCTTATCTCCTCCAAGACACCTTCTTCTATCATTAGCTGTCTTTTTAAAGTGATATTCCCGCTAAATGTCTCCCCTTCCGCTTCATATTCTATTTCACCAATCCGTCCCTCATAATACAGATTTGCAATCGGTGAACGCCAATCAACGATGATCTGTTCCTGGCTTTCCCTCTGATAAAGAGATGCTTTTCCGAAATAAAGGACTTCGCCTCTCTCCCCATCATTCCTTTCAAAATCCACTCTTGCAAAGTAAGGTTTTTTACTTGCTTTACGTAAACTTTCAAGTTCGGTTTTGGACATCTCAAAAAAGTTGGCCGTCGTCAGCAGCTGTGAATATAAGGCTGATTCAGACCAATCGGCATCGCCAAAAGCTTCTTGCATATTCCGCTGAAATTGATCTTTGCTTGTTTCTGATGTTTTGATGACTACATCGATATAACGTTTTGTAAAATCCAGCCGCTGTCGTTCCTTTTCAAAATCAGGGTGATTACCCAATGAAATCACTCCCCTTCCTTGTATATTGATCAAACTTATTAAAATGCCGATGCTAAGACGAAATGGACATTTATACTATCAGAAAAGCCAATGGTTGACAAATTTGGAGACATAGAATTATATACTTGTAATATACCTTCCCTGATATTTCATATAATTCGAAGAATATGCGATATATTCCAGATTGGTTAGGTGTTATCTTGACTTATGCTGAGACATTCATGGTTATGCCTTTCTTCCGTAATTGTCATCAACTCTTAACATAAATAACGCTAATTTAATGTTTTATCGGAAACCGACATTATATACTTAAATGACAATTACATAACTTTTTTAAGAAAGCGGGTCCTGTCATGGAAATAAATCAAAAACAACCAATGCTATCCCCTAAATTAATCCATGAACTTGAAATTTTATCATCCAAAACACAAATGCCTATTTCTGAATTACTGGAAATATCCGTAATTTCACTGCTGGAAAAAGTGAATAATACCAAAGAACTCAATGTTGGACTTAATAATAAAGAAATGATTTTAAGAAATAAAATCATCATCAATCAAAATAAAGAAGTTTTGAATAACAAAAGCACTTGACCATTAAGGTTAAGTGCCCAGACTGTAGACAAACTCGATGAAATTCGAGTTTGTCTACATTTTTTTTGCTTGTACAATTTGGACGTTGATTGGAACGTAGGGCACTCGCTTTCCGCGGGCGGTCGGGGAGCCTCCTCTGCTTTCGCCTGCGGGGTCTCCCCTAGACGCGCTTTTCCCGCAGGAGTCTCGTACCTTCCGTTCCAATCAACTTTGTCTTACCTTTTAGATAGAACAACTTTTGCCTAAAGTCATTTTTGTTTTAAAATAGAAGTATTAGAACCTGAGGTGATCAGGATGCTTTCATGATTCTATTCAGCGAGATCAACTTGAACTGATTACTTTAGATCAACTGGTGCCACCGAACCATTTGGTTCGTAAAATGGAGGCTGCCATTGACTTCACTTTCATTTATGACTTGGTGAAGATATGTATTCAGAGGTAGGACTCCCAAGTATTGATCCTGTTATTTTAGTTAAACTGACATTCATTCAATATACTTTCGGTATTCGTTCCATGCGTAAAACAATTCAAGAAGCGGAAACAGATATGACTTACCGTTGGTTCTTAGGCTACGCTTTTCATGATAAAGTACCTCCTCCACGTTAGGGTAAAATTATGAGTGACGCTTTAAAGATACAGACCTGTTTGAACAGATTTTCTATCGCATCTTAATAACAGCCGCTGATAGAAAGTTAATAAGTGCTGAACACATATTCGTCGATTCCACACATGTGAAAGTCAATGCGAATAAGCGAGAATTTGAAAAGAAAATTGTAAGCAAAGAAACACGAGCATATCAAGGGCGTCTTCTTCAAAATGAAATAAATCAAGATCGTAAGCACTTGACCATTAAGGTTAAGTGCTTTTTAGCTTCCTAACTGCCACTGTATTACTGCTAAAGATATTCTGTCGTGGTTTCCAATGTAATATTTATACCTAAATACCAAACAATAAAGTATTCAGCAAAATTTCCTCCATATTATAGATCTCATCGGTTTAAATCTGTAATTTCGCATAAAAAAAGCAGCTATTAAGCTGCTTATCCATTATTCATGGTTTATTTGATGTCACGTATGTACCCGCTATGAAATCATGTATCGATCTATGGTCTTTCCTAATGCCAACCATGAATGCACTGACAATAAACCCTATCCCTAATGTAATGGCATATACCAAAGCAGCAACTAAATACCTCAATAGCATAGTGCCTATCCCTAATTTTTTGCCGTCCATCCTTACTATGCGTATTCCCATAATCCTTTTGCCAACTGTATAGCCATACCATAGTATCGGGACAATCACCATGTAGAGAAAGTTAAAAAGAGTTGAAAAATTTTCATTTTCCCAATCACCGGTAATCACCCCGAAAATTATCGCTAATGGTGTTGATACTATTATGCCGTCCAAAACTCCTGCGAAAAGACGTTTCCAAAAACCTACTGAATCACTCATATATGTTCCTCCCGTTGTATTAGTTACAGTTACCTATATTACCAATTATAAAGTTGTTGCGTAATGGGTCTTTACACCTATAATAGTATTCAATAAAAAAATAGTACTTACATTTATAGGTGACAATTTTATAAACAAAATTAAATCCTTGTGTAATTTTTGCTTATAAACGTTTGTTTTTGCTAATCTGCCTTTAATTTTCCTAAGAAATAAGATACAATTTAAATGATGCACAGTTTAAAACATATAAGATTGTAAACTGCCGTTTGAATGAATCAGCGTAAAACTAATGAAACAAAGTGTTGGACACGTTGAAACAAATGTATTTTGGAGGAATGTAAATAAATGATTACAGTAAATAATGTTGGTTTACGTTATGGCGATCGTAAACTGTTTGAAGATGTTAATATAAAATTCACTCCCGGTAACTGCTATGGCCTGATTGGTGCGAATGGTGCCGGTAAATCCACTTTCTTAAAAATCCTTTCCGGTGAAATTGAAGCACAATCCGGTGATGTCCATATGGGGCCAGGCGAACGCCTTGCCGTTCTAAAGCAGGATCACTTCGCTTATGAAGAGGAAGAAGTCCTTAAAGTTGTCATTATGGGACACGAAAGATTATATGAAGTCATGCAGGAAAAAGATGCCATCTATATGAAGGAAAACTTCACCGACGAAGACGGAATGAAAGCGGCCGAGCTTGAAGGGGAATTTGCCGAATTAAACGGATGGGAAGCTGAACCCGAAGCTTCAATCCTCTTAAAAGGCCTTGGGATTACAGAAGACCTGCATACGAAGAAAATGGCTGAATTGAACGGTGGCGACAAAGTTAAAGTATTGCTTGCCCAGGCACTATTCGGTAAACCGGATGTTCTTTTACTGGATGAGCCTACCAACCACTTGGACTTAAAAGCGATCAAATGGCTGGAAGAATTCCTAATCAACTTTGAAAACACTGTTATCGTAGTTTCCCATGACCGTTACTTCCTTAACAAAGTTTGTACACATATCGCGGATCTTGATTTCGGTAAAATCAAAGTTTATATCGGTAACTATGACTTCTGGTATGAATCAAGCCAGCTTGCCCTTAAACTGACTCAAGATGCCAATAAGAAAAAAGAAGAAAAAATCAAAGAGCTTCAAAATTTCATCGCGCGTTTCAGTGCCAATGCATCCAAATCGAGCCAGGCGACATCCCGTAAGAAATTATTGGATAAAATCAGCTTGGATGACATCGAGCCTTCTTCACGCCGCTATCCATATGTCGGCTTTACTCCTGAACGTGAAATCGGGAACGACCTGCTTCGTGTAGATGGAATCTCGAAAACGATCGATGACGTAAAGATATTGGATAATGTCAGCTTCACGATGAATAAAGGCGACAAAATTGCATTTGTCGGTAAAGATGAGATTGCTAAAACAACAATGTTCAAAATCTTGGCAGGTGAAATCGAACCGGATGGCGGCTCATTCAAATGGGGCGTTACGACCTCTCAGGCATACTTCCCTAAGGATAATGCTGAATTCTTTGAAGGTGTCGATTTAAATCTTGTCGATTGGCTCCGTCAATATTCTCCTAATGACCAGAGCGAAAGCTTCCTGCGCGGTTTCTTGGGCAGGATGTTATTCTCAGGCGATGAAGTCACGAAAAAGGCAAGTGTACTT
The DNA here is from genome assembly GCF_056397085.1 of Peribacillus sp. 05N428. NCBI lineage: Bacteria > Bacillati > Bacillota > Bacilli > Caryophanales > Bacillaceae > Peribacillus > Peribacillus sp. 05N428. Next base: position 1,230 of record NZ_JBFTMS010000029.1, on the reverse strand, counting down.
TCAGGGGGCGAAAAAGTTCGCTGTATGCTTTCCAAAATGATGTTAAGCGGTTCGAACGTCCTGATGCTTGATGAACCTACCAACCATCTGGACTTAGAGTCGATTACGGCATTAAACAACGGTTTAATCAGCTTTAAAGGATCTATGATCTTCTCTTCTCATGATCATCAGTTCATCCAAACTATTGCGAACCGGATCATTGAACTTACTCCAAAAGGTACAGTCGATAAGCAAATGAGTTATGATGAGTACCTTGAAAATGGCGAATTGCAAAAACAAGTCGCTGAAATGTACAAATAATACTTTTATGAAAGCATATCCTTATTGGATGTGCTTTTTTCGTTCCCTATTCTTTCTGCCTGCATTTATTTCATACCTTTAATGTATTGAAGGCATAAAAAACACGCTGCCATAAATATAATAATATTCCCTGAAAGATGAGCACTGAATAATTTCATGGATAAAAAGGTATATTGGTAAGGAAGGAGTGAGTTAGAATTGGATGGTCATACAGTGAAAAATATTTTTGATGATACAGGATACCTTTTTTTATATGATAAATTCAGTTATCATTTTTATATATCCGGATTGTTCGATGTAGTGGAACAAGAAAAAGTAATCTCGGATTTTTTAAATTCTTATGGCTTCGATGATAAAAACCCTCTCTTTTTTGACGACTTTTCCTATTACTTTAATTGCTTTCATTATTCCCACCAAAAACAAAGGATGATGAATTACTTGAAAACCGAGTATGACGAACATATTTGTTAAGTAGTATAAAAGACCAGATAAACTGCCAAAACTATTCAAAAAAAGGTAATAGTATAATCGTGCCTTACCTGAGACTATAGGCAAACTTGATGAAAATTGAGTTTGCCTATAGTTTTTTTATGGTTGTACGATTTAGATGTTGATTTCCGCTCCAGGCACTCGCTTTCCGCGGGCGGTCCGGGAAGCCTCCTCGGCGGCCTTTGCGCCTGCGGGTCTCCCCTGGTCGCGTTTTTCCCGCAGGAGTCTCGCACCTTTCTATCCAATCAACTTTGGTTGAACTTTTAGATAGTAGTCTACAAACTGTAGCTCCCTTGAACTGCCCCGTAAATGTTAGACACCAAACTAACATTTACGGGGTGTTTTTTATGGCTAATTTTTCTGCCGAACAGAAAATATTCATTGTACGACTTTACCTTGAAGGAAAGCACAGCTATATGGATCTTCAGAAAATATTTGAAG
>NZ_JBFTMS010000028.1:0-63455 GCF_056397085.1 Peribacillus sp. 05N428 | reverse complement strand
TCCACTCCAGGCACTCGCTTTCCGCGGGCGGTCCAGGGAGCCTCCTCGGCGTTCGCCTGCGGGGTCTCCCTTGGCCACGCTTTTCCCGCAGGAGTCTCGTACCTTACGTTCCAATCAGCTGGAACTTCTTTTTTTAGAGATATTGTAGGGAAACTGGCTCTTCTTCTCCAATTCGTATACAGTCTGGCGGTTCCATCAATTTTCCGGCAAAAGGAGTTTCGAATTGCTCTCGCCCCGAACCATAATCTTAAATAAGACTAGTTTATCCTTCATGTTTTTTTACAGTACCCCTTAAAGGATGGAAGAAATTTGCGAGACTCCTGCCGAATAACTGGCTAGCCGAGACCCCACAGCCGTTTATCGGCGAGGAGGCTCGGCAGGCAGTCGGCGGAAAGGGAGCGGATTTCTGGAATCAACTGGAACGGTTTTCAAAGAAAAAAACTGCAGACATTGCTGTAATAGAACTAATGTCCTTCACCCTTTACAAAAATAAAAAAATAATGATAAGTGAAAATAATGAAAAAAAAATGCTAAATTGTTAGTAAGGTTTTATAATGAATTACCTGAATACTATAACATTTGCTGCATTGTAGTAAATGATTATGATATAGGGAAAGGATCAGTATTGGTAATATCAATAATGAGAGGATAGTTTTGTGTGATGCATATATGGCTGATTAGTTTTATTATTTTATTATTGCTATTAATATTTTATACTATTATCCCTACAGTGCTAATTCGTGTATGCAGCCTGGGAATAACCAAAAAAATCAATTCGAATAATGGGATTGCGCTAACCTTCGATGATGGCCCAAACCCTGAATATACGATAAAATTACTGGATCTTTTAAAAGAATATGAGATAAAGGCCACATTTTTTGTTGTGGGCAGTAAGGTGAAAAGTAATCCTGGGATTATTAAAAGAATGCATGAAGAGGGACATACGATAGGAATCCATCATTATCATCATGTTTCAAGTTGGGTCCTATCACCAATTCATCTGCGAAAACAGTTGGAAATGACTGGAAGGGCGATAACGGAATGCACGAATGAAAAGGTGGTTTTTTATAGACCGCCATGGGGCCATTTCAATATCTTCACCCCACTTTTCAGTAAGAAATATAAAGTGATTATGTGGTCCGGCATCTTCGGGGATTGGAAAGTCGAAAATTGCAAAAGCACTCTGCTTGATCAGCTTCGAAGCACTTCGACAGAAGGTTCCATCCTGTTGCTTCATGACTGTGGCGAAACCGTGGGTGCGGATAAAGAGGCGCCAGGCTATATGATTGAAATGTTAAAAATTTACCTGCAGGAGAGTAAGGAAAAAGGAACACACTTTATTTCTTTAAAAGACTTATAACTAATTCCGGGGGTATTATGGATATAGATACGCTTTTACATTTTATTGATTCATATGGATACCTGATCATTTTTCTTTTTTTATTCTTCGGCATTGTGGGCGTGCCTGCTCCAGAAGAATCACTTCTATTTCTAATTGGGGTGCTGGTTGTCCAAGGTAAGCTCTCTATGGGTTTAGCTATGCTGTGTGCAATTCTCGGCGCCTTTATCGGAATGCTTGCAGCTTATGCATGCGGAAAATATGTGGGGTATCCATTTATAAATAAATATGGAAGATTCATTGGGATTACGGCTGAACGCTGGGAGAAAGCAAAGAGAAACTATACGGATAATGCACGAAAAACGTTAGTATTGGGATTTTATATTCCGGGGATGAGGCAAATAAGTCCATATTTTGCAGGAATCTCTTCTATACCCTTTCGGAAATACTTCCTATTTTCCCTATTAGGCACTATATTATGGACCGTCCCTTTTATAGTGGCCGGTTATTATGTGGGGGATGCTTTTAATGTTAATCCCAAATATGTTCCATATTTAGGTGTTGTATTTTTAGTTATTTTTGTTCTATATGTTACTATCAAATACATTAAAAAGAGAAAACAAAGATCCAAAAGTTGAGTCGGCTCCTTATTATAAAACGTCGGAAATGAAAAATCGATTTAAGGAATGTGTTCAACGATATTGTAAGAGGAAGATATCATGAACTATATATTTTGTATTTTCAGAATGATTTCTTAGGAGATGACACATATGAAGAAGATTTTGTTTTTACCTCTCTTTCGAATGCAGTCGGGACATCATCAAGTTGCAGAGGCATTGATGGATATGTTAAAAAAGCATTCAAATGGGATTACTTATAAAAAAATCGATCTAATCAGTTATACCAATACCTCTCTAGAAAAATTCATTGCAAATAGTTATCTGACATGGATCCGTTATGCTCCGGAAACCTATAATCTTGCCTATAAGAACCTGTTTTATGTTCACTCGCCAAAGGAAAGTGTATGTAAATGGTATCAGCAATTATTCATGAATAAGATGGAACGATTGATAGAGGAAGAAAAGCCTGATTTAATTGTGTGTACACACGGTTTCCCTTCATATCTTTTGAGTCAGTTAAAGATGAAAGGGAAGTGCAGCACACCGGTAATAAACGTGTACACGGACTTTTTTATTAATAATGTGTGGGGAAGCGAAGGGATAGATGCCCATTTTCTTCCTAGTCAAGAAGTGAAAGAAAAGCTGATGAGTAAGCGTCAAATACCAAAACAAACGATGATGGTCACTGGCATTCCCGTGCACGAGGAAATCACAAAAAATGCCCGTGTCCAAAGAAACACAGAACGGCCAAAAATTTTGATATCCGGAGGAAATAGCGGTCTGGGAGGGATTTTGAACTTAGGTGATGAGTTAAAGAATTCAACCGACTTTGATTATTTAGTTCTTTGCGGAAATAACAACAAGCTTTATGAAGAAATCAATACATGGAACTTACCTCATATCAAACCATTGCCCTATATCTCATCAAGGTCTGAAATGAATAAGCTATATGAAGAAGTGGACGCAATCGTTACGAAACCGGGCGGTGTCACGATCAGTGAATCATTGCGAAAAAAGCTTCCGATTTTTGTTCATTCCAGACTTCCGGGGCAGGAGGAAATCAATCTGCAGTATCTAAAACAGCAAGGCCTTGTATTTAAACTTAATCAGAAAACGCCTTTTGAAAAACAATTGCTGAGTATATTGAAGGATCAGAAAAAAATGAAAAAATGGAACACATCCATAGAGTCCTATCATAAGGAAATAGAGTTGGAGAAACCTGAGGGAATAGTGGAGGTCATGAAATTGATCCTTAATCTTAATCAAAATGGTACGCCTTCCTATCTAGCCCGACAGCCCAAACTTCTTTATAGCTAAATGCATGGTTTTCCCGCTGGTGAACCTAAAAGGAAGAATGAATACGGAAGGCTGCTGAATTAGCAGCCATCCTATAATGAAAGGTCGGAAGGAAGAGTGACTTTGAAAAAAACATATCTTATGATTTTTTTGATGATGCTGCTTGTGATGGCGGGGGCAGGGTGTTCAAGTGGTGAAACGGAAATGAAGGCGCAATCCGGAGAAAAAGTGGAATTGACGGTTTCCGCAGCTGTAAGTTTGCAAGATGCCTTGAATGATATAAAGAAGTCTTTTGAAAAAGAGAATGCAAATGTGGAAGTTCATTATAACTTTGGAGCCTCTGGAGCTCTTCAGCAACAGATATCCCAAGGTGCACCTGTTGACCTGTTTTTCTCAGCAGCAGAAGATAAATTTGATAAATTAATAGAGGAAGATCTTATTGAAGAGAAGAATGGAATCGATTTAGTCGGCAATGACCTGGTGCTGGTGGTGCCAAAGGATTCCAAAAAGGAAATCGGATCACTGGAAGACCTCACAAAGGCCGATAAAATTTCGATTGGCACTCCAGAGTCTGTACCGGCAGGGCAATATGCGAAACAAACTTTGGAAAACATGAACCTTTTCAAAGAGATTGAAGATCGATTGGTATATGCCAAGGATGTGCGGCAAGTGCTTACATATGTGGAAACGGGAAATGTGGACGCAGGCCTCGTTTATAAAACGGATGCGCTCAACTCATCAAAAGTTGAAATCATGGCAGCAGCCCAGGGAGATTTACATGATCCGATCATATATCCCGTGGGAATGATCCATAACCTGGATCATGCCAAGGAAGCCAAGCTATTCTATGACTATCTCCAAACGGAAGCCTCCATGAAAATCTTTGAAAAATACGGATTTAAGAATTTGAAATAACCGCCAATCCGGTGGCCTCAGTTTGTACACAAAAGGGGTTCGGAAAATATATCTTTCATCAAATGAAGTTCCCAAGCTAACACCCTCAACTCATCAGGTATGGTTTCTAACTAAATGTTATAACAAAGTTGATTGGAGAGAAAGGTGCGAGACTCCTGCGGGAAAAGCGTGTCTAGGAGACCCCGCAGGCGCAAGCCGAGGAGGCTCCCTGACCGCCCGCGGAAAGCGAGTGCCTGTAGCGGAAATCGACGTTCATTGTACAAGCCATAAAAAAATGTAGGCAAACTCGATTTGTTCGAATTTATCTACAGTCTCCAGCCACCAATCTGGTGGTCTTTTTTTTATTCATCCGCAGTAATATTAGGTATATTTTCCTTTATATTGAAACCTCTTCTCGCTTTACACGTAAGAATAAGGACATGCATGTATTCGTCTTTCAATCGCTGCGTAAAGAGGTTTTTGTGACAAAAGAAGGACAGCAAATTACTGTCCTTTGGTTTGACTGCGAATGGTACCATTCTTTTGGAACACGATGTAAAACAATTTAATAGGCAGGTATCCTATAACCCCGCCGAGAGTATTCAGGATCAAATCATCGGTATCAAAACTTCCTAATTCAAATAAAAGCTGAAGAATCTCATAGGTGAAACTAAGACAGAATGTTGCAATCAAGATCGATTTGAGTTGGGAAAACCTTTTTGACAGTAAGGGAAGCATCAAGCCGAAAGGTACAAAGCCGATGATATTCCCCGCTATATTTTCAATCCGGATCGATGGGTTAACATCCGCTAAGAACAGGTAATGGGCAATGGTTTTAAAAGGGATGAAGTTATGGGACCCCCAATAGCGGCCATGGGAAAAACTAATATGACCATTCATTTCGGTAAATGAGAAGGTTTTAAATAAAATGAGCTTTGTAAGGATTAATAGATATAGAACCATAAATAACGATAATACTATTTTTACAAAAATTTTCATGATACAACTCCAATATTAAAGTGGGAAATATTTATCATTTTATCATAAATGGTATATGATGAGTTTAATGTAATAATTTACTATATTTTTTGTTCGAATTACCAAGGAGGGGTAAAACAGTGGAGGAAGCAATAATTGATTTTGTCATTGCGGTCATATTAATTATTGGTTTCGCATACGGTCTCATTAGGCAATTTAGACATTGTGTCAGTATCAGGAAGGGAAATAAGACGGAGTATGTACATTACAAGAGGGAATTGATTGGAAACTATCTGGTTTGCCTATCCTATTCAGGGTTTCTATTTTCTTATATTTTGAATTCATTATTGGCATCCCGTATTATACAGGCTTCATTTATTACAAGTGATCATACTAGTTTTTGCAGTTTCAGTTTTCTTGCCATTCTATTAATCGCCAAATTTGGGATTATTCCTAAGGAAAATGAACAAGTTGGATTACAAGAATACATAGTTGAGAAAGAGGAAATATGAAGAAAATTTCGCTTATCATATTAATCGCATGTATTTCGATCACCTTTCTATTGAATGTTGCCATGCCTGAATTTGCTGGCAAAATGAAACATAATATAAGTTCCATGAATATCCTTTATTCATACAGTGTCACAAAAACATTCTCGGATCAAACCCGTGATACGATCAAAATGGCAACCGTTCCTTCAGGGAAAACAGAGACCAGGGTTGCCGATTTCCGAAGTGATGTTAAGCTTGAAGGCACGCCGCTGAATATTAAAAGTGTAGTGAAAGAGCACTTGAATAAACCTCAAGTGTATACAACTAAGGAAAAGTTAACCGGGCCCGAAAAAGGGTTTTCATACCGGACATATCATCTTACCAAAAATTATGATAAAGGAAGATATACAGTCATCCGAACGAATAAAATAACGGGAAAAGAAAAGGTGTATGCCGGAACTTACTATGAGCCGAGCAGCCAAGATCCTTTCGTAAAATGGTCACGTGATGAAAAATGATGGCTGACTATACGATTTCATGTAAAGTTGAGTGATTATATGGAAAAAACAGTGAAGATCGAGGAATATAACCCTGATTGGGTCGGTGAATATCAACAGGAAAAAGCGAGGATAATGGAGGTTTTAAAGAACGATTCCCTTTGTGTCGAGCATATTGGAAGTACATCCGTCATGGGGTTGGGGGCAAAACCGATTTTGGACATCATGGCTGGCGTCCAACATTTAGCTGAAGTTGACATGTTCATTGAACCGTTGAAATCGATTGGGTATGAATTTGTCCCGCATAAGGAGTTTCCCGAAAGGCGTTTCTTTAGAAAAGGCCAATGGAGAGCGGGGACACACCATTTGCATATCTATAGATTCGGAAGTGAACAGTGGAAGAATCAACTTTCATTCAGGGACTATTTAAGAAGCCATCCTGACGTACGGAAACAATACCAGCAATTAAAAATATCCTTAGCAGAAAAGCATCCTGCAGATATAGTGGGGTACACAAAAGCCAAAGCGCCATTTATCTTAAATGCCATGGAATCAGCAAAAGGCGGTTGACTTCCAAGGTGAAGTTTTGAATTACTTGAAAAATGGTAACGGCAGTGGTTTAAACTGCCGTTTTTGTATGACAATTAGCATGAACTTCGAACAATGAGTTCTGGGGCAAACCGATAAGTAATGTACGGGGCCTGATCCGAATTGGTTATCCGATTCAATAGTAACTCAGCTGTTTTAATTCCCATTTGCTGTATGGGCTGTCCAATTGTCGTGATGGATGGTTCATAAAACTCCGTATAAGCGACATCATCAATGCTGACAATCGCCACTTCCCCGGGAATCGAGATTTTTTGCTTTTTCAAATAGCTAAGGATTTCACGTAATACTAAATCATTTCCTGCCACAATGGCTGTCGGTGGTTTTTCTGCATCGAATATCCGGGCCAGTTTTTCTTGAATTTGGTTTCTGGGTAAAGAATGAATATCATCCTCCCTTACTTCCAAATTATGAGATGCCATCGCTTTTTTAAATCCTTCGATCCTCTCCAACCTTGGTGTGATCGGGATATCAATCGGTAAGGTTAAAAATGCAATGTTTTCGTGTCCTTTTTCAGCCAGCATGGAAACGGCTAAAAAGATTGCAGCATAATTATCTAAAAGAACGGAGTCGGAAGTTACGCCATCAACTAATCGATCGACGAATACCATTGGAATGGAATGATCGATCAAGTAATTATAGACTTTAAAATCATTTCCTACCGGAAAGATGATGATTCCATCCACTTGCGTAGAAACGAGCAAATCAAGGTATTCTTTTTCTTTCTCTGGATCATCGGCAGAGTCACATATGAATACTTTCATGCCGTGATGCTGAAGCTGTTCTTCTACGGTACGAATGATTTCAGTGGATAAAGTATGTAAAATATTAGCTACGAGTATGCCAATGACCTTTGTTTTTTTTACTTTTAAATTCCGGGCATTATCATTGGGACGAAAGTCAAGTTCTTGGATGACTTGCTCGATTCTGTCCTTTGTTTCAGCACTCATATAACGAAAACGCTGGTTAATATATTGAGAAACCGTACTTTTGGAAACACCGGCCTTCTCAGCAACATCTGATATGGTAGTTTTCTTTTTTTTCATGATGTTCTCCTAAAGGATATTATTTCTTGAACTAGAAAGGGTTACCTTCATCATAACAAAGGAGCATGACGATTCCAACGGCAGTTAGCAAAGAAGCAGGAGGAAAGAGGCATTCCGAAGCGAAGGGGCATGAAACCAACTATTTTGAAAGATCAAAATTTGACTTCCATACAAAAAGCGAAGTAAAACAAATGAAATGTAAGCGTTATCCAAAAAGCAACTGGGGTTATTATCCCGGCTGCTTTTTTGTGATGCATGCACATTGGTGTTAAAATAAGGAAATAATAAAACGGAATGTAAATGCGAATTCCTATCAAGGAGGCTTTCATGAGAAAGGTCGAGGTCGTACCATATAAGAAAGAATGGTCCAAGCTATTTCATGATGAATGCCAAAAATTAGAGGATATTTTCGGGCCTGAAATGATGAATGTATACCATATTGGCAGTACGGCCATTCCGGCCATCCATGCCAAGCCTGTAATAGATATTTTGGCAGTGGTGAAAGATGTGGAATGTGTGGCTGACTTTAATAAAGAGATGGAAGAGATGGGGTATGATGCCAGGGGGGAGAACGGAATCGCTGGACGACGGTTTTTTCGTAAAGGCGGGGATGAGAGGACGCACCATATTCACATGTTCCAAAAAGGACATGAAGAAATTGCGCGACACCTCGCTTTTCGAGATTATTTACGGGCACACCCTGATGAAGCACAAGAGTATAGTAGGCTGAAGCAGTGCTTGGCAGCGGAATTCCCAGATAATATTAAAGGATATGTAAACGGGAAAAATGATTTTATCAAAAAGGTCGATGAAAAAGCGAAACATTGGGCGAAGCGTGGTGATCATCATGCTAATGAAGTGGATTAAATGCCAAGTGAATGAGGAAAACAAGCGTTCATTTTCAAAAGCGCAAGAGGGATGGGGACAGTTGCGCCATTGTGCTGGCTTCATCGGTCAAATCGGAGGGTGGAATAGAAATGAACCCTGTGAAGCAGGCATTCTCTCCGTTTGGAAAGATCTCCATTGTTATCAACATTTCATGCAGCATCAGCATGATGAAATTTTCGCCAAGAGTGACCAGGGAAGTACGTATACAAATATTTCCGTCGATATATTCGAGAGCATATCCAATATAGGAACAACGGACATTACGGGTTTTGTTGATAAGGGAAAATTACTTCGAGTGGCTGAATGTTCTGTTGAAAATGTTAAACGAGCCCGTTTTGAGCAGGTGCTAAAAGAGGCAGGGAACAGGGGGATGATACCGGGAATGCTGTCAGGCGCATTCGGTAAAAGGCAAAACGGCAGATATCTGGCCGCATCATTATGGGACAATGAAGATTCACATCAACGGTATGCGGATAAGGAATTGCCTGCACTGATAAACGAACCGGGAGTGAAAGATTCAACCCAGCGCATTTCAGTAAGTTTAATTGAATTGCATCCAAAGTGGGCGGTCATTTAGTATTAAACATTATCAATCTATCAATTTGAACAATCAATGGAGTATTGGATTGTTGCAGTCTTAATGGAATGGCTCTAAGAACATATTCTGCAGAAGGGTGATAACAAATGAAACTAGATTATGATTCACAGTATATCAGGGGCATCTACCTCAATAGAGACCGAATATCTTCGTATGACCATTTTCCTCTTGATCTTCCGGTTATCAGGCACCTTCAGGAAGTTGCTTTTCATCCCAGTGTTACCTATGTCATCGGGGAAAATGGAATGGGGAAGTCCACCTTGCTTGAAGGTATTGCGATTGCGTATGGCTTCAATCCAGAAGGAGGAACGTTGAATTTCAATTTTTCCAATTATGATTCACATTCCAATTTGGACGAATACCTCCGTTTGAAAAAAGGCGTATACAAACCGAAGGATCATTTCTTCTTTAGGGCGGAAACCTTTTATAATTTAGCTACGAATATAGAGGAATTGGACAGGGAGTCATCGTTTGGGTCGAAAATCATCGACTCCTTCGGTGGAAAATCGCTGCACCAGCAATCTCATGGGGAATCGTTTTTTTCTGCTTTTGTAGAACGATTTCAAGGCGATGGATTGTATATCCTCGATGAGCCTGAAGCTGCTTTGTCCCCATTGAGACAAATTTCGATGCTGGCCAGGATAAATGAGCTTGTTCAACAAGGTTCCCAATTCATCATTTCCACCCATTCCCCGATCATCATGGCCTACCCGGATGCTAAAATCCTCCAAATTTCTGATGAGGGAATGAGTGAGGTAACGTTAGAGGAGTCCAATCACTATTTGTTAATGAAACAGTTTTTTGAAGATAAAGATCGGCTGCTGCATCATCTATTTCAATGAGATTTTAGCATCTCCATGAAAGGCAACTAAGGAAAAACCCCGTCTGCACTGCGCATACGGGGTTTTCATTTTTTTGGAATTCCTTGTTGACAGCTTAGGTGTATTACGGGTATAGTACATCTATAGGGTGTATGAACCACTTAGTACATACACACATATCAGGCTTTTTTTTATAAATAGGGGGTGGTTTTAATGAACGTAAATACACGGGAACCGGTATATCTGCAAGTCGTTAGGCATTTTAAAGAACAAATAGCCATTGGTAATTTCGTGGCGGGGCAGGAAATTCCCTCCCGAAGAGAACTGGCGGCTTCACTCAATATAAATCCCAATACCGCTCAAAAAGCGTATAAAGAAATGGAGGAACAGGGCTTGATTCATACAGAACGAAATTTCCCCAGTCAAATCACGACGAATGAAACGATTCTACAGGCTGTAAGGCAGGAATTGATTTTGGCAGCCGTCGATACGTTTGTCGATGCGATTCGTCCGATTAATGTACCGGTTGATGAACTGCTTCGTGTGGTTAAAGAAAAATACTCGGAAGATATAAGGGAGGAGGAAGAACAATGATAGAAGTAAAAAAGATCTCCAAGAATTATGGACGGAAAAAGATCTTGGATGATGTTTCATTTACAGCCAATAAAGGGGAAGTCACTTGTCTGATCGGGATAAATGGTGTCGGTAAAACGACTACACTCAAAGCGATCATGGGCTTGACGCCATATAAAGGTGAAATCCTGATCGATGATCAAAAGATGACAAAGGACAGTTATGAAAAAATCACCTTCATTCCGGACGCACCAACCATGCTTCCGCAAATGACCATTAAACAGGCCATGGTTTTCATGTCGGATTTCTATACGTCCTGGAATCCGGAAAGAGCTAACCAATTAATGGGTTTTTTCAAGCTTAAAGAGGAGAATCGCATTTCGGAATTGTCAAAAGGGAATACAGCTAAGCTCAACCTGATGCTTGGTTTGTCCCTTGACGTCGATTATGTACTGATGGACGAACCATTTTCGGGAATCGATATGTTTAGCCGCGAGCAAATTGCCGATGTCTTTGCGAGCCACCTGATTGAAGATAGAGGAGTCATCATCACGACCCATGAAATCGGTGATATTGAACATTTGATCGATAAGGTCATTTTATTGGATAACGGTACAGTGCTTAAAGAGTTCAATACAGAAGAAATGCGGGAAGAGGAAGGGAAATCGGTAGTCGATGTAATGAGAGAGGTGTATCAATCATGATGCGATATATAAAACTAATGAACTTTGAAATCAACCGTTTCAGTAAAATCTATCTTAGCTTATTGTTGATCACCTTGGTTTCGCAATTTGCCGGCGTGATCATCGTAACGAAGAGCCTTCTTAATGATGCCAGGGATATCATGAAAGAAGAAAGACTATCTGAAGCCGCTTATATTACCAATTATGGAGGCATTGATTTTAACCATATCGCCAATAGCCTCTTGTTTGTAGGACCGATAGCGCTGAGTGCGGTAGCCCTTATTTTTTACATTTTCCTTATTTGGTATCGTGATTGGTTTGGAAAGAATACGTTTATTTATCGTCTATTGATGTTACCGACATCCAGATTATCGATCTACCTTTCAAAAGCTACGTCCATCTTCCTGATGGTATTAGGGTTGATTGCTTTCCAAATCATCATATTACCTATGGAAAATGCACTATTTAATTCGAATGTGCCGGAAGCGCTCTTGAATGAAATGTCAATTTCTACTATCACGATAGCCAATCCGATTTTGTCATTGATCATCCCAAGCACATTCACGCAATTCCTGATTTCCTATGGCATCGGTCTTATGATCATGTCGATATTATTCACGGCGATCATGTTTGAAAGAAGTTTCCGCATAAAAGGAATCATAATGGGCTTGTTATATTGCGGAATCGCTGCGGTGTTGTTTTTAGCTCCACTTTTCGTAATGGAGTTTGGGAATTTCTATTTCTATCCTAATGAATTATTTGGCCTGCTGCTCGCATTAGGAATCATTTTGACAGGATTATCAGTTTGGCTTGGTGCTTGGTTATTGAAAAATCGCGTTACCGTATAACAACTTTAAAGGAGAGTGAACAAGGTGAAACGTTATTTATGCAGCATCATTATTGGAATGGTTGTCATCTTAAGCATCGGGACCTATTATGTCAAAGTAGCTTCCTCCGCTTCCAGCCTTCCAAAGTATACGTTCAAGACACTGGAAGGCAGCGATAAAGAGCTTGATCCGGTGATCATAAATGCTTCGCTTCAAAATGGCAGTAATTTTTATGAACCATTAACAATTGAATCCAATACAACGAAATATGCCAGCGAAAGGTCTTACTTGGAGAACTTAACTGGAAGACAAGATCATCTAATTGAAAGATTGGTAAAAGAACATCGTTCATTTATGCGTGGTAAGGATTCCATTAGTTCTTTATATGAAGACGATGATTTTCTTGCTTACGCTAGGGTGAATAGCGAATATACAAAGAGCGGGAATATGGAGGCAAAGTTTGATATCGGTTTACTGGAGAAGAAGGACGAAGAGGAAACTTCATTCCAAATTGAGCTTCCGAATCAAGGGAGAATCATGAATGCTGATGTCAGGGATGTGCAGTTGGTCCATTCAAAACTACAGGTTTTAACGATGAATGATGTGAATTCCAACAATGAGAAGCAAACGAAAGAAGTTCATCTGTATACGATCGATGTAGCCAATAAAAAAGTCTTGAGCGATAAAACCCTTGTATCTGAAACCTTTACTGACCCAGAACAAGTTGATTTTCAGATGCCAATCGATCTTGCTCCCTCACAGCCAAACAACATGGTATTCATTTCGTTAATTAAAGGGGTAAATCATGAGGATGGCTTTGAGGAAAAACTAAAGGAAAGCAAGCTTTTATCTTATAATTATGAAACGGAAAAAGTAGAAACGGTTAAAAAAGGATCACTTAGCCTGGACATGGCTAGATCAGGATATACAGACGGAAAAAACCTTTATACAGTTGAAATGAAATCAGGTAAATATCGCATTAAAACGTTTGACCTCAGCAGTCAAACGTTAACGAATGACACCGAGCTGGATATAGCTGCTAATAAAGAAGAGCAATATACCGCTGCCTTTAAGAACGGGCGTGTGTACTTCCTATTGAACGGAATGAATCAAGTGGGGAAAACAAACAAGCCTGCCAAACTTCTGATTGCAGATATAAAGACTGGAAAGACTTTATATAAAGGTGAAACAATCATAAATAAAAAGAACAGCAAAAGTTTTGAACTTTATATCGATGACCTGGAAATAAAATAAGGACCAACTATAGCTAGAAGCTGTTAAATAAAAAGGGATATCCTCCAATGGGATATCCCTTTTTCATTTAAATGGAAGCCAAGTTCGTTCTGGCTGTACGTTCCTTCTTGCCGTGCAAGAAGTAGTAAAGGACGGAGGTTAAGATGACCACAACGCCCAAGATGACATAAAGTGTGCTGTAACCTGTTACCGGAATGATGAATCCCAGAATATAAGGGCCGAAGCCAAGTCCTGCATCAAGCATGATAAAGAAGGTGGATGTTGCCATCCCCATTCGGTGAGGCGGTGTCAGTTTAACGGCAATCGCCTGCGAGCTTGATTGCATATTACCGAATCCGAGGCCAATGAGGAAACCAGCTGCCAGTAAAGTGAAACTATTGGTTGTCATACTTAGAAGCAGCAAGCCTACTCCAAAAATAATGAAAGCCGGATACATAATGAAGTTCGATCCTTTCCGGTCCATCAATGGTCCTGAGAAAGGACGTGATAACAATACGGCTACTGCGTACACTACAAAGAAGAAGCTTGCCGTATTGACCAGATTGATTTCAATGGCATAGAAACTGATGAAAGAAAGGACACTGGAATAACAGAAAGCCAATAACAGAGTGATGATGGAAATGGGCAGTGCCTTAGGTTCAATAAAATTGGAAAGCTTGAATCCTTTGCTTTCCGTAACTTTTGCGGTCACTTTCAATGCCGGGACATACAGGAAGAATGCTGTAATCAGGGAGATCACACCTAAAGCCAGGCAGAAACTGAAAATGACTTGGAAGCTTGTATTTTGAGCCATGAACAGACCGATGAAAGGACCGATAGCCGTCGCAAGTGTTGCGCTCATGCTGTAATAGCCGATGCCTTCACCCTTTCGTGTCGGTGGAATGATCTGCGCGACGATAGTACCTGTCGCAGTACTTGCCATCCCCATTGCCATCCCATGGATCAGGCGGTTAACAAGCAGGAAGCCGATTCCAAGGTCCACAAAATAAAGAAGTGTTGTCAAAGTGAAAAAGATCAAACCTATGAATAATGTTTTCTTGCGGCCGATTGAATCAATGAAACGGCCGATGAACAGACGTCCGATCAACGTCCCGATAATAAAAATTCCCGATATGAGTCCGGCTTCGCTTGTAGAAGCATCCAATTCATTAACAGCATAGATGGCAAGTGTCACCATCAGTAAATAAAAGATTAATGTTATGAAAAAATTGATGGACGAAACGATGACAAAGTCCTTCGTCCACAGTCTGGTTCTGGATTGATCCATGTTATTATCTCCTTACTTTATAATGTTATTTCTAATTTCGCCCATGATGCGTATGGCAGCGAGTTGTTCCTCTTCCGTGATCCCTTTCAAGATTTCCTGTTCATATTGATCGATTGTCACGCGGACTTCGCTGTAGACCTTTTTGCCAAGCTCCGTAAGCCGCATCCTTTTCTCGCGTTTATCTTTGCTTGGCACATGCTCGACATACCCCAGCTCTTCCAAGCGGGCAATGGTCCTCGTAATCGTGGGTTTCTCCACGCTTTGGTAATTGGCAAGCTCTACAAGCGTCGCCGAACCATAATTGTTCAAGTAATACAAAATGGACCATTGCGCCCTGTGTAAATCATGCTTATTCAGCTGGATATTAAGATTATTTTCAAACGGCCGGTACAGCAGCAATAATTGCTGAAAGAATTTTTGGAAAGTCTTTATCAGAAACACCTCTTATCAATATATAGTTATCATGAGTAATCGTTACCCTGAGTAACTATAATACCAAAATAAATCCATTCTGTCCACTCGGATTTGTATTGTTTAGTTAAATCAGGTTTTTAGTTAAAATGAATGGGAATATAGGAATAGGAGATGATGTGAAGCATGAATAAATCTATGATCGCGTTAATTGCCGCAGCAACAATGCTAACTGCTTGCAATAATGACAAAGCGGATGAAAACGGGGGGAAATCTGTCCAAACAACCGATGAAAATCAAACCCAAACTGAAAGTGAACAACAAAAACAACCCTCGAAAACAGAAACTCAAACAAGTCCAAAACATGAGAAGTGGTCTTCTTTGCCCGAATATGACAAAATCATCGAGCAAATCGGCAACGAAGACTATACTTTCAATAAGGAAACGGATAACGATGGTAAGCGAGTATTCCTTATTGAATTGAACGGTGAAAAACAATATAAAACCGTTTTCGTCAAAAATACCAATCGCCTGAAAATTATCAAAATAAATGGCGGCGGAGAGATTTATGACGGAATCATAAAATAAGTGGACCTGCGCTTAAACGTTGGTTTTGATAAAGGGGGCGGGGAAATGGCTGCATTACCTCTCGTAGGGGGAGTGGCCGGTCCGGCAACAGGTTGGCGAGATCGCCAGAAAGTTAAAGGGTACCATCCTTTATGCCGACAAGCATCCTTTTGCCGGCGGGAAGGATCATTATGCGGTATATTTCGAAGATTCCGATCGGATGAAGGTCGAACTCGTGGCCCCTTAGCGATAGTTGGCATAGCTATAATGGCGGTTATGTCCATCTTTCCCTTTCTCAGGTTCGGGTTCTGGGTCAAGTGAAAAGGCCTCGATCAATATAAATGCACCGAAAACTTGGGTCCAGCTGCCTAGTAAAAGAATATGTTCTCCCAACCGTACTTTTTCATTTAAAATGAAAATATTTCCCACGGATTCCAAAAATGAACCGGCTGAAATGAGGCCATTTCCCTTAATCTCAAAAGAGCGTGAAATGGTCTCCTCAGTCAGCGATGCCCCGAATGCTTCAATAGCTGCGCCCAGGCCTTGGATTCCACTGCCGATTGCATCGGCTCTAATGCCCTCCTCAACTGAACCACTCAACTGCATACCTATTCCAACTGCATCTGCGATATTGCCAATGGCCTCAAGCCAAGAACCGAATATGAAATAGGTTTCCGTACGTTCATTTTCCGAATTCAGCATTTTCGAACGGCCGATTGCTTGCAGCGAATTTCCAACGGCTTCAATGCCATTCCCTTTGAGGACGAGATCTTTTCCGAGGTCAGTGCTCGTTAAAGTTTGCCGGGTTTGCCCGATTGCACCTACAAGTGTACCGATGCCGAGTAACCATGCTCCTGAAATAAGGAGGTCATCTCCATGAGTGATCATATCTCAAACGCTCCTTAAAAGTGGTTAGATTATATTATTCAGGAAACAGTGTTTGTTTACATATTGCTTTATCACTTAGGGCTCCTGTTGAAAATCACCCATTTATTGGTATAATGACAGCTGGAGGAGATGATATTGACTTTTAACCATTTTTTGCAAATGATTATCGCTGCACTTTTCTTTATGGTTTTTACGTTTTGTACCTGGTATGAAGGAAGCGAAATTGTGGATAAACCTTGGGAATGGAAGTATTCCACGCTTTTCACACACGTAAATGATGAACAGGCGATAGATGCAGTTGATATATCGAATTTCGATCATTTCGTGTATGCCGCAAAATTCAAACCGTTATTTCCACTTCTTATGGTCCTAGCCGCATCGTACATCATCATACTTTCGGGATATATCCTGTTCAAAAGAAGGATTAAAAAAATGGCCCTATTCTTGTTGGGATTTGGTGTCCTTTTTCTGTTTTCAAGTGGTTTTGTATCCCATTCCCCGACTGTTGGAGGAAATATCTTTCAAGCATTTTTTCTGATAGGCGGAATGATAGCGATAATGGCTGCAGCTCTATACTATTACCGGATTCCAAGAGGATTCAATACGTTCTTGAAGTAAGCAAGCTGCCGATGAGGCAGCTTATTTTGTGCAAAATGTTGACACAAAATAACGAAAAATAATAGTCATTTTCGCGAAATTCTTAGATTGAACTTCACTGTAATGTAGTTTATAGTTAAGTCGAAATTTAGTAGACCAGTTGCTATATTACCGGCGATGAACCCCTATCGATTGGATAATCCAGTGATTGAAGAATAAAGCGAAAAGGTGATAATATGTCAGGCAAAATCAAAATTGAACAGCCAAAAATCCCCCAAGACCTAACACAAGCGAACTTTCAGGAAATATATTATCAAGATGAGCCTTATCTTGAGTCCCGTATCATAACCAACTGCACGATCGATAGAGAAAAAATGGACAAAATCGTATTATCACAGATTATTT
Source organism: Peribacillus sp. 05N428 (assembly GCF_056397085.1). NCBI lineage: Bacteria > Bacillati > Bacillota > Bacilli > Caryophanales > Bacillaceae > Peribacillus > Peribacillus sp. 05N428. The sequence goes on along the minus strand of NZ_JBFTMS010000028.1, from coordinate 45,909 downwards.
TTAAAAATGTGACATTCAGTGATGTATCATTCAGGAATATCGAGCTGACGGATGTCATCTTTGATCATTGCGATTTAACGAATGCCGATTTCATGGGCGGCTCGATTCATCGTGTGGAATTCAAAGAGTCCAAACTTTTAGGCATTAACCTGTCTGACGCAAGCTTAGGGAATGTCTTCTTTGAGAATTGCAACCTGAATTTAAGTGCCTTTGGTTATTCCAGTTTAAAGCAAGTGAGGTTCGATCATTGCTCATTGGAAAGTGCTGACTATTATGAGTGTAAATTCATTAAAGTGAAGTTCGAAACATGCAGATTAAATGAAGTGAACTTTTCCCGGACACCGCTCAAGGGAATTGATATTAGCAGTTCTACATTTCAAAGGATTACCGTATCCCCGGAAGATTTAAAAGGCTGCGAAGTTTCCCCGGACCAAGCGATAGTCTTTGCAGCCATGCTGGGACTGAAAATTAAAGAGTGAACCTTTCAATAAGGCTGAAGCAAGGGACCACCGAATTTGGCGGTCCTTTTTGAGTTATTTGTAGTGAAAATAGGCAGAGTGAATAGAATTATATAGATTTTGAAAAGTACGGAATCTTTTGCACCAACGCAGTATTGCTTTACAATATTTGTTAAGTGAAAGGGGGATGGGATGTTGATTATCAAAAGGTCACTTTGTATAGTCATGCCTGGAATGAAATGCGGAATTTTTACGTTGATGTGTTAGGATTTGAGCTCCTATCGCAAACGGATGAAGGTTTTGAAATTAAGGCAGGGGAAAGTATGCTTGAAATCAAAAAATATCATCACAAAGAAAAGCCTTTTTACCATTTTGCCATGAACATTCCGGCCAATTTATTTACTTCGGCAAAAGCATGGGCGAAATCAAAAGTGGAATTGACCAGAGAAGAGGATGATGACGAAGTTAAATTCATTTCGAGGATTTCTTCTTTCATAAACGAGAGATTTGGACACAAAGAAAAGGCGGCATCGCGCAAAGCATAACCGGGCAAGAGTTAGATACTTTTAGGATAAACCGTTTGTACTGTGAAGGAATTAATTATATATTAATCCTTGAGTACATTAATTCATGGATTAAAGTATGATGATAAGAAAAGCCCGGAGGAGACAATCATGAAAAATATCAATACAGAACAAGAATATCGTGAACAAATCAATCAAGAGGGACTGACGGTCGGGATTTTTACGACTACATGGTGCCCGGACTGCAAACGTTTAGACATGTTCATCGATGAGATCACTCAAGAACATCAAGACAAACAGTGGTTTACAATCGATCGTGACGAGTTCCCTGAGATTTCCGAAGAGCAAACGGTAATGGGAATTCCATCACTTTTAGTATTTAAAAATGGGGAAAAGGTTGCGCACCTGCACAGTGCAAATGCTAAAACTCCAGAAGCGGTCAATGAATTTTTAAAAGACCTATAAAAGAAAAGGTGAACCCCCTGGTGCTGTAATGAGGGGTTCATCTTTTTTTTTAGAAATTTTTTCTAGAAATGACTTGATTTCTAAGGTGAAACGGGTTTTAATTATAGATACCTAATATCCATTATGGATATATGATATCCACATATATGCTAAAAGAGGTGAAATGATTTGCAATTAACAAAAGGGGTCGAGCAAGCTATATGCATCATCGTTATACTCTCTACCCAGGATAAAAATGTCCCGCTTTCGTCAAATGAGATTAGCAGGCGATTAGAGGTGTCTCCTTCTTATTTGAAAAAAATCATAAGGAAATTGGTCGTAAAGCAGATAATCACTTCCGTTCCTGGTAATAACGGCGGCCTTACTCTTGCCAAAAGTGTAGATAAGATTAAAAACCTGGAAATTATTGAGGCGATGGAAGGTCCCATTTCGATGTTTCCGGATACAGGACTTATAGAAAAAGCGTTTAAAGATGGAGAGTATGCAGAGAAGGGAATGGACGTCCTCCGTCGGATGTTTTCTCGGGCGGATCAACTTTTAATAGAGTTCTTTTCCAGCCAAACAGTGGCGGATTTGCTTAAAGAAAGCTTTGGCACCACGGACATACCGACTCTTAATTGGAATACCGCGTCATTGAGTGATGTACTGCGTGAAAAGAAAGGTGAAAAGAAGTGAATATGCTTAAACAAGAATGGAAGCTTTTCCTTACAAATCGAAAACTGGTCGGTGTCGCAATCGTTTTACTGTTCGTCCCGATTATTTATGGGGGGTTATTCCTTAGTTCCGCTTGGAATCCATACGGAAATACAGGCAAATTGCCTGTTGCGGTCGTGAATAAGGATGTAAAGGCGGAATATGAGGGGAAAACCTTAACAGTCGGTAATGAGCTAGTCGAGCAATTAAAGGACAATGATGATTTAGAATGGCATTTCGTAACGGAAAAAGCGGCGAAAAAAGGGTTCGATGATGGTACATATTATATGGTCGTCACCATTCCGGAGGACTTTTCAAAAAATGCTTCTACCGTCATGGATGATGAGCCTAAAAAAATGAATCTGACGTATGATGTGAATCCTGGACGCAGTTTCGTTTCTGAAACGGTCGGGAAACAGGCAACGAATAATTTGAAAACGGAAATTGCCGAAAGTGTCACAAAAGAATATGCGGAAGCGATCTTCTCCCAACTGGATGAAATCGGAGAAGGATTCGGCGATGCGGCAGATGGTGCATCAAAGCTGGATGACGGCGCAAAAAAACTGCATGATGGAAACAAAGAAGTGACGGAAAATCTGAATAAGTTAGCTTCGAGTACATTAACTTTTAAAGATGGAGCGAATAAACTCCAAATTGGCGTTGGCGAGTTTATGGAAGGAGCCAACAAGCTTGAAAGTGGCGCGTCGGAATTGAATAAGGGTATTTCACAATATACTTCCGGTGTCGGTCAGTTGCAAAAGGGTGCGAACGAACTCGCATCAGGCACAGGGGAATTAACTAATAATAGTGAAGCACTTATACAAGGTTCTTCCCAGCTTTCCACTGGGCTGGCCAAAGTGGTTCCAGGAGCGCAAACTTTAAATACTGGATTGGCACAAGCGCAAACAGGCAGTGCGAATTTGAATGATGGGTTGAATCAATTATCACAAAATGCAAGCCAGCTGACGGATCAATCGACAGGAATTCCAAAATTGGCAGCAGGTCAGCAGAGTTTAAATGAGGGAATCAATAAACTGGCAGGAGGAAGCCAGGCGCTAAATGACGGCCTGAAAAAAATGGATGGCCAATTGCCCGCAGAAGAACAGCTGAATCAGCTTAAGCAAGGACTGACAAGCATTCAAAGCGGTGTAAATCAATTGCAAGAAGCGGTTCCAGCAGGAAGCAGCGCGTCCGGTACCGTATCCGGCATTACCGAAGACCTCAATAACAGTCAAGCGGCGTTAACGGAACTTCAATCAACGATTGCGAATAATGGTCAGAGCACGATCAATGCCGTTCAAAACACGGAAGCCTTCAAAAGCATGACCAGTGAACAGCAATCAGAAGTAATCGGAGCCATTCAAAATGAACTTCAAAGCCAGGCGGAGGCACAAAAACGAATCGCATCGGCTCTTGCTGCAAGTGTTTCAGACTTATCAACACAATTAACGGATAAGGTAATGCCTGTATTGAATGGATTAGGCCAGCTTCCGGAACAAGTGGCCAATTTAAATAATGCGGTGAATAAAGTCAATCCTAACGCCGTTTCAGCGTTAAGCGGATATACGGCAATAAGGAACGCACTGGAAGAACAATTGATTCCTGGTGCGACCCAATTAAATGGCGGCTTGAATGAAGCTGTAGAAGGCAGCAATCAATTAACGGCGGCAACGCAAAGTTTAAATGAACGGACACCAGAATTAGTGAAGGGGATCAACCAGTTAGCACAAGGCGGTTCCTCGTTAAATAATGGCCTTTCAAAACTAACTGAGGGATCTGGTCAGTTGGTTGATGGAGTTTCACAACTGCAAGCAGGTTCATCCTCCTTTGGGAATGGTCTTGAGAAGTACGCATTCGGTGTTAGCCAAGTTGGCGAAGGGGCAAGCAAATTGGCTAATGGGGCCAATCAACTGGATGCCAACTCAGCGGCCTTGAACGAGGGCTCATCAGCACTTGTTAAAGGCACTGAACAATTGGCAGGCAATCTGCCTACTTTGAGCAATGGAGTCATCCAGCTTGCTGATGGCGCGGGTAAGATCAATGAAGGTTCATCAGCCCTTGCTGAAGGTTCCGGTAAATTGGGTGAGGGAATCTCCTCACTTCAAGATGGATCGGTCGAGCTTTCGGAAAAACTCAGTGATGGTGCAGAAGAAATTAGTGAAAATAAAACAACCGATGATAATTACAGCATGATTGCTGAACCGACACAGGTCAAAGAACAAAAAAGCAGTGACGTGCCGAATTATGGTCATGCACTGGCTCCTTATGTATTGTCTCTTGGGTTATTTGTTGGAGCCATTGCCTTCAATATGGGATTCCCGACAGGCTTGCCTTCTACCAGGCCTACATCAGGAGTGGCATGGTGGTTCAGTAAATTTACGGTCCTATTCATCCAAGCGACGCTTTCTGCATTAGTGTTGGATGCGATCATGATTTGGGGAATGGATTTACAGGTCGAGAATATGGGGCAATTCATTGGGGTTTCCATCCTGACTTCCCTTACGTTCATGTTCATCGTTACCTTCTTGACCGTAGGATTTGGAAATCCAGGTCGTTTATTGGCGATGATATTCCTTGTATTACAGCTAGGTGCAAGCGGAGGAATGTTCCCTGTGGAACTGACCAATAACTTCTTCAGTCATGTTCACCCGTTCATTCCGATGACATACTCTGTCATGGGCTTCCGCCAGGCGATGAGTACGAGCCTTGGGGCGGATGCATTGACAGCAAGTATAGTGTTCCTTACTGGATGCATCATTGTCTTTAATCTGCTGCTATTGCTAACGATGGTCATCAAGAAGCGTAAAGCACATAATATTGAGATGAATGCATAAACAAAAACCCCCGGTGCAATGCGCCGGGGGTTTTTTCATTATGTTGGTTCATTCGTGTCCTTTTCTTTTTCGATGACTTTCAATCCATTTTCCCCTGAATTTTCAATCACATGTTTAAGGATGGATAATTTGTTATCCCAGAATTGATCGTAAAAAGAAAGCCACTGTTTCAATTCCGCTAAAGGTTCCGGCTGAAGCCGAAAGCGTTTCTCTCTTCCTACCTTCCGGCCACTGACCAATTCAGCTTCAGAAAGGATATGAAGATGCTTGGCAATCGCCGTACGGCTCATGGAAAAGTGAGAAGTGATTTCTGAAATGGGTAAATCCCCTTCAGCAAGCAATTGCAGGACCTTTCGGCGGGTTGGGTCGGCGATAGCCTGGAATACATCATGTTTTTCTGAAGCAGACACTTAGCCCTCAACAGCCTTTTTAAGACCTTGATTAACGATTTGTTCCCAGCCATGATTCATTCTATCGCGAATCACTGAGCTTTTTTCGTTCGGTTTCGTAAGAATCGTATCAGGCTCTTTCCAGCCGCCATGAATAAGGGTGAACTCCGTTTTGCCATCCACTTCTTTTAAAAGGAAGGAAATGAACCAACCGTCCGTATCCCAACTGAATGAAAGACGATGAGGAGCATCTAACTCCGTTACCTTACAAGGAGATGGGCCGAAGGGTGATTGCACATGGAACTCATGTCCCACTTTCGGTTGAAAATCATTTGGCATGAACCATGAAGCTATGCCCTCTGCAGTGGAAACTGTATCCCAAACTTTTTGGATAGGTGCTTCAAGAATAACCGTCTTCTTGATATCCTGTAATGTATTTTCCATACTGATTCTCCTTTGTAAGTGAAAATATGAAACCAATTGGTTTTGCTTTGTCGATTATATAAAACCTTTTGGTTTCATGTCAATAATTTGTTTCAAGCGATTCCTTTTTATTCATTGCAGGAGGATTAATTTCCCAACTCTTCGATTTGTTTTGCCAATCCCGTTATATTATCGATTGATTTCATTATCTCTGAATCTTCCAATGCCTTAGGATCAATTTGGCCCTTTTCAATATTATTCAGATATAATTCAATTCCATCTGAAAGCTGTTGATTTGAACTGACGATCTTCTCATGGATGCCTTCAGCGATTTTGGGTGGTTCAGTTGCATTGAATTCTTCAATCTCCGTTTTCATCAATTCCAGTTCTTTTTCAAGATTTGCCCTTGTTTCGGCATTCGTGATGGCGTCCTGTGACATGGCGGGAACCTCATTGGCAAAATCCTGAACGGTATTTACATACTCCGTCGCATCATCTGCATACTCCAATGATGAATTGACTTCTTCTAATGCTGAACATCCGCTTAATGTAAGGATGGACAGCAGAGCAATGGTCATTATTTTTTTCATATGTGCCTCCAATGTGATTTTTTTATAGTAAGGATCAGATGGGCAGAAATCTTTTTTTATAAATTGCTGCAATGGAATTCAGTATGAAGCTGGGAATCTTCTTCGGAAAAAACGACTTCGAATAGAAAAGGTGAAAAGCACTTTTCAAGTCGTGCCACTGATTGCAGGATTTCACTTGCTTAAACCTTGCAACGTCAATGATCTTCACCTTTTTTTCAGAAGTGATGAAGATGTTTCGCAAGTGGATATCCGAAGGATTCAATCCCTCTTTCCTTGCCAATTGCAGCGCATGGTCTATCTCCGCAATGTTTTCTTCCGTAATCGGGATCCCCAATGTTAAACATTCAAAAAGAGTGTTGCCTTCAATGTGATCTATAACCAGGTAATTTACCCCCGCATCATAAAGGGTTGGATAGTATTCGATGGATTGGACGGTTTTGTATATTTCAGCTTCAACTTTAGCTGTATGAGTATGATCCGGGAAAAACACTTTTAGTGCCTTATTGGTGGAATGTATTCGGAAAACATATGCGCTTCGGCCTTTTCCGATCAGTGATAAAGATGGGTCGGCATCGAGCAATACATGCTTTTTATCATCGGAAATCTTAACGCTTTGAGCTAATTCATTATAGTTCTGCATACTTTTCACCTCTATTGTGCAATTTTTCGAATCAAAAAAGACGGTATAACCGATTATTGGTCATACCGTCTTAAATTAAAAGACCTCACCAAATAATCGGCAAGGTCTTGCAAACAACTAAAATCAGTTGCCAATAAAGCCGAGGATTCAATCCTGTACTGACGACTTTATTGTATAGCTACTCCCCTTAACAGAAGGATTCTTATAAGTTATATACAGTAATTATATAGGTTATTGCCTCGATCCGTCAAATATAAGGATCGCGTGCCTACCCTTTATATATATTCGATTTAGGCAGAAAGATGCTCGTCTCATTAGCATTAATTTGAGTGGTAAGTAATTATATCAATATACTTAATGGTCATCATTTGCCTGTCGCATAAGCTTCATTGCAAATGTTTCTATATAATTACTTAAATGTCTATTATTTTACTATTATGTTACAATCACTTTTATCTCCCTATAGATCTAAAGGAATATGTTATATTTTAGACGAATGAGCATATTTACCTATATTATCATACTAATTTTAACCGATATTTAAATAAATGTTAAAAATATAATTCTTTAGTAGGGAGAATGAGATGAAGAAATTAATTATACCAACTTTCTGTTTTGCAGTGTTGTCTACAGTTGCTTTCGAAGAAAAAATATCTGCAGCTCCACTACATGCCGAACAGGCCAATATTGAAGACGTCATGTTTGTGCAGGTGAATTCCGGATCACTCAATATGAGAAAAACCGGGGCGGAAGGTTCCAGCGTAGTCGCAAAGCTCGCAAATGGCACACAGGTGACGGTGTATTCGGAATCCAAAGGCTGGGCGAAGATCAAAGCCAATGGAAAAGAAGGATATGTCAGTACCAAGTATTTATCGGCAACGAAGCCAGGGACTTTAACGAAAACGGCAGTGACCATTAAAACGACAACGAAATATGTGAATGTGAGCACAGGTTCACTTAATATGCGAAAAAGCGGGAGTGATAGTGCCAGCATAGTCGCAAAGCTGACAAGGGGCACACAGGTGACGGTGTATTCGGAATCCAAAGGCTGGGCTAAGGTCAAGGCCAATGGAAAAGAAGGATATGTCAGCACGAAGTATCTATCGGCAACGAAGCCTGGAACAGTGACCAAAGCTGCGGCAACCGTTAAAACGACAACGAAATATGTGAATGTGAGCACAGGTTTACTTAATATGCGAAAAAGCGGGAGTGATAGTGCCAGCATAGTCGCAAAGCTGACAAGAGGCACACAGGTAACGGTCTATTCGGAATCCAAAGGCTGGGCGAAAATCAAAGCCAATGGAAAGGATGGATATGTCAGCACGAAGTATCTATCGGCCACGAAGCCTGGAACCGTGACCAAAGCTGCGGCAACGGGTAAAACGACAACGAAATATGTGAATGTGAGCACGGGATCACTCAATATGCGAAAAAGCGGAAAAGCTACCGCAAGCATAGTTGCCATCCTTTCAAAAGGGACGAAAGTGACGGTGTACTCGGAATCAAATGGCTGGGCGAAAATCAAAGCCAATGGAAAGGATGGATATGTCAACACCAAATATCTGTCTGCTTCTAAGCCGGGATCGGGATCAACGGCAGCCACGCCTGTAAAAACGACGACGAAATATGTAAACGTGAGCACGGGATCACTCAATATGCGAAAAAGTGGAAAAGCTACCGCAAGCATAGTCGCCATCCTTTCAAAAGGAACGAAAGTGACGGTGTATTCGGAATCCAATGGCTGGGCGAAAGTCAAAGCCAATGGAAAGGACGGATATGTCAGCACGAAATATCTATCTGCTACAAAGCCAGGAACGGGATCAACGGCAGTCACGCCTGAAAAAACGACGACGAAATATGTAAACGTGAGCTCTGGAACGCTCAATATGAGAAAAAGCGGATCGGAAAGCGCGAGCATAGTCGCAAAGCTGTCAAAAGGAACGAAAGTGACGGTGTATTCGGAATCCAAAGGCTGGGCGAAGATCAAAGCCAATGGAAAAGACGGCCATGTCAGTACCAAATATCTATCGACATCAAAACCAGGAACGGGATCAGTCACGCCTGAAAAAACGACGACGAAATATGTAAACGTAAGCTCTGGAACGCTCAATATGAGAAAAAGCGGGTCGGAAAGCGCGAGCATAGTCGCAAAACTGTCAAAAGGAACGGAAGTGACGGTCTATTCGGAATCCAAAGGCTGGGCGAAAATCAAGGCAAATGGGAAGGATGGGTATGTCAGTACTGACTATCTATCGACGATAAAGCCTGGAACGGACTCCAAACCATCCATACCTGAAAAAACGACAACCAAATATGTAAATGTCAGCTCGGGTTCACTTAATATGCGGAATAAGCCGTCGGATAGTGCTTCCGTCATTGTGAAACTGGCAAGGGGTGTAGAGGTGGAAGTCATCTCGGAATCAAATGGCTGGTCAAAAATTAAAGCGTATGGCGGAGAAGGTTATGTCAGTACGAAATATCTATCAGCAACGAAGCCAGGTTCTGTACCGGGACTGAATCCAGATGGAGAAGCAAACACATTAGTTAAATATGTAAACGTAAGTGATGGCTCGAGTCTGAATATGCGGTCTGCAGCATCGGCTTCCGCTTCAATTATAGCCAAGCTTGTAAATAATACGGCCGTAACGGTGTATTCAGAGTCTAATGGCTGGTCAAGAGTCACGGCCAATGGAAAAACCGGATATGTCAGTACGCAATATTTAACGGCCAAAGCACCGGAAGGTCCGGGAAGCTCGAATGGATCGATAATCAGGATCGATAAAGAGTATAATCTTACGATGGAAAAGATGGTTGAAATTCAAATGGCCGTAAACGGTCAGACGGATAAGAAGTATAAAACCTACATACGTGAAGATGGATTAACTTTAATCAATTCAACAAAAGGTACCGTTAAAGGAACCGGATGGCGTGTCAGGAGCGGAGCTGGATCGAATTATTGGGCATTCGGTCCTGTAAGCAATAATCAATCATTGACTATTAAATCAAAAGTAAGGGGCTCTGACGGATATTATTGGTATGAGGTGGACTATAACAAGACATGGGTAAATGCCAGTCCGGAAGATATAGAATATAATCTTAACCCAAATAATTTCGTGAATGATCCAGTCCATTCATTCCAATTCGTCAAGCTCTCCCAAGTCACCAACATGAACGTTTCTGAAGTGAATAATAGAATCCTTTCAGGTAAAGGGATACTACAAGGCAAAGCGGCAACCTTCACTGCGGCAGGGGAAAAATACGGGGTCAATGAAATCTACCTGATTTCACATGCTTTGCTGGAGACCGGGAATGGCACCTCACCATTAGCGACTGGCGTAAAGGTGAACGGGAAAACGGTCTATAATATGTATGGAGTCGGGGCGTTTGACGGAACGGCGCTAAGCAGCGGCGCTCAATACGCCTATAATGCGGGCTGGTTCACCCCGGAAGCGGCCATCATAGGCGGTGCTGAATTCATCGCCAAAGGATATATCTCTGCTGGACAGGACACGCTTTATAAAATGAGGTGGAATCCTACAGCTGCAGAGAAATATGGATATGCATCACACCAGTATGCAACTGATATTGGCTGGGCAACAAAACAAGTGAAACAGATTTATAATTTATATAGTTTATTAGATTCATATAAATTGACGATTGAGGTTCCTAAGTATAAATAAGGAAACGGAAAAAAACACATGAGTCCGGCTCATGTGTTTTTTTTGCTACTCAGTTTTATCCTTTTCCAGAATCCCCTTGACGACATCCTCGATCGTCACCACTCCCAACGCCTTTTCCAAGGCAAGTTCAGCAACGGAAAAGATGGGTTCTATTGTATCTTGTATATTTCTTCCAACAGTGCATGCTGGATTAGGATTTTCATGAATTCCAAATAATTCTTTATCGGAGACAACGTTGACAGCGTGATAAACATCGAGCAAAGTGATATCCGACAATTCCTTGGCCAATGTCGCTCCGGCGATACCCGGCCGAACATTCACTAAACCTGCATTCTTCAGCATGCCAGTGATTTTTCTGATTAAGGCTGGGTTGGTGTTTACACTTTTGGCAATAAAATCGGAAGTGTTAACGCCTTCTTTGTTTATTTCTAAAAGAGATAATATATGGATTCCTACGGAAAAGCGGGTACTGATGGACATCTCTTTTTTCTCTCCTTTAAAATCTCTATTCCTATATAGTATAAATTATTTAACATGTAATTCAAGTGGTTACAAGTTATAATGACCTGCAAGAATAATATTTATCCATTAACCGTTTCCTTGTCAAGTCACGCCGTTGCTGCAAAGGCAAAAATAAAAGGTATGTGTAATTGACAAACAAGCATGGTGAAACTTATATTATAACGTGTAAATGAATCAGTTACAGGTGAAAGGTGCAGGAAAGGGGGAACTGAAATCGGCCGCCATGGCTGGATAAGAAATATCGACACAACTACAAGTGATGGAGGTATATGATGGCTAATAAAAAAAAGGGTAATCAAAAACAATCTTCAGCATTCACGTTTTGGATCATCGGGTTAATCGCTGTAATCATTATTGGCTTTATATTTTTAGCAAATGGGAAAAAAGACGAAGATACAGCCGTTAATGAAATCGATTATAAATCACAACCTTATTTGGGAGAAAAATCGGCTCCTGTCCAAATAGTGGAATTTGGGGATTATAAATGTCCAGTCTGTAAGACATTCGAGGAGCAATTCTTCCCTTCTATACAAAGTGAATTGATTGATACAGGAAAAGCGCAATTTTATTTCATGAATTATTCGTTCATTAACGTCGATTCAACCAGATCCGCTAAATTTGCGGAAAGTGTTTATCAGGAATTAGGCAATGAGACTTTTTGGGAATTTCATGAGCTTTTGTTCGATAAGCAGCCAGCTGACCTGAAATATGAAAAGCAAGATGTCTTTACGGACAAATTCTTAGAAGAAACATTGAAAGAAATCGCAAATGACAAAGAAGTTAAAAAAGTCGTTACCTCTTTTAAAGCCAAAAAGTCCGAGGACCAATGGAACAAGGATATGGAGTTGGCCGACGAATTAGGTGTTACTGGAACACCTTCCTTATTCGTCAATGGCAAGAAGTTTGAAGGAAATACAATCGATGATTTAGTGAAAATGGTTGATGATGCAGCGAAGGAGAAATAGTGATGAACAAGCCACTATTACTTTCTTGGATCCTGTCCATCATCGCCACTGCCGGAAGTCTCTACTTTAGTGAGATTCTCCATTATGTACCCTGCACCTTTTGTTGGTACCAAAGGATCCTGATGTACCCGCTCGTCATCTTATTGGGCCGGGCCTTTTATGAACAGGACCTGAAAATCTATCGATACATCCTCCCATTATCAATTTTGGGCATGGCGGTGTCAGGGTATCACTATAGTCTGCAAAAAATTCCAGCACTACAGCATTTCGAAATGTGCCAAAGCGGGGTTCCCTGCTCAGGTGAGTATATAAATTGGCTAGGATTCATCACGATCCCGTTTTTGTCCTTCATCGCCTTTACGCTCATCACAATCTGCATGGCACTGCTAATGAAAAAGAAAATCAGCATGTAATCAAGCGCACCATTCTAAAAGGAATGGTGCGTTTTTATATATATCGGATGAAAAATCAGGATATACCATCAAAAATCGGACTATATCGACGAAAATCAGCAATATATCAGCGGAAAATCAGGATATATCATCAAAAATCGGATTATATCGACGAAAATCAGCAATATATCATCGAAAATCAGGATATATCTCCGAAAATTGCAATATATCGACGAAACTGCGGATATATCAACGAAAATCGGATTATATCGGCGAAAAACAGGATATATCATCGAGAATCAGGATATATCTCCGAAAATAGCAATATATGATCGAAAATCGGATTATATCGACGAAAATCAGCAATATATGACGAAGCTGCGGATATATCATCAAAAATCGGACTATATCGACGAAAATCAGCAATATATCAGCGGAAAATCAGGATATATCTTCGAAAATTGCAATATATCGACGAAGCTGCGGATATATCATCGAAAATTGCAATATATCGACGAAACTGCGGATTATATCGGCGAAAAACAGGATATATCATCGAAAATCAGGATATATCTTCGGAAATTAGCAATATATGATCGAAATCTGATTTATATCGACGAAAATCAGTAATATATGATCGAAAATCGGATTATATCGACGAAACACCTCTAAATAATAAAGTTGACAAAACGTTAACTTGTAACTTATATTGTTACATGTAAGTAATTTAGTTACAACTAATATTTCAAAACAATATATAGGAGGAATGTAAAATGAAAATCGGTATTATTGGTGCGAGCGGAAAAGCTGGAAGTCTGATTTTAAAGGAAGCATTGACTAGGGGACATGAAGTTACGGCCATTGTCAGGGATGAAGCTAAAGTCCAAATTCAAGGAGCTTCCGTACTGGAAAAAGACGTATTCGATTTGAAAGCAGAAGATATTAAAGAATTCGATGTTGTAGTGAATGCGTTTGGCGCTGCTCCGGGGAAAGAACATCTGCATGTGGATGCAGGAAAAATCTTGATTGAAGCAATGAAAGGGGCTCCACAAACGAAACTTATCGTTGTTGGCGGAGCTGGAAGTCTTTTTGTTGACGAAGCAAAAACGATCCGTGTCCTGGATACGCCTGATTTTCCTAAAGAATATTTTGCAACAGCGTATAATCAATCCAAGAACCTTGGAGATCTGCAAAACGCCACTGACATCCAATGGACGTTCATCAGTCCTTCCGCCTTCTTTGATCCGGAAGGAAATAGAACAGGTGGGTATAAACTGGGTAAAGACAACCTTCTTGTAAACTCAAAGGGCGAAAGCTATGTAAGTTATGCCGATTTTGCCCTTGCAGTACTTGATGAAATTGAAAATCCGCAGCACATCAACCAGCGCTTTACCGTTGTTGCCGAAGCTGAATAATTTAGTGACGTCTCTCCTCTGGGGTGACGTTTTTTTTTACGATAGAAACTTCTGAATCGGCGCAGGCTCGCCAAGGAAGACCGTTGATGTATATTTCATCGCTGATGAGGATCAAAGAGCCGACGGTGGGCACCGATAGGGAAGAAGCCGAGTAATAGAAATTGAAGCAGGTGAGATGATCAATAATTGATAAGTCTTTAGATCTATGAGCTGTATGTAAGAAAATAAGGCCTTTTCCTTAAGAATCGGGGAAAGGCCTTAAATATTTTGGTTGCGCTTACAAATGAAGGAATTTTTTCTGTTAATATATTTACAAAAAACGAGTCTATGTTACTATAAAAAGGATGATTCAGAAAAATTTGGAGAGTTTTGTTGATTTATCCTAATATGAAGGAGTTACAATGAATGAAAAAAGTTAAAAAGGCGATTATACCTGCAGCGGGATTGGGAACCAGATTCTTGCCCGCAACGAAGGCTATGCCTAAAGAAATGCTGCCAATAGTCGATAAACCAACTATACAATATATTATAGAAGAAGCCGTGAAAGCGGGAATTGAAGATATAATCATTGTCACAGGAAAGAATAAACGAGCGATAGAAGATCATTTTGATAATGCGTACGAACTAGAGAATAACTTGATTGAAAAAGGGAAATTCGATTTATTGGAGAAGGTGAGATACCCATCCAATTTGGCTAATATCCATTACATTAGGCAAAAAGAACCGAGAGGCCTCGGACATGCTGTTTGGTGTGCACGTAACTTTATTGGTGATGAGCCATTTGCCGTCCTTTTAGGCGATGATATCGTGGAAAGCGATGTGCCCTCCCTGCGTCAATTGATCAACGAATATGATGCGACAGGTTCGTCCATCATTGGTGTGCAGCCGGTGAATGAGAGTGAAACACATAGATATGGCATCATCGACCCGCTTACGCAAGAGGGCAGGAGATACGAAGTGAACCGTTTCGTCGAAAAACCAAAACAAGGAACGGCACCATCCAACTTAGCCATAATGGGAAGATACATACTGACTCCGGAAATATTCGACTTCCTGGCCAAGCAGGAAACAGGGGCTGGCGGTGAAATCCAGTTAACGGATGCCATCCAAAAACTGAATGAAATCCAAAGTGTCTTCGCTTATGATTTTGAAGGGAAACGCTATGATGTCGGAGTTGTCGATGGCTTTGTGAAAACGACAATTGAATTTGCCCTGCAACGTCCCGATTTAAGAGACGACATTTTAAAAGTAATGGAAAATATCCTCGAAATGCACAAGGCAGTGGATAAGTGATCTTTTAAATGAATAGAGTAATTAGTTTAGAAAAAATCTCCAACTATTGATCATTCATAGTTGTTATTTTTGGTTACTGAAATGCAAACATAATTTTGAATGGTGAATATAAATCCATAAAAGGGGATGCCTATTTAGTGAATAAGAAGGTAATAAAAAGAAAAGTCGATTTCCTTAAACAGCCTATCGTTAATTTCCTATTAAAGGAAAATCATCAGCGTGTAAATAGATATGCAAAGTATTATGAGAAATTAAGCATTCAAAAAAACACCATTCTATATGAGAGCCGTGATGGAAACAGTATGACCGACAGTCCATACGCGATGTTTAAATATATGCTGGAAAATCAGGACTACCAAGATTTTATGCACATTTGGTCAATCCAGGATTTCAGTGTCCTCTCAGGTGTAATGGCGAAGTATAAGGATATGCCGAATGTTCAATTTGTTCAACGTAATTCAAAGGAATATTTAAAGTGGTTGGCAACAAGTGAGTATTTAATCAATAATTCCACATTCCAGTCTTTCTTCATCCCTAAAAGCGATCAGATTTACATCAATACCTGGCATGGAACGCCCCTTAAGAATATGGGCTTTGATATACCCGGTAACCCTTCGGTCTCTCAAAACGTTGTCAGGAACTTCTTGAGTGCAGATTTCATTTTGAGCCCTAATGCCCATACTACCAACATATTTACACATAGCTATAAGTTAAATGGATTGTATAAAGGTGAAATAATAGAAGAAGGATATCCGAGAATCGATTTGACGCTGAATACGAATCCGGGGGAGTATAAGGATTATTTAAGGACCCTGGGGTTGAAAATCAGTGATGCTAAGGAAAATATTTTATATGCCCCGACTTGGAAGGGGACGAACCTTGCCAAGGTGGATAATGATCTTCTTCAAATCATTGCAGATATTCATTATTTACAAAGTCAAATCGGTGAACAATATAACCTATTAATTAAGGTACATCCATTTCTATATAAAGAAGCGGCCAAGCATTCGGAAATCAAGGATCGGCTAATACCAGACCATGTGGATACAAATGAATTGCTTGCTGCAGTCGATTTGCTTATCACGGATTATTCCAGCATTTTCTTTGATTACCTTGTTACGGATAAGCCCATTCTATTTTACACTTGGGATACGGACGTTTATGCAGAGCAAAGGGGACAATATCTCCAAAATGACGAACTTCCGGGACCCATGCTTTTTAACTCAAAAGAATTGGCGCTAGCCATTAAAGATATTAAAGATGTGGAATTGAGATATTCCGATAAATATAAAAAAATGCAGGAAAAGTTCACGAACCATGAGGATGGAAAAGTAACAGAGAGAATAGTCAAAAATATATTCAATAAGTCTACGAAACAACTAAACACAATTACAGGGCTGGATTCGGCAAAGGAAAAAATATTAATTTATCCGGGCGGTTTGAGGGATAACGGGATTACATCTTCTTTCCTTAACTTAATGAATAATATTGATTATGATAAATATGATGTCAGCTGTTTCACGGCGACTCCTCACTCATACGAGGTTTTGAAAAATATGGGCAAGGTTAATAAGAATGTGCGTTTTCTATTCAAACCTGGCTTGCCTGTTTATAACATATTGGAAGTCTATAAAGATAAATTCATCCATAACAGAGGGGAAAGAGGTTTCTTAGGGAAGAAGCTTTACCCGGAAAATGCCTATATTAGAGAGCATGCACGTTTATTCGGCAAAACAAAGTTTGATTTTGTTATCGATTTTAGTGGTTATAGCCATTATTGGGCTAAATATCTGCTGGCGGCGGATGCAAAAAAGAAAGTTTGTTATATGCATAATGATTTGCTTTCTGATAGTGAACGCATCATTAACGGAAAGAGACCTCACCGGATTAATCTAAGAGGGATTTTTTCGGTATACAATCGATTTGATAAACTGGTAAGCGTGTCTGAGGGAACGATGGAATTAAACCGAAAGAATCTATTGGAGTATGCAGACTTCGATAAATTTGATTATGTAATGAATTCCATCAACCCAGATAAAATCCTTCAAATCGAGTCAAATGAGCCTGAAGGTAGTGAAAATGATGAAAAGGCGATGATCACAGAAAACTTCAAAGCGAGGGCGATTTTAAGGGATGTCAAGGATAATCCTGTTTGGAATACCCTTCCGGGAATTTCGAATGCCGCTCAATTTCCATTGGAAGAACGATTTGAAGGTGCTGAAATCGTGATTTCGAGGAAAACCTATGCTGATCAAAAGACTTTTTATAAATTCAGTCATGACAATCAAATAATAGGCTGGATTAGTGAAGAAGCTGTGGAGCTTCTGCCAGACAGCATTATTTATGAAAAAGAAGTGGATAAAATTGCAAGGTTAGTAAGACCTCGATCGAACTATATTTGGTCCTTGCCGTATAAAGTTGAAGGAACATACAAAGTTTCCGGCAGTCATGATTTTAAAGGGATCATTGTAAAAGTCGATAGGGAAGCAAAAACCCAGCATTCGATTTATAGCAGAATATCAGTAAAAGACAAGATCATAGGCTGGATAGATAATTCTGCTTTATCCGTGCTTGAACATTGTACAATCAATGAAGACATGAGCTATAATGACAAGCTGCAAATCATGATGAAAAGAAAATATATCATATCGAGAAACTATAAAAACAATAAAAAGTTCATCGATAAGATCGAGAATAGAACGCTGAAGGAAATAAACACCGGTAATCAGAAGTACGGTAAAATAACCAACCCGGAAGATCATACAATCTGGACGAAGGCATATCCGAACTACAAGGCTAAAAGAGTGAGCAAGGCAATCGATTTTGAAGGGCAAATCGTCAGAATCATCAAGTATAATAGAACCAACAAAGGCGGCTATTACCTTTTCGAAATCGATAATAAGAAAATAGGCTGGTTAAATACGGGGGCATTCGAAATCATAGAAGAGCCAATCCTGTTAAAAGAACGGGAAGTGCGCGGCACTGCCGAAATTAACTTAGGCGATTATCATATATGGGATAAGCCTTATGGGCTGCAAGATGCCATGGTCTTGGAAAATGGGCCAACCTTTAATGGCCGGATCGTTGAATTCGATAAAGAAGCGGTTACTCAACTTGGTACGTATGCCCATATATCATTGGACGGGATATCTATAGGCTGGATCGATAAACAGGCGTTAATCGTACAAGAGGTCCATGGGTTGGAAGTGAATGATCAGTTCGTTCCATATCCTGATAAAAATGATTTTAACTTTGTCAATATGGGAAGGTTATCACCTGAAAAAGGGCAAGATAATTTGATTCGTGCATTCGCAGGCTTTCATGGGAAACACAAAAATAGTAAACTGTATATTTTAGGACAAGGTCCTTTAAAGGAAGATTTGCAGGAAATCATTGATGAGCTGGACTTAAATCATTCGATTCATCTTTTGGGCCAGCTTGAAAATCCATTTTCGTTCATGGAAAAATGTGACTGTTTCGTTCTTTCCTCACATTATGAAGGCCAGCCTATGGTATTATTGGAGGCAATGACCTTAGGAATGAAAATCATGGCTACTGATATAGTGGCTAACCGGACCGTTTTGGAAAACGGTAAATATGGTTTACTTGTCGAAAATAGCATAGATGGACTGGAAAAGGGCTTATCTACCATGGTTAGTGATGATAATCCTAAACTAGCGAAGTTTGATTACACCCAATATAATGGATTGGCCATGGAAACCTTCAATAAATGCTTATAAAATGAGGGAGGTCCTTATAATGAGACCTCCCACTAATGACATGTATAGGTTGCGAGATTTAAAGATTCATTTAAGCTTAAAATAAAAGGGGTAATACTATATGATTTTGGTCGTTGGCGGTGCAGGATATATTGGAAGTCATCTTGTGAAAGAGTTAGTGAAAACTGAAGAGGTTGTCATTCTGGATAATCTCTCAACTGGATTTCGTTCGCTGGTTGATTCGAAGGCCACCTTGGTGGAAGGGAATTTAGGGGACGAAGCGGTCTTGAATGATATTTTCCTTAAGTATCCGATTAAAGCGGTCATGCACTTTGCCGCTAATAGCTTGGTCGGGGAGTCTGTTCAAGATCCTTATAAATACTATGATAATAATGTAGGTGCAACTCTTACATTATTGAATACCATGCTCAAGCATGATGTTAAGAATTTCATTTTTTCATCAACGGCAGCTACGTACGGGATACCAAATGTGGATATGATTGATGAAGATCAGCCAACGAATCCGATTAACCCATATGGCCGCTCGAAATTGATGGTGGAACAGATATTAGGGGACTTTGCAAAGGCATATGGACTTCATTATGTCGTCTTGCGTTACTTCAATGCGGCAGGAGCACATGCGTCAGCAGAAATCGGTGAAAGCCATGATCCGGAAACACACCTGATTCCAATCATTTTACAGCATTTATTAGGTCAACGTGAGAAGATTTCCGTGTTTGGTACGGACTATGACACAGAAGATGGCACATGCATTCGCGATTATATCCATGTAACGGATTTAGCCCAAGCTCATATAAGCGCGCTTCAAGCCCTATTATCCGGGAAGAAGGATACGGCCATCTACAATCTTGGGAATGGAAAAGGATTTTCGGTTAAGGATGTAATCGACACTTGCGAAAAAGTCACAGGAGTTAAACCAACAGTTGAGTATGCAGACCGTCGGCCTGGAGATCCAGCCCGCCTGGTTGCTTCGGCCAATAAGATATATGAAGAACTTGGTTGGAAAGCATCGATAAATTTGGAAGAAATCATTGAAAGTGCGTGGAAATGGCATAAATCTCAAATGAATTAATGGTCCCTTGGGACTCGGTAGTCATTTCAGGCTGTAGACAAACTCGAAGGAAAACGAGTTTGCCTGCAGTTTTTTTATTTGAAGAAGTTGCAGCTGTTTTCAGAAATCCATTGAGGTTTTTTTTATATAAAACAGCAAAAAACATGTAGTAAACCAAGCTTTGTTTTAAAATCTGGTGATAATTCCCACCGGTTTCTTTAAAATCTTGCTGTTAGTTCAGCTAGATATAAATTTTTTTAATTTGAAACCATACTGATTGGGAAAAGGAATATTATATTAACATTCTACAGATATTCCACAATAACTAACCAAGCTTATGGAAAATGTTGTAATAAGATACCTTATAAGTTAGTTAAAAAACAAGACCAAATTAGATTGGTCTTGTTTTTTTCTTTTTTTTAGCAGTGAATGTAAATGTCTCTTGTGAAGCATGTCCAATATTTAAATTAAAACTATTTATAAATTTAACATTTATTTGTATATTTTTTGGTAAAAAAGACCTACTATCAAATATTCTTCTATGTTATTGTCAAAGAGGTAAATATATAATAGAGGAGAAATAATATGGAAGAAATAGAAAAAACATCCAAGGGGATGCTTGTTAAAAGAATATCTGCTTTAACTGTCGCTATACTAATAATTTATTTTCTAACCTTGCTTCAAGTGAAGCACAGGAGAATACTGAAATAGTACAAAAGGAGATTACTAGTGTAGCCGTACTAGAAGATTTAACAACTACTAATATTACTAATCTGGATGAGGTAAAAGTAACAAAGGAGATCGCTGAATTAGCTGAAGAAATAGAATTAAATGAAGGATTATTGTCTGATGATTTTGACTTTGAAGAAGCTGCAGTGAACCTTCCTTCGATTCAAGAAATGACTAATGAGGAAAAAGAAGTGTTTAATCAAATAGTAGATGAGCAAGTCAATCTAATGGGGCTTGAAAGTAAACAAGATAAAAAAATGGTAGGCGATTTATTAACCAATTTTTTTGATGAAGAATCCGAAACTTATAATGATTTTGAAGCACTATTAGAAGAAACG
Source organism: Peribacillus sp. 05N428 (assembly GCF_056397085.1). NCBI lineage: Bacteria > Bacillati > Bacillota > Bacilli > Caryophanales > Bacillaceae > Peribacillus > Peribacillus sp. 05N428. The sequence goes on along the minus strand of NZ_JBFTMS010000028.1, from coordinate 24,768 downwards.
GAGAAAGTAGAAGAAGTACTTGTAACAACTAAAACTGAAGATATAGGTAATACAACCTTTATTAAAGAAGAATACACTGTATCTAATGTATTAGAAATTTTAAGTGTACAAGAAGCAAGTGCTATTTCTCTTAATGGAAAAGTAAGAGTTACAAATAGAGTAGCTGGGGCTGCATTTAATGTAGTTCTTGGGCTTGTTGTTGGTGGTGGACTTGGTGCTATAACAGCATATATCAAACAAAAAGGTAAAAATGCTGCTAGTCAAATGTTTGGTAGAACACTTAAAACAAAACTAACTCAATGGGGAGCTCCTAAATTAGCTATTGCAGTTACAGGGGTTACACTTTACGCTGTAGCTTATCTTGATCCAGGTAACGCAATAGCTAAGAGGCTTGACAAGTTAGATAAAAAACCAAACAATGGCTATGTAGACATGTACTAATTGAATTCCTTAAAGGAGATATTTAAATGAAAGTTGTATTTAAATACTTAATATTAATTATATGGTTAAGCATATTCATCTACTATTTTACTGAGTATATGCCACATAATGTTTATTTATATTTGTTAATCATACCAGTTTTTATAATAAGTCACACAATAGTTAATAAAATATTCGCAACCAGTAAACGGCCAAAAATATAAGACTATAATTACGTGTGTCGCTAAGCCTTGAGCGACAAATAAAAAAAGGGGCGATCAAAAAGAAGAGATCGCAATCCTTGCCTGCGATTCATAATATGGGGGATTGCAAGTGAGATTCTTACTTGTCCGTAAAAAAAGTGGTGGAAGTTTAATCCCAAAACTTCCGCAACTTTTTTACTTTCTTCTTTGTCTTCCTATTTCCAATGTTTATTCTTTTAATTTCTTACTCTATACGGCAGTTTTCATTCTAAGCTTGAAGAGCTTTCTGGATTGATTTTTTCATGGCTTTTACAAAATTTTGGCGTGTTTCTTCGGGTAATTCCAACAGGGAGAGGTACGGATTTAAATCTTCCAGTTCTACTAATAAAAGTTCACCTTGCTCATTCCGACAGGCATCTACTCGTTGGATGCCCCAATCAAGATTGTTCCATTCAATAAATCGTTTAGCAAAAGCCAGGTCTGCTTCAGTAGGGGCATATTCTTTTAATTCCCATCTTTTTTCTTTATCAGGCGCATAAAGGGCGTACTGAAATTCTTTATCGATAAAATAAAAAGAGACTTCATACTCAAAGTTGATAAATGGCTGTACCAATGTGTTCTTTGATTTTGCATCCATTTTATCTCCCAATTCTTCTTTCGCGGCAAATTCCAAACCGATGGAATCCGCGCCATCTTTCGGCTTCACTATATACGTTTCCACATTGGGAAGTTTATTTAAAGATTCAAGTGAATCGATGGTCGGAATGACAGGGAAGTGGGCATTCGTCAGTTCAATTAAGTATTCCTTCCCGTTCATATCAGCCTTTCCATCAAATGAGTTGTATGTTTTCAAATAACCAGCAGCCACTCTATTACGGAATGCTAGATACTTGTCTTTAAAATTGGCTACTGGACCGGCATTTCGAAAGACGATCAAGTCAAAATCCTTTTCAAACGTTTCAATGTCTTCAGGATGGCAAAGTACTAACCGAAAATCCTCCCTAAGCTTCGAGGTAAGGAACAAATCCTCCTCATAATAATTTCTTCCTTTTGCCTCATAGTATAAATCCGTTACGAATAATAGTGTCTGCATGACTCCTGCACCCGCTTTCCCGATATTTTCATTGATTGGTTTACATACAAAAAAATCCCGTCTTATTAAGAACGAAATTTGAACTCGCGGTACCACTCTTGTTTAATAACAAACGCACATCCCATTTAACGGGGGGAAACCGGTAAAGCTTACTGAAGCTTCGGCTTTACTTCTCGGGGATGATCTTTGGTAGATTCTGGACACTGGCTTTCAGCAAAGCACCAGCTCTCTTTGGAACAGAACGATAACGTACTCCTTCCCTTCATGGAATTTTACAATTGATGAATTTGAGTAATTGTATAATAGTCAGAAAATAAAATCAATGGTTGTTCACTTACTATAGGACGAAAAAGGGATATGGATAGAGATATAGAATTACTATTAAATAGAAGCACCATTCATTTAATAGGAGATGTTAGATTTGAAAACGGTAAGGGTTTTTCATTACGATGCGTTCAGCAGTAAACCGAATAAAGGAAATCCGGCAGGTGTGGTTTTAGATGCGGATGGACTGACCGAAAAGGAAATGCAGGATATAGCGATGAAGGTGGGGTTCAATGAAACCTCTTTTCCGATGGATTCCGATATTGCCGATCTTAGAATCCGTTATTTTACACCGGGACACGAAATGAATCTTTGCGGACACGCAACAATGGCTACCATCCATGCACTGAAGACCAGGGGAATATTGGATAAAGATGAGCTGATGATTGAAACAGGAGCGGGAATATTGCCAATCAAGATCCATGCGACGGCGAATCAAGATATATATATTACGATGAAGCAGGCCGCGCCGCAGTTTGAAGCGTTTAACGGAGATAAAGGTGGCTTAGCCAATTCCCTCGGCCTTGATATAGAAGATCTTGAAAGTGAATTACCTATTGTTTATGGAAGTACAGGTTTATGGACTTTACTGGTTCCGGTAAAAGAAAGAAGTTCATTTAAAAGGATGAAGGCCAACAATAGCCTGTTTCCGCAATTATTAAAGGAAATGCCAAGAGCTTCCGTTCATCCCTTTTGCCTGGAAACGTACGATAGTGATGCCCATATGCATGCCCGGCATTTTTCCTCGCCCTATTCAGGTACGCTTGAAGACCCGGTTACAGGAACGGCTTCAGGTGTGATGGGCGCTTATTATGCAAAATACATAAAGGCTGATCTTGAAGATGAGGTGCATTTGTTAATCGAACAGGGGCATGAAATCGGAAAGGATGGCAGAGTTCGCGTTACAGCTACCAAGAACGATGGCACATACGATATTGAAATCACCGGTAATGCTGTCTACGTTAAAGAATTTGAAGTGGAAGTCTAAAGGTACATAATGAGATACAAGCCTGAAAAAGTATTTGGAAAAAACCCTGTGCTAAGACGTTACGTGTCTTAGCACAGGGTTCTTGTAAATCAGAAACATGTTCACGCAAATGATTGAGGTGGAAGCGACAATCGCTGTCCTTTAGATGAGGGTCACGCCGCTAAGATCAATCTTTGCTCCATGTAAAAAGTTGTAAGTGAGTTTATCCATCGAAGCTCCAGTAAAGTCGATTTTCTTTAAATCGGACATCCGAAATTGAACATTGATGAGGGTGGCATCGCGAAATGATGCCTTTCTCAATGAAGAGCCTTCGAAAATGGTTTGTTTGAAAGTTTCCCCATCGAATATAAGACCAGATAAATTACAGCTTTTAAAATGGGTTTTATTATAAATGCTGTTCTTGAAAGTTACGCCTTTTAAATTTGCATTTTTAAATAAGGTGCCAGTTAAATTGGCATTTTCAAAGGTGCAATGATCTAAGTTACTGTTTTTAAATGTGCTGCTCGTCAGGTCGGAATGGCTGAAGTCAGAACGGCTTAAATCGCAGGAATTGAACTTCCCATCATGAACCGAAACCGAGCGGAAGTCGGAATCCAATAAGCGATGCCTGGAATAGTCCATGCTTATCGCCTGCTCAAGCACATTGTATTGCAGATTGAGGGATTCCATGAGCTCTGATACCTCCCCAATCGAATCAACAGTCAGCTTGAACGCTTCCTGTTCACTGGCACCATTCCTTCTATGGTCATCGTATTTTTCCAGTAAGTTTTGCAGCAGTTCTTCTTCCAATTCCGTTGCTGTTTTTGCACTTTTGTACGGGGCAAAAATGCCATGAACATGTGCATTCAGTTTTTCAATCAAATTTCATCTTCCCTTCTTAGAGAAGGCGCTCAAGTATTCGCTTGGCCTGCTCCCAGTCATTTTTATTTTGGATATATGTGTTTTCCCCGATTGGGGTGATTTTGTAATATTTCCTTCTTCCGCCTTGTGTGGCATCTCCCCAATAAGAGATGATGCATCCATCCTTTTCCAGCCGTTTCAGGCTGGAATACATCGTCGCTTCCTTAATTTCATATTGCTCATTGGAATTCGTATATATCAGTTTGCTGATTTCATAACCATATTTATCGCCACTTTGCAGGAGTTTTAGAATCATCGTATCTACATGTCCGCGAAGCAAGTCAGAGGATAGTTGTCGTTGAACCAAATCCTCACCTCCTTTGGTATATCTTATAGTATATTACTATGACAGTCAAGGTAGTTTGGTTACTATGGATCATACAGATTTGGAGGGTTTATGAAAAGAAACATGCCAATTTTAGTGAATCACTGCATCGCATATACTTTTTAATTGTACTAATTTTCCAGAGGTAATATCCGCTTGGAAGGGATTTATGATGTTTCATGGAAGATGTATGTAAGGGGGTGGGGATGTTGAATAATTCGTGGAATAAAGTGATTTATAAATTTTGGTCGCCGGTTTATGACAAAATCTTCAACTCTCATCTCTTTTTAGATGCCAGGAAAAGAATGTTTGAAGAGCTGGATTTTCATGATCATGCAAAGGTCCTGTTTGTGGGAGTAGGTACGGGGGCCGATTTGGAGTTGATCAAAAACCTTGACCTTGAGATAACGGCAATAGACCTGTCGGCGGATATGCTAAAAAAAGCAATGGGGAAATTTGATGATGCATCGATCAGTTTCCTCGAGATGGATGCACAGCAAATGGAATTCGCTAATGAATCGTTTGACTATGTAGTGGGAAGTTTGGTTCTTTCCGTCGTACCTGATGCCAATGAATGTCTTCGGGAAATGATCAGGGTTGTAAAAGGCGAGGGGAAAATAATACTATTCGATAAGTTTATTTCTAAAGATGAACGTCTTTCAGTGCCCAAAAAGCTTCTGAGGCAAATCATTCGATTTTTAGGAACGGATATTGGCTTGAGGTTTGAAGACTTGTTCAGTGGACATGAGAAGAAAATGGAAATTGAAGAAGATCGGCCGATCATGCTGAATGGAATGTATAGAAAGATAATCATCAGTAAACGGTTGTGAGGACATCAGGATACCACATAGAGCTGAGTTTTGTTTTTTGAAGCTAAACCGGATCCGCTGTAAAGAACATGTAATATTTGACATGCATGTATAAAACCCATGTCTTCCCTAACATGGTTAATGAGCTGATCATCGGGTTATTGAGTAAGAATGGATCATATCATCAGAAGGCAGTTTGCGTGCATCATTGATACCTTTAAATTCCAGTGAGCATTATATAACAATAAGGTCCACTGGTGTCTGAACGTCATATGTAACGCATTTTTGATGCGGCTGTTACAGAGGCACTGGGCGAAATGAGTATAATTAAATGGTGGGATAAAATGGAAGAGGTGATGGTTTTGTCGGAGACGATTACAACCTATGAAGATCTGTTGAACATGCTGGACTCATTATTGCGTGAACCAACTGGATTCTGGAATGGTTTTTATGAAGATCGCACAAAAGGGGTTCCCTTTTTCGAAAATTTCCCTGATGAGAATTTGGTTTCATATTTTGATGGTGGGTTAATTGGGCCAGGGAAGGTTCTTGAGCTTGGATGCGGACCTGGCAGAAATGCCATTTACCTTGCTCAAAAGGGCTGTTCCGTTGATGCGGTGGACCTTTCGAAGGAAGCCCTTGAATGGGGAAAAGAACGGGCAGGAGATAAAAATGTCCAAGTGAACTTCATTCAAGGGAATATATTTGATTTGGATATTGCAAAAGGACAATATGACTTCGTATATGATTCAGGTTGTTTTCACCATATTGCTCCACATCGAAGGATGAACTATTTGGAGATGGTGAAAAAGGCGTTAAGGCCTAAGGGGTTGTATTCGATCACTTGTTTTGTCGAAGGCGGCATATTGGGTGGTTCCGATATTTCAGATTGGGAAGTATATAGGCAAAGAAGCCTTAAAGGCGGTTTAGGTTTTACCGAAGAAAAACTCAGAATGATCTTCAAGGAATTCGATGTGGTGGAAATACGGAAAATGAGGAAAATGGAACAATCGGATGAAACCTTTGGGGTGCAAGGTTTATGGACGGCTTTATTTAGGAAATGAGAAGGTGAAATGGTTTTAAACGGAGGATCTGGGATCAGGTCCTTTTTTTGTGGGTGGAAATTGTTAACAAAAAATAAAAATGGTAAACTATAACAACACTATGAAGTTTTGGGAACGCAGATTTACCAGAATGATAGATGAAGGCTTTGCTGATCTTTTTTTTAAAACATGGTTTCAAAAACAGCTGGGAAGGTATATGGAAAGAGGGGGGCATCAGGCATCAGAGAGCATAAGGTTTTAAGTATGGAAGAGGTTTTCTTCGATGCTTGCTTTGTTGATAATATTTCAATTCCCTGGCAATGCCGTTTTCAGGTAAGATTGCTTTTTATAAAAAACTAAATAGGAGGAGTTTATGCACGTAAATAAAGAATTATATTCCTTTTTATTGGGTGTGGCAGCACAATTGACTGAGGATTGGTATGCATCATTGAATAAAGGTGATAGTGCGGGTGTATATAGCTCAACCGATCCCAAAGTGATTAAAAAACTTAAGCAGCAAAATAATGAATTCCATTTACGTTTCTTTCAGGTCTTTGATACAGAGGAGAGGGAATTCTTTAAGCAGCTTGGTGATTGGATTGAAGAGATCGGTCAGGATGAGCAGCATTTAAACACACCCATTTATTTTATATTGAGGGAGTTTTTCCGTACGCAAGAGCAATACCTGGATTATATTGACCGGTTTGTGAAATTGCATGGAGATCAATATACACAGGAGGAAATAAACTCCTGGTATCGGATAGTGGTGAAGGTGATCAGTGAAGTGATGGAGCGGTTTACGGAAGCGAATCATAGGTATGCCAATAAAATTATGAAAGCCCAACAGGCAACGATCGATGAATTGAGCACACCCATCATTTCCCTTAAAGATAACACGGCATTGCTTCCCCTGATAGGAGATATTGACACGGCGAGGGGCATGTCCTTGCTTGAAAACACCTTACAAAAGTGCGCTGAAAAAAATGTCACCAGACTTTTCATTGACCTATCCGGCGTTCATGCAATAGATAGCGGATCCGCACACCAGCTGTCTCAATTGATTGAATCCTTGCATTTGATCGGAATTCAAACAACCCTTTCAGGACTTCGGCCGGAAATAGCCATGACTGCCGTTAAGCTTCAACTTCCTTTTGATAAAGTGACGATAAAGTCTACTCTTGCCCAAGCGATCAGTACGAAAAAATAATACATACATATCCAGGGCACGGGCATGTTCGTTATAAATTTCATCGAGAAGACCTCCTTATGGCGGTCTTCTCGTATGTATTAGCCTTCAAAAGGAGCAAGAGCCGGAACCTGCCGGATTTTATTCAATATTGGCAAAGACGGCCAGATCTTCTTTATTGCCAACCACTAAAAGCATATCTTTTTCATGGATATCCTGATCCGGTGACGGTGCTATGATAATTTCTCCATTACTCACGATGGCAATGACGCTGATATTATATTTTGCCCGTAAATCAAGCTCCCTGAGGCTTTTTCCCTTCATGCTCATGGGGAGGATGATTTCCTCGATATTGTATTCTTTAGAAAGCTCTATATAGTTCAGCATATTAGGGGAAAGGAGCTGATTCGCGACCCGTTCCCCCATATCCCTCTCAGGATAGATGACCCAGTCGGCACCGACTTTTGTGAGCACCTGACCGTGATTTTTATTAAGTGCTTTGGCAATGACCTTTTTGATCCCAAGCTCTTTTAAAAGCAAGGTAGTTAAAATGCTCGATTGCATGTCATTTCCGATGGCTACGATGACACAATCGAAATTACGGATTCCGATTGCTTTCAATGTCTCTTCTTCGGTCGTATCCGCCATGACTGCATGGGTAACGTTCAGTTCCGCATTCTCGACTCTTTCCTCGTTCACATCAATACCCAAAACCTCTTGGCCTGCCGTATATAATCTATGGGCCACACTGGTTCCAAATCTGCCTAAACCTATCACGGCGTATTGTCGTTTTCCCATCTTTTACACTCCTTCATTCATTATTAACCAATCATGATTTTCCCTTTTGGACGTCGGAACGGATCTGGCTTGCGCCTCATGGCGATAGCAAAGGCAAAAGTCAAAGGACCAACACGGCCTGCAAACATCGTGAAAATGATGAGCATCCGGCCGACCGGTGATAATTCCGGGGTCAAACCCATTGAAAGTCCCACGGTGGCGAAAGCTGAAGTGGCTTCGAACAAAATCATCAAAAAGTCAGTTCCACTTTCAGTGATGGTCAGCAGAATGGAGATGATGGAAACCACGAATACACCAATGAATGTAACGGATAATGCTTTAAAAATCGTTTCACTCACGATGCGGTGGCGGAACAAGACCACATCACCCTTACCTTTGATCTGTGACCAAACCGTTCCGGCAATCGTCGCCAATGTCGTCGTTTTAATCCCGCCGCCAGTCGATCCGGGTGATGCCCCAACGAACATCAAGAAAATGATGAGCAGTAATGCAGGCTGAGTTAAATCAGGGATATTCAGCGTGTTGGAGCCTGCCGTCCGTGGTGATACCGATTGAAATAAAGACGACAGCATTTTACCCATGAAAGATAAAGGCTGCAATGTCTTGGCATTGCCGTACTCGAATAAAAAGATTAAAATCGCGCCGGCAATCGTAAGGGTCAAGCTAGTCGTCAGAACGATCTTCGTATGTACGGATAAACGATGTGTATTCCGATATTCGTATAGTTCATTCATCACGATAAAGCCTATCCCGCCAAACGTGATGAGGAAGGCAACGGTAAGGGTTACGAATGGATCCGATACATATGGGGTCAAACTCCTGAATTCCCCCATTAAATCAAAGCCGGCATTATTGAAATTCGAGACGGAATGAAAAACACCGTAATAGATCGCCTTGCCGGTTGGCATGTCAAAAGAAAAGCGAATCGATAAGATAAGGGCACCCATGCCCTCAATGATGGCCGTGAAAATTAAAAGCCGTTTCACTAATCTGACTACACCCGCCATGGATAGATTATTTAACGACTCCTGCAGAACTAACCTGCCTTTTAAAGAAATCTTTTTGCCTAATAATAAAAAGAAAAATGTCGCAAATGTCATGAACCCTAAGCCGCCTACCTGAATCAGTGTTAAGATGACCAACTCACCAAAAGTGGTGAAGGTCGATCCCGTATCCACAACGACCAGTCCTGTTACACATGTAGCGGAAGTCGAGGTGAATAAAGCATCCAGAAAAGAAAGACCATGGCCATTTTCTGTGGAAATCGGCAGGGTCAATAAATAGGCCCCGATAAGGATCAGGATGGCAAAGCCGAGTACAAGTATTTTTGGCGGATCCAATTTTGTCATTCTCAAATGATCATCCCTACTGTATGACTTTTAATCATCAATCTGCTTTTCGAATCTTTTTAAAGGCATAATAAAAAGACCTGCGAAAACATCGAATAGCTGTATTGCTACAAAAAGCGTGCAAAAAAAGCTTCCGAAATAGGCGGTCTTATGACCTCCTTCGCTTTAGCCGACGAAGTTAGCTGACGGGTAGGATGGCGAAAGAGCTGATCTCATCCCTTCTGCAAGGCAGAATTAACCCCAAATGATTGGGTCCTCCGTACTCATTTTCCATGAGTTTTGGCCGAAATGCATTAAATTGATAAACGTATTCTACTCCCATCATTTAGCAGTTGTAAACCCCTAAATCGTAAAAAAATATTTCTTTAACAAAACTGAAAATTTACGTTTTATTTACATTTAAAAAACGTATTGACAAATATTAGTTAGCACATTATGATAGGTTCGATTAATCCAATTATGATAACCGGCATCGATGTACTTTATTCAATAATTTCAAGCAGAACATGCTATTGCCAATCAAAATTTGTAATAGATATATTATGTTTCTTTTGTAAAAGATAAAGGAAAAAGCAGTACATTATTAGTTAAATTCAATACATTTTATTAAAAAGGCGGGCAATTATGGAGAAGACGTTCAATAGATATGTTATTAATGCTACAGGCAAGGGTGGCCAAACATATTTAACACAATGCCAGGATAAAGATGCACTAAGGAAATGGATAGCCGATCATGAGGATCAAATCATCATGAATGAATTAAGGATAACGGATAAGAAAAAGAATCCGTTTTTAAAATTGTTTTCCCCAAGGTAAATCAACTGATTCCAACATTCATTAGCGGTATTCAATTATTGTAATCCCTGTGTTCTATCCAGGAACGGTGAGCGAAAAATCCATATCTTGTTTTGCTTTTAAACTCATTTATTTTGAATGAGTTTTTTTGCTTTATTTACAGCATTTAACCATTAATGTTAAAATTTAGTAATACCTAATGTGGACGTAAAGAAAAGTAAAATGAAATAATCACTTTCCGAGAGCAGCCGAGGATTGTTGGGGATGTATGGTGACACATGAAGGTGGCATCGCAAATTGACCTCGTCCCGAGAAGCATTGCTTTGGGGACGGGGTTTTTATTGTTCGGTCAAAGGGGGAGAAGCGATGACATTAAAAAATGCATTGGTATCCTGGAAATACCCTTCCATTCTTTTGTGCGGAATAGGTATCTCCAACTTCGGTTCTTGGGTGTATTTCATTGCCCTTAATTTAATCGTTCTGGATATGACTGGTTCAGCCTTGGCGGTAGCTGGACTTTATATCGTTAAACCGATGGCTGCCATATTTACGAATGTGTGGGCAGGGAGCGTGATCGACCGGATAAATAAGCGGAACCTGATGGCGGCACTTGACCTATTTCGCATGGTATTCATAGTCTTGCTGCCTTGGACTTCTTCTATTTGGGTCATGTATTCCCTTGTCTTCGTGATCAATATGGCAGGGGCCATGTTCGGAACAGCATCTAGGTCGTATATAACAAAATTAATACCCATTGAACAGAGGAAACGATTTAATTCATTACGAAGCTTAATGGATTCTGGAGCTTTTTTGATTGGACCGGCGCTAGCGGGTATCCTTTTCTTGATCGGTACGCCCGTTTTAGCGATTTATATTAACGCGGCTGCCTTATTGTTATCCGGTATCATCACTCTATTCATGCCTAATCTTGAAAAGGATCATCGCCTTGAACAATCCAATCATTACCTGTCTTGGACCATCATGAAAAAGGATTGGGGCATCGTCCTGGACTTCAGCCGGAAATCTTCCTATATCATGCTCATTTATTTCTTATTCAGCTGCATGGTGGTGATGGAAACGGCCATCGATTCCCAAGAAGCTGCGTTTGCCAAGGCCGTGCTCCGTTTGTCGGACAGCGATTACGGATTCCTTGTAAGCGTCGCCGGGGCAGGCATCATTGTTGGTGCCATAGTCAATGCCGTATTCATCAGTAAAGTGAAAATCTCGCACATGATTGGTCTTGGATCTTTATTTGTCTCGATAGGTTATATGATCTTTGCCTTTTCGAATTCCTTTTCACTGGCCGCCATCGGATTTTTCATCATTGCCTTTGCATTGGCTTTTGCCAACACTGGCTTTCAAACCTTTTATCAAAATAATATTCCTGTGGAAATCATGGGCAGGGTCGGAAGTGTTTTTGGCTTGTTAGAAGCTTTATTGATCATCATTACTACCGCAATCGTTGGTGTTTCAGCCCATTTCATTTCGATTCGGTTCGTGGTGATTTCAGGTTCCCTGATCATGTTCGCTTTATCCATATGGTTGTCGATGCTTAGTATGAAGACCTCCAAGAGCAGGTATTATTCCGTTGGTGATGTAGAGATAGAAGCGAAGGAAAAGATGTAATCCGATTTAAAGGCATGTTGATGGCACATGCCTTTAATGAATCGTTCATTGGATGAATGTGCGCAATTGGCTGATGAAGTTCAAAATTTGAAAATGGATTTTCGCCATTTCTTCCACCGTTTGTTCTTCACAGTTCTCCAGCCACTCAGTAATCACCCCTAAAATCGCCGATGTCAGGAAGGCGTGCATATGCGGAATGCTTCATCTTTAGCTGCTGGATGAAGGCTGATCAAACGCTCCAACAGTACTTCCCCGAAAACCCGTTTTATTTTTTTCGCAAAAGAAGGGTCGCCCTGATCACCAAGAATGGCCCTTAATGCGTGAGCATGTTCACTGATGAATTGAAAAATCGCTATGAAAGGCGGATAAAGTTGCTGTTGATGAAGAGCCAGAAAAGCCTCTTTAGGCAAAATGGCAGTAATGCGTGTTTGAAGTTCATGTAACAATTCCTGCTGTAAGTGATCCATCAATTCATATTTATCTGTGTAGTGCAAATAGAATGTGCCCCGATTAATATTGGCGCGCTCTGCTATTTTCTTCACGGATACATGTGAGAACCCCTCTGCTTCAATGAGTGCAATAAAATGATGTTGTATCTGCTTTTTCGTCTTTTGTACCATATCCTCATGAATCGATGCCATGGAATGTCTCCTTCACTAAACATTTTTACAAATGTGTTGATTGTATTAGACCGAATGCTACCTTAGAATGATGATACACTCAACACCGTGTTAATTAAAGAGGGAGGATGTGTGTGCAATGAAAAAGGCGATTTCCATTGATGGAATTGCTAAGGGTTTTCAGCAGAAGAAGGTCATTCAGCCAATGAGCCTGAATATTGAAAAAAGCGGAATTTTTGGTTTGTTAGGTCCATCCGGATGCGGAAAAACGACCTTGATTAAAATGATTGTCGGATTGATTAAACCCGATGCGGGTAAAGTCACGGTTCTGGATCATGAAGTGCCAAATGAAGCCCTGTTAATGGATGTCGGCTATATGGCACAGTCCGATGCTTTATATACAGAACTGACGGGAGCTGAAAACCTCGAATTTTTTGCGAAGCTATACCGTTTTTCGAAAAAGGAACGAAGGGAACGCATTCAATATGCAGCTGAAATCGTACAGCTGACGAATGATTTGAACGTTCGGGTTGCCCATTATTCAGGGGGAATGAAACGCCGTCTTTCACTTGCGGTTGCACTCATCCAAAATCCGGAAATTCTCATTTTGGATGAACCGACAGTAGGAATAGACCCTTTGCTGAAACAATCGATTTGGGAGGAACTTGAGCGTTTAAGGAATGAAGATGATAAGACGATCTTCATCACGACGCATGTGATGGATGAAGCGGAGCGATGCGATAAACTGGCGATGCTGCGTGAAGGTGAAATCATCGCGGCAGGAACCCCTGCAGCTTTAAAAACTCAATTTGCCGCGGAAACGCTTGATGATGTTTTTTTAAGGATTGGAGGCGGCCTAAAATGAGAATTGCCTCTCTTGTTACTCGTATTACCCAGCAGATGCGCCGGGATCGAAGGACGCTCGCTTTATTTTTCCTGGCTCCATTGCTCATTTTAACGCTCATGTATTTTATTTTCGATACAGAGGCAAGTGATTTGAAAATCGTTGTTACAGGTAGTGATGAAACGATCGTTAAAGCATTGAAACAAGCGGATTTTCAAGTGACGGCTGCTGAGGAATTCTCACAGGAAAAGATGATTGAAAAGGATACGGATGGCTGGCTGCATGTTGAAAATGGCAAAATGAAACTCACACTTTTGAACGACGAACCGACCCGGGCAAAGGCCGTTCAAATGCAAATGATGCAAGGCTTGCAAGGGAATGAAAAAAACACTCCCTCAATTGAGGAGAAATATGTTTACGGAGATGCCAACACAAAGGGTTTTGATACCTTCAGTCCGATGCTCGTCAGCTTTTTCGTTTTCTTCTTTGTATTTTTAATAGCGGGGATTGCGCTTTTGAAGGAGCGTACAAGTGGTACGTTGGAACGGCTGCTTGCCACCCCGATTAAAAGATACGAAATCGTAGCGGGCTATGTGATCGGATATGGCTTATTTGCTCTAATTCAAACCATAATTGTCGTACTATATGCTGTCAATGTATTGGATATCGTCCTTGTTGGCTCCATTTGGCTCGTTTTACTGACGAATATACTGGTCGCGCTCGTTGCATTATCGCTTGGTACATTACTATCGAGTTTCGCGACATCCGAATTCCAAATGGTACAATTCATTCCGTTGGTCATCGTGCCGCAAGTTTTCTTTACAGGGATTTTCCCATTGGATGGCATGTCAGACTGGCTCCAAAAAATCGGCAAGGTCATGCCTCTCTATTACGCATCGGATGCCATGAACGGCATTATGTACAAAGGTTTCACGTTCAATGAGGTCTTACTGGATCTGCTCATTCTCCTGGTCTTTGCCATCGTTTTTATCACCATCAATATCATTAGCTTAAAAAAATACCGTGCACTATGAAATCAACAACTTAACAAAAGAAGCCGGATTCCTGGAAAGTGAGGAAGCGGCTTTTTTTTACTGACATGCTTTTAGTTGAAAGGGATCTAGATACTTACACCTTTTTGACCATGAGCTTTTCGTTGTTATAATCTGATTCGCCATTGAATACAAAGCCGAATTTCCTATACAAATGAAGGGCAGCCTGATTATCTTCAACTATGCTTAAATAGATTTCAGGACAATCATATTCTTCTATTATTCTTTTTATTAAAGCCTCCAACATGATACTTCCAAGCCCGAAACCCTGATGTGCAGCGTCAATGAAAAAGCGGTCTAACCACACTCTGCCATTTTCGCCTTCCCCAGGGAAAAAACCATACATCGCAAAGCCGACCAAGATATCATCATAATAGAGCCCAACTGGCCTGTAATAGTTACATTCCTTAGCGTCTTTTAAACATTGTTCAGTCGTTTCGATGTAAGCCCTTTGCTTTTCGTTTATTCGCAATTTCAAAATATCCGTTACATTTTCTTTCGAGACTTCATTTATTGTGGTCTTCATCATTCATTTTCCTTCCTCATTTCGCACTTGGTTATCCGCTTTGTTATCATGATATATAAATACCCTAAGGTATATGGTTTCGCACGTTTTTGAGGATTAGTAAATCTGATCGTTGATTTCCACTCCAGGCACTCGCTTTCCGCGGGCGGTCCGCCCTCGGTGACTCCTGAGGGATCTCCCATGGCCACGCTTTTCCCGCAGGAGTCTCGTACCTTACGTTCCAATCAACTGGATCGTTTTTTAAAATGAAAACTGCAGGCTGATCTCACACCGAGTTATGTTTGAGACTAGTTTACCCTTTAAGTTTTTCACCTGTAATCCTCATTGGATGGAAGAAATATGCGACACTCCTGCCGAAAACTGTCTAGCCGAGGCCCCCCCCAGGCGCTCGCTTTGATGCGGCTTGGCAGACAGTCGGCGGAAAGGGAGCGGAATTCTGAAATCAGCTGGAATGTTTTCTAGAACAAACTGTAGGCTGATCTCATCCCGAATTATGTTTAAGACTAGTTTATCCTTTAAGTTTTTCACCTGTAATCCTCATTGGATGGAAGAAATATGCGACACTCCTGCCGAAATACTGTCTAGCCGAGACCCCCCAGGCGCTCGCTTTGATGCGGCTTGGCAGACAGTCGGCGGAAAGAAGCGGAATTCTGAAATCAGCTGGAATGTTTTCTAGAACAAACTGTAGGCTGGTCTATTCGGAACCAAGTTTAAGACTAGTTTATCCTTTAAGTTTTTCACCTGTAATCCTCATTGGATGGAAGAAATATGCGACACTCCTGCCGAAAAACTGTCTAGCCGAGACCCCGCAGGCGCTCGCGCTGAGGAGGCTTGGCAGGCAGTCGGCGGAAAGGGAGCGGATTTCTGAAATCAGCTGGAATGTTAATAAAAAAACTGCAGGTAAACTCAGTTTTCTTCGAATTTGAAGTAATAGAGGTTTCTTTACAATCGTTATAAAATAAACTATTGTAAAGAAAACCTATCATTCAGTCTAAATTATTGTTCTAAATCATTATGTATAGAGGAAGGTATATGGAAATATGGGTGTAAAGTATAGAATGGTCGTAGAACAAATGGAAAAAGAAATAGTAGAAGGAAAATATACATTAAATACTAAGTTACCTACTGAAGAAGAGTTGATGAAGAAGTTCGATGTCAGCAGGAATACCATTAGAAAAGCAATCAACATATTGGTTGAGCAGGGGTATATCTATCAAGTTCAAGGAAGCGGCATATTCCTTAGGGAATTTTCCAGACCGGGCTGCATTTCGATGAGGGATATGGGTGGCTTAACCAAAGTTTTTCCAAATGATGAAATGAAAAGTAAAGTGTTGAAGTTAGAATTAATAGAAGCTGATGAAAAATTGGCCAAACAAATGAAATGCCAGGTAAAAACCAAAATCTATAACCTCAAAAGGGTTAGATACTTAAATGGTGAACCCATTGTAATAGAAGAGTCCTTTTTCAATAAAGATATCATCCCCATCATAAATAAAGAAATCGCAAATGGTTCCATTTATGAATATATAGTCGAGGATTTGAAGTTGAATATCGGGTTTGCGGATAAAATCATTTCGTGTGAAAAACTTAACGACGATGATGCCAGGCTTTTGGACTTGCAGCCAGGTGATCCGACATTAATCGTTGAAAGTACGGTCTTTTTAAAAGCGGGAGCCGTTTTTGATTTATCAATCGAGAAATATAATTACACTTCAGCCAAATTATTAACATTGACTTAAAGAGTGCAGGAAATTCCTAAATAAGATTTTACGGTGTGAATGGGAAATATCGATTTATTCACACCGTTTTTTTTTCATTCATTTCTCTTTTTCCCCAACGATCCCATAAAACAAAATCTTCATAATATCCTCAGTCAAAGGCAGGATGCTTTGATAAACCTCTTCCCGTTGGATATATTCATTCATTGCTTTTATATAAAATAAAATCGCTTCATTAGATAAGTTCGGATCAACATATCCTTGTTCCTTCCCCTGGTTAAACAGATCGATAAAGCGGGGCAGGGCCTTTTCTGTATATATTTTTTCCATATAATTGATTCCGGAAGTATATTCCTTCATTAAATATTGATAAAAATCTTCATGAATTTGTTTGGCTGTTTCATTTTTCGTGAACATGAGATGTTTTATTTTTTCAGGGAAGGCCATGTTGCTGGCCAGTATTTGTTCAAATTCATTCAATGCCTTATCTGTATAATAAACAAAAACCTCATGAATTAGATTATGTTTGCTTTCGAAGTAATTATATATCGTTACTTGAGATACATTTGCTTTTTTTGCTATTTCCCCAATCGAAATCTTTTGGACACCATACTCCATGAATAAAGCCAAGGCAGCCTCTAATATATTCAATTTTTTTTGTTCCCTGCGTCGTTGAAATCCGTCCATTTGTTTCACCTCAACCTTAGTTTAATTAAAAATATGTAATAGAACAATTAAATTAGTTCATAAACTATTGTCAGGAATTCTCCTTTTGTATATTATGAACTAAATCGGTTAAGATATTTCATATTTTTTCAATGAGGAAGAGGTGGATGAGGAATGTCAGTATTGAAAACAACGGATTTAACGAAAAAGTTTGGAAAGTTCACTGCTTTAAATGGTGTGAACATTGAAGTGAATAAAGGGGAGGTATTTGGGTTCATCGGTCCCAATGGTGCTGGAAAATCAACAACGATCCGTGTGCTGCTCGGGATTTTAAAAGCGACGGATGGGGAAGCGAAAATTTTTGGCAAGGATGCATGGAAAGATGCGGTTGAAATTCACAAGCGAATCGCGTATGTACCGGGAGATGTGAACCTATGGCCCAACTTAACAGGCGGGGAAGTCATTGATCTATTTGTTGAATTACGCGGGACGAACAATAAAAGCAGACGCGAAGAACTAATAAAAAAATTCGATTTGGACCCTTCCAAGAAATGTGGAACCTATTCAAAGGGAAACAGGCAAAAGGTTGCTTTGATCGCTGCTTTCTCATCTGATGCCGACCTTTATATATTGGATGAACCAACATCAGGTCTAGATCCATTGATGGAAAGGGTTTTCCAGGAATGTGTGATGGACGCGAAAAATGAAGGGAAAAGCATATTGCTTTCCAGTCACATTCTTTCTGAAGTGGAAAGGTTATGCGATAAAGTGGGCATCATTCGGCAAGGGCAAATAATTGAAACGGGAACATTGGATGAGTTACGTCATTTAACGAGAACAAGCTTGCTTGTCGAAACGAAGCAGCCTATTCCTGCTTTAGGGAATGTAAACGGTGTTCGGGATATCGTGATGAAAGACCAGGCACTTTCATTCCAAGTGGATACAGATGAGTTGGATAATGTCATGAAGTATATAAGCCAGTTTGGAATTGTGAAATTGGAAAGCGCGCCGCCTACATTGGAAGATTTATTCATGAGCCATTATGAAGGTGTAAGGAAGACTTCAGATTCTGGGGCGGGAGGTGCGTTATAATGGCGAACCAGTCCTATCATAATACAGGAAGACTTTCCCGATTCATCGTACGGCAAGATCGGGTCCGGATCCCTGTTTGGATCATTTCCTTATCCGTCCTTTCCTTTATGGTTGCTATGGCATTCACCGATCTGTACCCGACTGGGCTAGAAAGGCAAACCATTGCAGAAACGATGAAGAACCCTGCAATGACAGCGATGGTGGGGAAAGGTTACGGCCTGGATGACTATACAAACGGAGCGATGATGGCGCATCAAATGTTACTGTTAACCGCTATGGCCGTGGGGATAATGAGTATTTTACTTGTTACACGCCATACACGCGCAGATGAAGAGGACGGCCGTATCGAAATGATCCGTTCTTTGCCGGCTGGACGATTGGCTAATTTATATGCAACCATTTCCGTATCGTATGGAACGAATGCGTTGATCGCGATAATAATGGGTTTCGGATTGTATGCTCTGGGAATAGAAAGCATGGATTTGGAAGGTTCCCTTATGTATGGAGCTGCTTTGGGGGCAACCGGTATTTTCTTCTCGGCAATAACGGCATTATTTGCCCAGCTTACCGAGAGTGCTCGAGGTACGATGGGTTACTCCATCACTGTATTGCTTCTCTCCTATCTTATTCGGGCGATAGGGGATGTCAGCAATGAAACACTTTCCTGGTTTTCACCATTGGGTTGGGTTTTAAGTTCAGAAGTATATGTGAATAATTATTGGTGGCCAATCATCCTTACGATCGGTGCGGCAATCATTTTGGTTGCCTTATCTCTATATTTGAATGCCATCCGTGATTTGGAAGCTGGATTCATTCCGGCTAAGCCCGGCCGGAAATATGCTTCATCGTTTTTAAAAAGTCCGCTTGGGCTCGCGCTGAGGCTGCAGCGTACAGGATTGATCGCCTGGGCAGCCGGGATGTTCATTTTGGGTGCATCTTACGGTTCCGTTTTAGGTGATTTGGAATCCTTTTTTACAAAAAATGAAATGATGGCCGAACTATTGACGCCAGTGAAAGGCTATTCGCTGACAGAACAATTCTTGACAATGTTGATGTCAGTCATCGCCATGATATGCACCATCCCGCCTTTAATGGCGATGTTAAAACTTAAAGGGGAAGAAAAAAAGAACCATACTGAACATTTACTGAGCCGTGCTGTATCCCGTACAAGGCTTATGGGCAGCTATCTTATCATCTCCGTTATTGGAGGTTTTCTCATGCTTGCGCTTGCTGACATCGGTCTTTGGGCAGTCGGGAATTCAGTGATGGATGAAGGGGTTGCTTTCGGCACTATATTTAGTGCAGCGATGGTCTACCTGCCTGCGATGTGGATCATGATTGGTATCGCCGTGCTGTTTATTGGCTTTGCACCAAAATTATCCGGCTTGACTTGGCTTTACTTGACATACTCAATCTTAGTCGTTTATTTAGGGGGAATGCTTCAATTCCCGGAATGGATGGGAAAACTAACGCCATTTGGCCATATTCCGAAACTTCCTGTTGAAGATATCGACTTCATGAAAGTATCCATGCTTACAATCATAGCTATCTTATTATTGGCTGCAGGCTTTCTCGGATATAACAAACGGGATATCCGCGGTTGATGGTTCGACTATGATTCTATTATTGTTGCAAATTGTCTTCAGACTAAAGCCTGATTTCTTTGTTTTTATTTATACCACAAAAATACACCGTATCAATAGTAATCATAAATAGGTGTATGTAGGGGAATTTCTACGGTGTTTAATCGTTATATATATCTGGTGGATATGGTTACCAAAGTAGACAATGATTATCATAATTGATACTATGTGGATTGGTGATGCGTATGAAAGTACATGAAATAACAATTAATAAAATTGAGGGTGAAGGGAACCGTTACATATTAGTTGACGGTGGAGGAGAGCCAGTCATACCAGTAATTAAATACTTAAAGTATATGGATAACATAGGAAGATCAGTTAATACTTTACGTTCTTATTGTTATCACTTGAAACTATATTTTGAGTATTTAGTGGAAAAGGAATTATCCTATGAGTCCATTTCCATAGAAGATGTAGCTAAATTCATAAGTTGGCTAAGAACTTCTCATAAGTCAGAAAAAATAACTACGATAAGGCCAATTAACTCGGTTCGTTCTGAGAGAACAATCAACACTATATTAACCTGTGTAATGTCCTTCTATGATTTTTTAGACCGATTGAACATGCATGAGAATGGATTAAAGGAAGCTAGCACAAAAAAGATTTCCTCACGCAATAGAAACTACAAACCATTTTTGCATCATATATCAAAAAATAGATTAATAGACAAAAATATATTAAAGGTGAAAGAAACAAAAAGGCAGATAAAAACATTAACACAAGGACAAGTACAAACTATACATGACAATTGTACTAACGTAAGAGATGAATTATTAATACGAATATTATATGAGGGTGGCTTACGTATAGGGGAAGCGATTGGGCTTGAAATCGAAGATTTTAATATTATAAAAAACACTATTAGAGTTAAAAAGTCAAAGACGGCTGCTGGTGAAAATAGAATCGTTTTTGTAAGCGAAGAAACGATGAATCTATTCCAAGACTACCTAATTGATTACCATGCAAATGAAGTAGACTCTAACCATGTATTCATAAAATTACAAGGTCCTAACAAAGGATACCCACTAAGCCGGAACACCGTAGAATCGATGATTAAAAGAATCAGGAAAAAGACGGGAATAGATTTTACCCCTCATATGTTAAGACATACTTTTGCATCGGAACTACATGCGAAAGGTGTAGAAATTTCAGTCATACAAAAGCTATTAGGTCATGCACAGGTCCAGACCACCATAAATACATATGTACATATTAATGAAGATCAACTTCGCGAAAGTTACACTCAAGCAATAAAGAACAGAAACACCAAGAAAGAATAACAGTGAGAGAAGGATTTTATGCATATAGATACTTTTCGATTAGCTAAACAAGTCAGTTACATGATAGAAAATCTAACTGGTTATTGGGCCGAAGATGTATGGAATATAGAACAATGTCCTATTAAGTATTCAGGCAAGATGAAATTTAAGGCGAGAAATATGAATTTTGCAAAAATCAGCAATCCTAACATTCGGAACGAAGTAAAGTTTTATTTTTCAGTAAGACTACAAAATAAAACCTATCGCCATACATCTCTTTGGGACGGATATTATCCTGCCGTTAAAGCATTGGCTAAGTTTATATCTCTAAAATACCCCAATTCAATTTCGATTATCGATATCAACAAGGATAAATTTCTTTTAGAATACCGCACATTTTTAGCTTCGCGAAATTTGCCCATAGTTACTCACGGAAAAAACGCAATTGGTAATAAAGAATACATAAAAGCTTCAATATATATCAATCTCTATAATCAACTATACGAGTTTTTTTCAGATTATTATGATAATAGGGCTGAAATTGAAAAAGACCGATGGGATGTCCGCAAATTACCCATTGATTTTAACGAGACAAGAGGTGAGTACACTATTTCTTTCGAAACGGTTGTCACACCGTTTCGAAAATGGGTTAAAAAATACCTGGAGCAACGAATGGTCATACAGCAAAACTTAAGTTTCGCTCGGTCAAGAAGTATACTCCCTCCCCTATCAGCATTTTTTAAATTTATCGCTGTAAGTTATCCTGAATGGGATGACTTGAGTTTATTGTCACGTAATGACATCTTGTCTTTTATGGGGCATTTACGGACATTGCCACTCAAAGGAAACAGCAAAAATACCATCGAAGAACAAATGAAGAACAGAATTAGAGTATATTTGTACGAAGTGCAAACCTACGTATCTTATATCCAAAGGCTGGAATGGGATTTTGCACCCAAGAAGCCGATAAATCACTTGATTTTCCCGGAAGATTTTCCAAAGAAAGAACGGTTGAAAGCCGAAGATATCAAGTATATACCTGACGATGTCTGGGAACAGATTCTTGAAAACCTTTCTGAATTAAATGCTCATTATGTCCCAATTCTGTTAGTACTTGAAGCATCTGGGTTCCGTATATCCGACACACTTTTATTGAAGAAAAACTGTCTAGAAAAGAAAAGTGACGGCTGGTGGTTAGTCGGAGATCAAAGAAAAGTGAACTATACTAATCATAAAATCCCCATCACTGATGATATAGCAGATGTAATACATGCTCAGGTCAAATTAATGGATACTGAATCATCAGATTCAAATCAAAGAGACCTCCTTTTTCCAAATATAGACGGGAGGAGAAAAAGTCTTCCGATTTCGGCAAAAGTGTTTAACGATAACTTGAACAAACTTACCCATCGTTGTCAGATTAGGGACAGTTCAGGAGAAATCTTTCATATAAAAAATCATGCCTTTAGACATAGATATGGAGTGAACATGATTAATAACGGGATGAACATCCTCCACTTACAAAAGTTGATGGCTCATGCAAGCCCGGAAATGACATTAATTTATGCACAAATTCATGATAATACATTAAGGGACGAGTGGGAGAAAGCGCGATCTAAAGGGGCTGTGATGCTCTCTCCTAATGGCAACATTATTAAAGCAGATTTAGAAGGTCAGGCAAAAGAAAATGGCTTAGAACTTGAGTGGATACGACATAACATGGACTCTATTAGGTTGGATCATGGTTTTTGTATTAAGAGTCCAAAACTAACCTGTGACTTTTTGGAACAAACGTTGGAACCACCCTGCATAAAAAATAATTGTAGGAGTTTCCATGCGGACCATACATTCTTGAGTTACTACAAAGAGCAAATTTCAAAAATTGAATCTGACATTGAGCTTTACCAAAAATCAAATAGGCTCAGATCCATTGAATTGATACAGCCGAAGTTAAAACGTTATAAGGAAATTGCATCTTCGCTTGAGGCGGGCGATGGTATTTACGGTTTAAGCAAGGATCGTAGGGAGTATATGAAAAAAGAAAGAAATGAGGTTTAAACAACAATGGGCAATCAAAAGCCTGATGTATCTGGACTTATAAATAATGCGAAAGAAAAAAAGGAAAAAACACTAAAAAAAGTCGAACAGTCCATAAAACAAATGATCAAAACTCAACAAAAAATAAATTTCAATTCAGTATCAACACACGCTGGGGTTTCTAAAACCTACCTTTATAAAAGCCCAAATCTTAAAGAAAGGATTGAATATCTTCGTAGCCAACAGGAAGGTATATTGAGCATTAAACAAGTCAAAAGAAATGTATCAGAAGAATCTAAAGACGTGATAATTGCTAGTCTACGCAAGAGAGTAAAAGAATTAGAAAAAGAATGTCAGGAACTAAAAGATAAGGTTAAAATCAACTACGGCAAAATTTATAACAAAATATAAACGCATCGGTACTGTTACTAGTACAACAAGTATGAGGAATAATCAAAAAAAGGGGGAACCAGTGTGTGAATAATGAATTTAAAAAGGCCATAAATTTACTGAAAAAAAAGTATAAAGAAACTTATCCAACATTTGCTTACTCTGTATTAGATAATTATATTCCTGGACAGGTTTATATGGATGAATTGAAGAAAACAGTTTTAATTGGAACTGATTCAGGTATTTTTGTTGTTGGTGGAGACGAAATGAACAATGGTCTTAACAGCGTATTTTTAGAAATTTATAGAAGCAGAAAAAATGATAAAAAGCGATTCACTTTGTTTTCTCCATCCAAAGAATGGAATCAAGTTATAAATAAGTTGTTTGGAAAAGACTTAAGACAAATGCATAGATATTCTTTTCATTTTAATAAGGATACATATTCAACAATAAATAAAGTAAAAGTTCCTAAAGATTTTATAGTAAAGAGAATAGATGAAAAAATAATTACTGAAAGTCTGGAATTTAATGAATCTTATTATAATGAATATTGGGGTTCAGTATCAAATTTTCTTGAGAATGGTTTTGGTTATTGTTTGCTACATAATGATACCGTTGTAAGTGAGTGTACAGCTATATTTAGTTCATCACAATTTGCTGAAATTGATATTGCAACTCAAAATAAGTATAGAAAAATGGGCTTAGCTCAAAATGTTGCAGAAATATTCATTGAACATTGTATTGAAAGAAATTTGAAACCCAACTGGGATTGTGATGTTAACAATTTTGCATCGATAAAGCTGGCAGAAAGATTAGGATTCGAAAATCCGATAGAATATTCAGTATTCGTTAGAAGGTAAAAAGGACTTATTTCTCTAATGGGTGCGTTAGCTTAAGATCAGAGCTGTCTTTTAGGCAGCTTTTTCTTGTGTGCCAGGCATGGCATCTATCTAGGTGGTGAAAGTCCACTGTGGGGGTACACATCGACCAACCACTAAGGAAGCGCAAGGTACTTATCGTGAGGTAAGGGCTGGAGGAAGCGTGGAATAAAATCTTGGCTCG
>NZ_JBFTMS010000027.1:0-63511 GCF_056397085.1 Peribacillus sp. 05N428 | reverse complement strand
TGTATTAGGCACGCCGCCAGCGTTCGTCCTGAGCCAGGATCAAACTCTCCGAAGAAATGTTTGACTTGCTCATTTGCTTTTTTGATAGTGTGTGCTCACTTAAAATTTAACGTTGGCGCTTTGTTTTGTTCAGTTTTCAAAGAGCAATATTTTCCATCGCTTCGTTTAGCGACTTTATTAGTATAACATCCTCCAAATACAAAGTCAACAACAAGTTATCATTTACTTGTTTGTCTTGTTTGTCTCAAGCGGTGTATTTAATATATTAGCACTTGCATATAGATAAGTCAATTTAATCTTTTAAAATTAACTTCATTTTTTTCACTAAACCACTTTCTTTCTATAAAAGCCGGTCCATGCCAAAGAATCATCAAAAAAAACAGGAGGGCAGCTGATTATAGCCACCCTCCCGTTATTTATTAATGATTATTTATTGATGGAGATTACGTCCGCTTCTTCCCTATCTACATTTCCGGCCTTTTCAATCTTGACGCTTTCACCTTCAGAAAGGTTAGTAAAGACGATTGGCGTAATGATAGAGCTAGCATTGTTTTTGACATACTCTATATCAACTTTAAGCAATGGCTGCCCGCTTGTCACTTTATCTCCTTGAGCGACAAGTGCTTCGAAACCTTTGCCTTCCAACTTAACTGTATCGATCCCGACATGAATCAAGATTTCACGTCCAGCTTCGGAAACGATACCTATTGCATGTTTAGTCGGGAATAAATTAACGATCGTACCGTCCACAGGAGAAACAACCAACCCATCCTCGGGTACAATTGCAAATCCATCGCCCATCATTTTTTCAGCAAAAACTGCATCAGGCACTTCCGTGATCGGTTTTAATTCCCCATTAATAGGAGAAACAAAGCGCTCGGAAACTTCATCCGTCCGTAAAGGTTTCGGGACCACATCCTCGATTTGCTTTTCCACACCTACTTCAGGAGACGCTTCTACTTTACGAGGCCTTTTTCCATCAATGATATCTTTCATTTGCCCCTTGATCGTTTCTGAACGAGGTCCGAAGATAGCCTGGATGTTATTGCCCACTTCCAGAACTCCAGCGGCACCAAGTTTCTTCAGCCTATTTTTATCAACGTTACCGATGTCATTGACCGATACACGAAGACGGGTAATGCAGGCATCCAAGTGAGAGATGTTTTCTTTTCCGCCCATGGCATCCAAGATATCCCCAGGAAGACTTCCAGCAGAACTTGTAGATTCTTCCGCTTCCTCATCCTCTTCCACTTCACGACCAGGAGTTTTAAGGTTAAACTTCCTTATTGCAAATCGGAATCCAAAGTAATAGATAACCGCAAGGACTAAACCAACCGGAATAACAATCCATGCATTGGTTTGCGGATTGATTAAACCAAACAGTACGTAATCGATCAAACCACCCGAGAACGTCATCCCGATTTTCACGTCCAGTAAATGCATGGTCATGAATGATAGACCGGCAAACAGACAGTGAATCCCGAAAAGTACCGGTGCAACAAATAAGAATGCAAATTCAAGTGGCTCAGTAATCCCAGTCAAGAATGATGTAAGTGCTGCAGAAGCCATCAATCCCCCGACTATTTTCTTTCTTTCCGGTCTTGCTTCATGATAAATGGCCAAAGCTGCAGCTGGTAACCCGAACATCATGAATGGATATTTACCAGTCATGAAGGTACCGGCCGTTAAATTCTGTACGCCATCTTTAATTTGTGCCATGAAGATGGCCTGGTCTCCTCTGACTGGCGTTCCCCCTCCTTGAGGGATATAGCTGCCAAATTCGAACCAGAATGGAGAATAGAAGATATGATGCAATCCAAAAGGAATCAGCGCACGTTCTACAACCCCAAACACGAAAGCTCCAAGTGTCAGGTTAGCACCCAACATATTTTCGGAAAATGAATTTAACCCCGATTGAATCGTTGGCCAAATCAAAATCATCAGCAGCCCAAGAATAACTGCGCTTGCAGCTGTTACAATGGGTACAAAACGTTTACCTGCAAAGAATCCTAAATAAGATGGCAGTTCAATTTCATAAAACTTATTATACATAACAGCAGCCATGACACCGACGATAATACCGCCGAACACACCTGTTCCCAACGTCGGGATTCCCAGAACATTGGTATACACCGCACTATTGTTCTCAATGTCGGCAGCGTCAATGCCAAGAACAGTTCCCATCGTTACATTCATAATCAAGAAACCGATAATCGCGGCAAGGCCGGCAACACCATCTCCACCAGCTAACCCAATTGCGACCCCCACAGCAAACAACAAGGGAAGATTCCCAAAAATAATATTTCCGGCATTCTCCATTACCGATGCGACCATTTCCACTCCGCCACTCGCAAGAAACGGGGCGATATCCAACAAAGTTTCGTTTTGCAATGCATTACCAAACGCAAGCAAAATTCCGGCCGCTGGTAAAATGGCTACAGGAAGCATCAAAGCTTTACCGATTTTTTGCAAAACACCAAACAACTTCTTAAACATAGGTTTTCCTCCTCTTTACTGTTTTTCCATGCTAATAAAACGGTTACATTTACGATGGTATTCATCTTCCCACGCATCAGAATTCAAATACAAAAAAGGCATAAGCAAAGATAGGATTGAAATGAAAATTCAGGTATATAATACCCTCTTTCATAACAATCATTCTCCTCACTTATGCCTGATCGAATCAGTAACACGTAAGTTAATGTATGTTTATTTAATTTTCTTTTGTAATCGTTGGATATGCATCGTTAGATAGACAGCTTCCGCATCACAAACCGGCTTGCCTAATTTCTGCTGCATAATTTTTATTAGCTTCCAAGAGATATTGTAACACAAAGGATATTCTTCTTTCAATAGCATTGCTATTTTTTCAGGTTCCTCTACTTTTTCCCCAGCAAGCACCCTGTCTATCATGAATCTTAAATGACGGACCAAACGTGAATAGTCTATGCTATCCTTATTAATTTTCACATTGAGCTGTTCTTCAACAACTTGGATAAGGTGATAGATTAACTGCGAATGCTGATTGACTTCCGATAAGTCTTTATTTGATATTGCGCTATGAATATGAAGCGTAATAAAACCGATTTCCCCTTGGGGCAGGCCTATGCCTGTCTTATCTTGAATTAATTCTACTACATCGACAGCAATATCATGTTCAAAAGGATAAAGGGTTATCGTTTCTTTCAAGAATGGGTTTTTGATAGTCATTCCTTGTGAAACACGCTGAAGGGCGAACAATAAATGATCTGTTAAACCGACATGTATATGTTCATTTAGCTTTCCGGTTACCCGGTCATTAATGAGATGAATGGATTCTATAATGGCTGCTTGAAGATTTTGGTCGATTTGCGGCAAGAGTTTTTTGTAACTTTCCTGTTCCTTAACATTTTTCAGGACAAACGTTTTCTCCGCTAGTTCCGGACTCAACTCTTCGCCTTTCTTTCGGTT
The DNA here is from genome assembly GCF_056397085.1 of Peribacillus sp. 05N428. NCBI lineage: Bacteria > Bacillati > Bacillota > Bacilli > Caryophanales > Bacillaceae > Peribacillus > Peribacillus sp. 05N428. The sequence continues at coordinate 60,061 of NZ_JBFTMS010000027.1, read as the reverse complement.
GAAGCCTAAGCCCTTTCCAATAGTAACGACTTCTCCATACGACGGATGCGTGGCAATCACCACATTATTGTTCAAAACCTTTTCAACGATAAAACCATTCATTTTTCTCCCTCTTTTTTTCTCAAAGTCATCCCTATGCCCCATACAGGATAAAGTACTTAGTACTTAGTACTATTACTATACACGATATGAGCTTTCTCTTACAACATGAAAGAAGAGCCCCGAAATCAGGACTCTCCTTACTTACTTGCATTATTACTTCAAGAAAATGAAATATAGCAGGAAGACGACTCCAAGACCCCACATGATCGGATGAACCTCTTTTGCTCTTCCTTTCATCGACATAGTGATTGGATAGAAGATGAATCCGCAAGCTATACCTGTTGCAATTGAATATGTCATAGGCATCATGATGACCGTAAAGAAGGCCGGAACCGCAATTTCAAACTTTTGCCAGTCAATATTTTTAAGTGATGATGCCATTAATACTCCGACTATAACCAATGCCGGCGCAGTCACAGCAGATGTCACCACTGATAGAAGCGGGAAGAAGAAAAGGGATAGGACAAACAGCAACCCTGTCACTACAGCCGCAAAACCGCTTCGAGCACCAGCAGCAACACCTGATGTGGACTCTACATAAGATGTCGTGGTGGATGTACCAAGAATTGCACCTGAAACGATGGATAATGAATCAGCAAGCAATCCTTTACCCACTCTAGGAAGAACATTATCCTTCATCAATCCAGCTTGTTGTGCGACAGCCACCAGCGTACCGGCTGTATCAAAGAATGCTACGAACAAGAAAGTCAGTATCACGATTAACATTTGACCAGTGAAGAGATCACCGGGATTTCCAAAGGCATCGAACGCAACCCCGAATGTAGGCGCTATGCTAGGAACGGCACCGATAATTTTGTCCGGCACCGGAACTTGTCCAAAGATCATTCCTGCAATGGCTGTAATGACCATTCCTATGAACACGCCGCTTTTGACGCCTCTCGTCATCAAAATGACGGTTACGACAATTCCAAACACAGCCAATAAAGTATTTCCTGATGTCAAATCGCCCAGTCCGACAAGAACGCTGTCATCATTCGTGATGATACCAGCATTCTGAAACCCTACAAAAGTAATGAATAAACCGATACCGGCTCCAACTGCGTATTTCAATTCGACTGGAATTGCATTAATGATTTTTTCACGTATTCCCGATAGGGAAAGTAAAACGAAGATAATACCTGAAATCAATACTCCTGTTAAAGCCGTCTGCCAAGGAATTCCAAAGCCAAGCACAACGGTAAAAGCGAAGAAAGCATTCAATCCCATACCCGGCGCGAGCGAGATTGGATATCTGGCTATGAGTCCCATCAATATCGAGCCGATTGCGGCTGACAATGCGGTTGCGGCAAAAACCGCTCCGTAGTCCATTCTTAGTTCATCCGGATAGTCCTCGATGCTTTGTAAAGTCAGCATTACAGGGTTTACAACCAGGATATATGCCATTGAAAGGAAAGTAGTTAGTCCACCAAGTATTTCACGGCGATAATTAGTTCCCAGCTCGTTAAACCGAAAATAATTTTTCATTATGAGTCTCCCCCATCATAAAATCGTGCCAACAGAAAATGCCCCATTCGCTTACGAACGGGGCTTGACTGCGGTCATGTAAAGAAGTGGCGGTTTATCCAAACACGCCAATCCTTCCACATCGTAGTCAAGCCGTTCACGGCAGCTTGGTAGAAACTTTTGGGCCATATCCCCAATATTATACGACAATTATGTTTTTTTATTATTATAGGTATAGTTTATCAGTCACTAAAATAATCGTCAATATACCAAACGAATAATTTTTATGTAATTTTAGGCAATGTTCGCGTTTCGCTATATATCCCTTACTTATCATGGCTATATCTTCGCCAACATACGTAAAATGTAAGGAATCTACATATTCAAATACTATTTCAACAAAAAAATCAGTGAAGGTTAATTCCTTCACTGATTGGATGGTTTTAATCTACTATTCCCACTCGATCGTTGCAGGCGGCTTAGACGTAATGTCATAAACGACGCGGTTTACATGGTTTACTTCATTAACGATTCTCGTTGAGATGATTTCAAGTACATCCCATGGGATTCTTGCCCAATCGGATGTCATTCCGTCAATGGACGTAACCGCACGGATTCCGATTGTATAGTCATACGTACGTGCATCGCCCATTACCCCTACGCTACGAATGTTAGGAAGCACCGTAAAGTACTGCCAAATTTCGCGTTCCAAACCATTTTTTCTAATTTCTTCACGTAAAATATGGTCAGACTCACGAACGATTTCTAGTTTTTCATCTGAAATTTCACCTAATACACGAATACCTAAACCTGGACCAGGGAATGGTTGACGCCAAACGATTTCGTCCGGAATGCCCATTTCACTTCCAAGTGCACGCACTTCATCCTTGAATAGTGTGTTCAAAGGCTCAATCAATTTAAATTGCATATCTTCCGGCAGACCGCCAACGTTGTGATGTGATTTAATTGTTTGTGCAGTGGCCGTACCACTTTCAATAATGTCTGTGTAAAGTGTACCCTGTGCAAGGAAATCAATTCCTTCGAGCTTCGTTGCTTCGTCATCGAATACGTAGATGAACTCGTTACCGATGATTTTCCGTTTTTGTTCAGGATCTGAAACGCCAGCAAGCTTCGATAGGAAACGTTCTTTTGCATCGACCTTGATTACGTTCATATTGAAACCTTCCCTGAATGTTTCCATTACACCTTCGGCTTCCCCTTTACGAAGTAATCCATGATCAACGAAAATACATGTCAGCTGATCGCCAATCGCTTTATGGATCAATACAGCAACAACGGATGAATCCACCCCGCCGCTCAATGCGCATAACACTTTTTTATCTCCGACCGTTTGGCGGATTTTCTCCATCTCGATTTCAATGAAGTTCTCCATTGACCAGTCACCTTTACAGCCACAAACGCCGAATACGAAATTTTTCAAAATGTCATTACCGTATACGGAATGACGGACTTCTGGATGGAATTGCACAGCATACAATTTACGAGACTCGTCACTCATAGCCGAAATTGGGCAAGACGGGTTCGTCCCATCTATTTGGAAACCTTCAGGCGTTTCCACCACTAAATCACCATGGCTCATCCAGACGATTTGTTCTTTTGGCAGGTCACTGAATAACTTGGACTCATTTTGGATAGCAAGTGTCGCTTTTCCGTATTCACGGTTCTTCGCTGGCTCCACCTTACCGCCAAAATGTTTGGTCATAAGCTGCATGCCATAACAAATACCGAAAATCGGAAGACCCATTTCGAATATACGTTCATCACAACCAAATGCATTTGCATCATAAACACTGTTCGGGCCCCCTGAGAAGATGATTCCCGTTGGGTTCATTTTCTCAATTTCTTCTGCAGTAATTGTATGAGGATGAAGCTCACTGTACACACCAAATTCACGGATACGACGAGTGATCAATTGATTATATTGGCTTCCGAAATCAAGTACTACGATCATTTCCTGGTTTTTTTGCAATTCTGTTTTCCCCGGCACAAACGTCACCTCTATCAATGTAATTCACTCATAAAATCGAGTGATAATTCTTATAAAAAATATTATCATAAAAAAAGAAAAACTAAAAATCCACCCTCAAAAATACAGAAAAAGTACAGACGAAGGCAGATTTTCAGCTTTCCTGTTAAAATCCGCCTTCATAGTCAAATCATTTACGGTGATTCGGTAGAAACTTTCGATCCATATTATCGAGGATATATGAAGGATATATTAGTTTAAGTTAGTTTTTGTTATTGTATCAATATAATAAAAACCTGGTCAAGAGCTAGTTTTTCTCATTAAGCTTTCCCAACCCTTTTGAAAGTGTTTCCATTCCCCATCTTCCGCGTCTCCACGATATATCATTAACTCGTATCCAGCCGTCAATTCACTCATCTCATCTGTAGCGTACACTGCATCCACATAGGCGGCGTACTCCCTTAAGGTTTGCCCCTCCGGCCGAACTAAACCAGCCCGTTTTAATTGTTTCAATAATATTAAATAAGCTGTCGAGAAATGAGCATCGGTTTTCTTTCTATAACGAAGAATCTGCAGATGAGGAATCCACTTCCTTCTGAGGAAATAACCGATAGAAGCAAAAATCAATCCACCTGATAATGTGATTGCAGACCATTTTAAGAACCCTTTTATGTTCCCAAAACCCGTTTTCACGGAGGATTGAGTTTCCCTATCTGGTGTATCCTGGCGTTCCCTGGTCTCTTTCTTTGTTTGCTCTTCATTAGTCGGGGTTTCTTCAGGTTTCTTGATTGCTTCCTGTTTCAATTCCGAATCGTAAAATTCAACTTCTCCATTGAAACCCTTTGTCGGCTCGAAGGGAATCCAGCCTATCCCTGAAAAATAAACCTCGACCCAGGAATGTGCATTATTATTGGTCACTTTATAAACGGATTCGCCATCAAGTATTGATTTTTCCCCTTCGGTATAGCCCTTTACCCACCTTGCAGGTATATTGGCGGCCCTTAGTAAAACGACCATGGCAGTTGAAAAATTATCGCAATACCCTATCTGTGTCTCGAATAAAAATTGATCGACATAATCTTGATTGCTCTCTGGATACGGAATATCGTCCTTGGAATAAATGAATTCAGCTCCGTCAAAATAATCCTCAATGGCTTTTGCTTTATCGTACCAATTCGTTTCATTCCTTGTCAGCCGGGAGGCCAATTCAAATATCCGGTTTGGCAATCCCTCTGGAAGCTGAGTGTTTTTTTCCATTAATAAATCCATGGAATCGTCGGGTTCCGTCACCTTCCTTAACTCAGCTATATCAAAACTTGGCATATCATAAACCAGTTCATACTCTTTCATGGAAAGTCGTTCGCCATTACCCTGTTCAGAAATAAATTTGTCCCTCTCCTGATAATATTTGAAATCCTGCCCGTTTTTGCCCTCAATCTTTTTTACATATCCGGACTGCGGATGAAGGATATGTGAATATGATTCCGTCATGGATACTTTTGCCGTCATTTCTTCAGTCCTCACCAATTCAGGGACGTCGTAAATATCTAAAGTTGCCATATCCTGCCCGTTGGAAAAAGTGTGAAATTCCGTTTCCGGTATGGAAACCCACCCTTTACCGGTATAAATATTCTTGTTCTCGACTTTCCAGTAATGTCCTGCAGAAGCATTATTATAAAAAACGATGGAACTATCCGGCTCTATCGAACCGCCAAGATCCGAATCGTCTTCATCATATCCGACACTTTTACGCTTCGAATCACCGTCTTCTTTCACAGCTTTATCAGAATAGGAAGTAATATAAGGCACCGGGTCCGGCCACTGTGGAGAGAGCTTTGGGGCAGCGAAACCGACAAGGACACTTACCAATATCATGCCGGTCAGCATCAAGATCCACTTATTGATGGAAGCCATCGGGAACTTAATCCTCTCCTGTATCGTTAGCCGCAGCAGGGAAAGCAAGCCGAGCATCAAAAACCCGATGATGATGATTCTTATCATTGCCCTATCCCCCGCATAAGGAGTGAATGTATCGAGTACAGATATAAAAATCACCGTTAACATAAAAAAGAAAAAGATGCTTTGCCTCACCATCACCCAGTAATGGATCAAATATGTCACAAGCCAAAGAAGGACAAAAAATAGAAACGTTCGAAATGGATTTGTGATCAACTCCCAATTCCCATCATATATAAAACCAAGATTGCCCTTAAAATCTGCTAGAAACCCTTTCAGCCATGACAATTGATATAAAGCCTCTTTTGAATGGAGGAACTGTAATGAAATCATTATATAAGCACTAATGAGAATAAATCGGATCGACCAATGTATGCGGAAATAATGCAGTAGCAGGGAGTAGAACAAAAATAAGATAAAAATGATGATATTACCTGTATCGGTAAGTCTATCGACAGGCCTTAACCATTCAGTAATCAACAACAAACCAAATACATACATGAGGACGTGCATGAACCTTTCCAATTTTTCGGTAGTGACATTCATTTCACCATCACCTCTGATCTGCCAAACTTTAGATGACCATGTTCAAAAAAGCTAATCTTTATCCCCCTCGAAACAGCTGTAGACATTGAAAACCTTTCCTCATCAGTAAGATCTGCCTGTTTCTTCACGCATAACATCAATCCCTGATTAGGCCGGAAAGCACTCAATAAGTCCACCTTTTCTAAGGTTAAGTCTGAAACGATGAATATCACAGCAGCGTTTGCCGGAAGAATTCCCTCCCGGACATTTTCGTTCAATGCGTTTACAACACCCGGCTCTTCTTTAGCAAGCCGGTAAAAAATCTTTCGTTTCTGTTTGTTGCCTGCTGCTGCCGGTATGATTAACCTCGACCCCATACTCACATACCCAATTTCCATGCCTTTCTTTAACATGGCATGGGCAATAGAAGCTGCCATTTCAATGGATTCTTCGAATAAATCAGAAGGCTTTTCATCAAGCATGATGAATACATCCCGGTTTTTCTGCACCTCGAATTCCTTCGTCATGATTTCACTCGTCCTGGCAGTCGCCTTCCAGTTAATCCAAGACAATTGATCGCCTGGCTGATATTCCCTTACACCGGAGACCACTGAATGTTCCCGTTGTGTTTTCTTTGTTGAAACCACTGCCCCCTGATTGAACACTCGATCAAGATCACTGTAGGCAAGCTCGTGATAACGAGGAAAAACGGTTATTTTCAAAGGTGAACTATATATCGCTTCCTTTTCGACCAGCCCGAAAAAGTCCCCAATCCAAAAGCGGATCGATTGAAACGAATGCTCTCCCCGCTGCAAGTTTTCCAAGGTATATGACATGCTGAAGGTACGCTTGAATCCCGGAAAGATAATTATTTTCCTTTGTAGTCCCCTATCTTCCATCTGCTGAGGAAATTCCTCCTCTACCACCATAAATAATAGGGGCAGCCGGTTTTCACGCGTAAACGTCAATGCTATCTCAACAGATTCACCAGCCTGGCATTCCCTTTTATTGACCTTTCTCTCAACGGTAAAATCATGCAGCGGATAAAACAGCAGGATCAAAGCGTACACAGAAAACGGCAAAAATGAATAAAAAATGAACCAACTGACAAAACCGCCTTGAAACATTGCATAGCAAAAGGAAACAGTCATGAGTAATACAAGTCCGATCACACTGATATTTCCCCTTAGAATGTTGATGAATCTTCGCATTAGGTCACAGCCCGCTTCACAGGCACTTTTGTTGTCGCGACAATTTCATGTATCACCATTCCAGCATCGAAGCCCTCATAATTCGCTTCAGGCTTCAAAATAAGCCGATGGGAAAATACGAAAGGCACTAAATATTGAACATCGTCAGGCAGAACATAGTCCCTGCCCTGGATCAGCGCGTAAGCCTGGGCTGCCTTCATCAATGCTATCGATCCACGAGGGCTCACCCCTAAGTAGACCCCTTCATGTGAACGTGTTTGATTCGCCAATTCAACAATGTACCGTTTTATTGTGTCATCCACTATCACCGCTTTCACCTCAGCCTGTAATTCTATCAATTCATCCAAGGTGATGACGGATTCCAATTCCTCTAGCGGTGCCGTGTATTGAGCCCTATGTAGAACCTCTATCTCTTCTTCCACACCTGGATAGCCCATTTTCATTTTTAATAGGAATCTATCCAATTGAGCCTCCGGCAGCGGATATGTTCCCTCGTACTCGATTGGATTTTGTGTCGCCATTACGAAAAAGGGCTTCTCCAATCCTCTTGTGACACCATCAATCGTCACACTTGCCTCTTCCATCGCTTCAAGCAATGCAGACTGGGTTTTCGGCGAGGTCCGGTTTATTTCATCAGCTAAAATAATATGGCCCATTATCGGACCTGGCCTAAAGATGAATTCTTGTTCCTTAGGATTGAAGATCGAAACGCCAGTAACATCCGAAGGAAGTAAATCAGGCGTGAATTGAATTCGCTTGAAGCTTGCACCTATTGATTTTGCCAATGCCCTTACCATGACTGTCTTTCCCACACCCGGAACATCCTCCAATAAGACATGTCCGCCGGAAAGGAGTGCCACGATGCTTAGTTCTGCTATATCCCGTTTTCCGATAATCACCTTTTCGATATTCCCCAGAACCATTTCCAGTTTTTGATTGACCTGCTTATAAATCATTCTCTACCTCCCGGGATTCACATTATCACTATTATTTCATGTCTTCTCTATATCACATATTTTACATTAAGACCCAATTGAACCTTACATTGTAAGTTTACTAGATTATCGGAAAACCATAAACGAATTTGTTCTAAAATATTAAAGCGGTTTACTGAAAAAGGCAGGGTTAACTGTTTGCTTAGTGAATATGAACCAATGATGACGTCCATTTGTTTATTGAAAAAGGTCCTATCACGCCATGACCAAGGATTGGGGAAGCTGTTGAACTCGCAGACTGTTCAACCTGACTTGTTCAAATAACTGATAGGATACGCCAATAAATCGGCGCATCGCAGTTTGTAGACAAAAGGGTTTCGGAATTAAAAAATTCCGAAACCCTTTTGAAATTCCAATTTTGGCAGTTAAGAGAATTGGGCCGGGAAAAGCGCGTTTAGGGAGACCCCGCAGGCGCAAGCCGAGGGCGGACCGCCCTCGGAAAGCGAGTGCCTGGAGCGGAGATCAACGTCCAAATTGTACAAGCCATAAATAAACGGCAGGCAAACTCCAATAAATCGTCCACCTTTTCATAATTTCCCGCTCCTGTCATCAGGGCAATGAAGCCATGGCCTTCCGATCTGTATATTCTTAAGTTAACTTCTATTCTGTCTTGTTTATGCTAAAATGAATGCAATCCACTCCTAAGATATAAGAGGTACTGATCATGTATAAAAAATTCTTCATTTTGATCTTCGCAGCCGCCCTTCTTTTAGGGCTTATTAAAACCGTTATGGATATGTAGTTAAAACAGCCCGATTCCTGAGGGGAATCGGGCTGTTTTCATTTTCGTTTAACCTCTCCATTCAGCTTCCCCATTTTCGGGATAAGGATAAAAAACAAACAAACGACCAAAAGTGCCAAAACGATGCCTAGCAATATCGTCAGGTCAAAATTAAGCGAAGGCTCTGTTTCTTCTTCGTTTCTCGTTGGAATGCGGACCTCCGAGAATAATCCAAGCTGTTCTGATTTTGAAGCGATGGTATTATTTTGATTCTCCATTACAGGAGACTGAAACAGTGAGTCCTTCACCGAGTCAATGGCATCATATTTCCCTCTTTCAAAAGTGAGGTCCTTTTGTTCTTCAGGCAGTTTCCGCTTCTGTTCCAACAATCCTTCTTCATGGAAATACTCCGTTTGAATATCAATATCGTTTTCTTGATATTCATTGGGCTCCACCATCGGTTCCTCTTCCGCCCCGCCATGAGGTGCATGGCTAAAAAACAGGATGAGCAAGACAGGCATTACGTATTTATTCCACTTCATGGGCCATTGCTCTTCTTTCTGCAAGACGCTTCACTATATATGGAATGACCGTTGCGATAAGCGTCAGTACAATCAAGATGATACTAGCCGGAATGAATGCCGACTGATTACCGAATTGAATGGACATGTATACGTCCGCAACAGGGTGGTCTACATTGAAATTAGGCATGATTAAATCCAATAATGGAATGGTAAAGAAACTGATCAAACCAATCACCAGGATAGCACCGACAAACGGCCCAATCGAGAAGGCAAGTCGGGTAAACGCTGAACAGAAGAATAAAAGCAGGACGGTGAAGACGGTCCATTTAATCTCCTGCATATCTCCCAGTGGATAGATTTTCAAGCCATACATGCTGATGATTAAACCTACGATCAGATTCAATAAGGTAAACAAGGCTGCATGGACCATCATTGGAATGGTTTCATAATGATGCAGGAAGAAACCGATCAATATCCCAGAAATGAGTATGATCACCAACATGACGATCGGCGGGATATTAACCTTTTCCTGATGAAGGACCTCCCCGCTGATTTGTACGGGATTCGCTAAATATTCGTACACATACCCGTTCTCCTGATCATCGACTAGAGTGTTGTTCAAGACGCTATATACGTCCGTCTTGATTTTTTCGGTTGAGTCTACATTTTGGGACCAATTATCATTAAGCTGATCGGCCCTTTCCTGCACGGACCCCACTTTCGCTTGCAGGTCTGCTGTATCCTTCGTGACCGTTTCCTGTCTTTCCGCTACAGAATTGACAAGCTCGGAAATGAAGCCGACAGTTGTTGCCGTATTGTCTTGAAGTGATACAAACATTTCTCCATCAAGGTTAACTGGCGGTTCGGCCTCCATCTCAGGAACTTCCATATCACCCGACAAATTGGCAGACACTTCTTGAGCCTTGCCGGAAATTGCCGCCAATTCAGCTAAAGTGGCTTTTTGCCCCGTTTCAACGTTAGCATCATATTCTTTCATATAACCCATAATGGATTCCGAGAACATCCCGAAGTTCTCATTGACTCCTGCTAAACTGGCTTTAACGAGTTTCGCTTCTTCATCTACATTTCCGGAAACCCCATTTTTCAAGTTTTCCAATTCTTTTATATTGGCTGCAAATATCTTATCTACATTTGCTTCGGTGACTCTTTCAGCCAATTCACCATAAGATGAGAGTGAACCGTAATAGGCAAGGAGGGTAGTTGAATCCCGATTGATGATAGGATTCTCGAAGGCCTTCACAAGCACCGCTCGCCTTTCTCCCCCCACCTTTTCTAGAAGTGACTGTTCGAGAGTCTTGATTTCTGCGACGGCCTCTTCGATTGTCATACTCTGGATGTCCTGTAATTTTTGAATATCTTCCTGTGACTTTTTCCATTGGTCGCCTAAATCCTTATAATTCGTGCCGAGTTCATTATAATCAGCTTGTAATTGCGTAAACTGCGCCAGCAGGTCATTATATGAATCTACCAGTGTATTAAACTCCGTTATCACTTGGTTATAATTCCCCGTTCTGCCGCTTACCGTTCCGCTGAGATTATTGATTTCCGTTTGGAGTTCCGCTGTAAGGATGTTGAGTTGTTCAGCAGCTCCTTCACTTCCTTCTGCCGGCACCAAACTTTCAAGTGCCGTGTTGATCCCATTGATTTGATCCAGCAATACCTGCAGAGACAGTTCATCAACCGGGTCCTTCTTGTCAGGTGCAGCAGCTGATTCACCTTTTCCCGTTTCCGTTTCAATATCCTCTATAGGCGTCGTTCCTTCACCTATATCCTCCCCATCACCAGAGCTGCTTGCAAGATTTCCTCTTTGCATAAGCAAGGTTGACTGAAGGTTATCAAGACCCGCCTCTTCCGATTGTTTCAATTGTTCAATCGAGCTTTGTTGATCTTGGGTGATTTTCGTAATTTGTTCTACTTGTTTGTCTTTCATGCTTGTTGAAAATTGTTCCAATTCATTACTGCTGGAATCAAGTTTCTGCTGCATGATTCCAACATTTTCTCTAATGCCTTGATCATTAAGGCTGTATTTCGTATTCATCCCTTGCTGAATCTCTGGTATAGATTTATTCCCCTCATTCAGCACCTTGTCGTATGACTGCACACTCTCCATGACAAGCTGTTGATTTTGGGCAGAGGCCTTCTCAAAAAGGATACTTTGAGCTTTTTGATATTCCTCAAAAGAAACAACATCTTTCACAAATGAAGCCATTTGAGTCTTCGTGTCCCCTATTTCACCCATTGTTTCAGTACTTGTTTTGCCAGCATCTTTCGTCTCGGCAAAAACTCCTTCAAGCATGTCCTTATGCTGCTTGATTTCGCCTGCAAGACTTTCCGAGCTTGGAGTATAAAACTCATACATCGTGTTTTGAAAAGCGATTTCTTTAGCAAGGACATTATCGAACTTCTTACGGATGTCCTCGACTGATTGGGAAACATAGCTCCAATACTGTGTGGAAATATGCTTATTCATTTTGCTCTTTGTTTTCTCTAATTCCTTTTGTACCTTTTCCATGTTCTCTGCATTCAAACTGGGTTGTACCTTGTACTTTATCCCCGCCTTGACAGGCTGTTCATCATCGAACGTATAAATATTCTCTGAAAAATCGGATGGAAAATATATGACTGCATCGTACTTTTCATTTGCAAGTCCACTTTCCGCCGTACTTCTATTTACCACAAACCACTCATATTCAGAATCCTTGTCCAGTGTAGTAACAAGCTCTGAGCCCATGTAAATGGGGTTATTGTTAAATTCTGTCCCATTATCTTCATTTACAATGGCGATTTCGCGAGAAGCCGTTTCCGTCTTTTTCATTGGATTTTGGCCAATATAAGAAAAAAACAAGATTGGCAGCGCTAAGATCACCAGTATTTTACCGATTAACAGCATCGGTTTTATTTTTTCAGACACTCTCTTGCACTCTCCTTCTTTCTTCACTTAGCGGAATTTGGATTTTACACTCCTGGCCATTCAGCACAAAGTATCCGTAACCCGGCTGTATTTCTTCTTCTTTTCTGGAATAGGAGAGGGTGTACAAGCTTTGGTCCGATTTTTTAAGAAGCAAAACAGCCTGTCTGACTTGTTTCAGTTCGGTTGTCAACGAATCATACCCCTTCGTGAAGTCGTTGGCATTTCCAGCGACAATCAGACTAAACCCGAGATGGCTGTATTGTTTCATCAAACTGCTGATCCTATCCTGAATCCTGCCGTCTATCGTTTGTTGGATCCTTGAAATGCTATCTATGACAAATATGACCGGTGGGAATTCCAGTTGCTTCATCGGTGTCAATTCCAATGCCGCAAGATAACTTCGCTCACGTTCTTCAAATATTCCAGTGATATGATCGAGCCATTCGGTTATCCGCTCTTTTGTTTCCACATAGCTCACCTTCTCCTCAAAAGCATAAGAAGATAGGCCGCGATCCACTCCGTCAAATAATCCAATTTCGCCGACCGCCTGTGTAAGCAACGATTCCAGCAGCACTTTAAGGACATTCGTTTTCCCTTTACGTGACTGTCCTACGACAAGCAGGAATGGATTGGAATTCAACTCCACGAATACAGGTGTAACGCTTTCCTCTGAAAGCCCGATTGGAATGGTATCCTTCTTAATCGTTTGTGAGCAGTAACTCTTGAAGCTGCTGGAATCAAGACGTGCCGGTAACATCCGAATCGCCGGCGGTTTGTCCATTTCCTTATATTTAACCTTATGTTCTGCCACAGCTTGTTTCATTTCTTCCAAAACGGCTATATCATCCGCTCCATCGGCTGGTAAGTAAATCTGGGTGAGATAGGTTTGGTCCTTTTTCACCAACGCCCTGCCAGGAACAGGTTCATTTTCATAAGGGGTTCTCCCCAAAACTGAATATTTTTCCGAACTGTCCATTAAGTAATGGACGACCTTCGTCTTAAGGCTATTCATTAACGGCTGGCGAATCGCATTGATTCTCGTTGCCGTTAAAATCATGAAGATTCCAAGTGATTGTCCATCACGTGCAAACTGAACGAATTGGGCTTCCTGATCCTGCATCTCATCCTTCACTATGTCAAAATTGTCGACCACGATATAAATAATCGGCAATTTATCTTCCACCAATGCATTATAGAGCTTTATGTTACTAAGCTCCTTTTCTGAAAAAAGCTGCTTACGCCTTTCCATTTCCGCCTTCATGAATAACATGAATTTTTCGATTTTCCTTAACTCATCGAACCTAAAGTATTCCCCAGTATGAGGCAGCTGGCGCATTGGCAGTAAAGCGCTATTCCCGAAGTCGAAAATATAATAATGCAGTTCTTCAGGAGTGAATTGATCTGCAAAACTAAAGAGAAGTGTCAAAACGGTGGTTGACTTGCCGTACCCGGAAGAACCAAAAACCCCAATATTCCCATCGTCAATCCAGTTATAGACATAATTGGTCTGGCTTTGCAATTCGGGCTCATCCTTCATTCCCAGGTGGAATTGATTCATCGTCAGGCTTCTCTCAGGGTTTCTTGATAAACGATCAGAAAGAGGCGGCAGCCATGGGCTTGCCAACTTCTTAATCTCCATTTCTTCCTGTATCGCCACAATTCGATCCGCCACGGCTTCAATTTCACTAATCTTTTCTTTCCTCTTATTAGTGACCTGTTCCGATACATTTGAGATTTGAACAAGACCGAGGTCCGTGACAAGTGCCACTTCATCCTCAGATCCAACCGTATCCTCTAAATATGGGGCACCGCTCCACGCAGACTGGAACAATTCATAAACCTCGTTATTTCCTACCTGCAAATATCCCCGTCCGGTAACAGTAATATTTGCCGCATCGCTATTTTTAAGAATTTCCTTACTATCACTGGCATCCTGCACTTTCAAGGAAATTTTAAAACGAGCATTGCTCCAAATCTGGTTATCAATTACACCGCCCGGCTTTTGTGTAGCAAGAATTAAATGAACTCCCAAGCTCCGTCCAATTCGCGCAGTGCTCACTAATTCGCGGATGAAATCGGGTTCTTCGTTTTTAAGTTCCGCAAACTCATCTGATATCAAAAATAAGTGCGGTAACGGTTCATCCGCTTTGCCTTCTTTGTATAAGTCCGTGTAATCGTTGATATGATTGACTTCGTATCGATCAAACATGCGCTGGCGTTTCTTCAATTCACTATTGATGGATGCTAGTGCCCTGGCACTGAAGTTCTTGCTTCCCTCAATATTCGTAATGACTCCCAGCAGATGCGGAATCTGCCTGAATGGCTGTGCCATTCCACCGCCTTTATAATCAATGAGCAAAAAGGCAACTTCATGTGGATGATAATGAACGGCTAATGATAGGATGTAGGTTTGCAGTAATTCACTTTTCCCCGATCCTGTCGTTCCGGCAACCAATCCATGGGGGCCATGCGCCTTTTCATGCAAGTTCAATTCAACCCTATCCGTTTTCCCTTTCAATCCAATCGGAACTGCCAAGGATTTGGAAGACAGATTGGTCCGCCAGTTTTGGCTGATGGGCAGATCTTCCACTTCACGAGCTTTCAATAATTCAAGGAATGAAACCGTTTCTGGTATGGAATTGTTCATGCCTTTTTGATGATCTAATGAACGGAGCGTACGTGCATAACGCTCATTTCCTTCTTTTGAATGTGCATCAAGTTTAAAAGGAGTATGAACGGCCTTCGTTTGCTGGATGAGAATCTCACCCTCAAAATCATTAATGTACTTAACAAGCGTATGGACATTTTCTGTCAAACTTTCTTTTGCATCCGCTGCAAAAATCGTCGAGATGCCTAAATCGTCCGTTTTGCCTTCTAAATATTCCAATATGACATGCTCAGCAATTAAATTACGATCCGTGACAATAAAGACAAAGTGGGGAGTGAATCTCACTTTCCCTTTGTTCTCATCCAAATCTCTTTCCCTTAATAGCTGATAAATCGAGGTCAGCAGCTGGTCACGTGATTGCTCATTATATATGAATCCTTTTGCATAGGCATGCGGCAATTGAAAATGAGGGAGCCATTTCATCCATTCCCATTCCTGATAATCCTTTTCCGGAAAGATGGCGACAAATCGAACATCATGATAACTGTGAAAAAAGGCCAGTTGCCCAATCAATTGCTGCAGCTCCCGTTTAACAATCGATTCCTTTCCGACCAGGCCCATCGATCCGCTTGATAAATCGATCGATAACGGAAGATCTTCCAGGTTTTTGTACACATCCACAAGTTCCTGCGACTGCTCAAGTAAATCATCTATATCCCGATTGGACATATCGCTGCTATTTACCGACACCTGATAACTTGAGGGTATGGTCGCCGTTCCGATCTTAAAGTGCAGAGCATCTTCACTTTCCAGAGTTCGTTCCCATATACGATCGCTAATACCATCAGTTAGAAGCTTCATCCTTTCAAAGGAGGGGTAATGATAGAACAGCACATTCTTTTGTTTTTCAGACAGCTCTTGAAGTTCTTCCCTCTTCTGCTCTAGATACCTGGTATATACACGTTGGCGTTTTTCTTCTCTGAATTTTTGCTTCTTTTTGTCTTTAAAGTATTGTACCGTCGAGGTAACTAAAGTCGTCGTGAACATCACAATCGATATGATGATGAAAATGCCCCGCGGCTGAATGACCGTGATGACCCCCATGACGATCAGCATCATTAAGGGCGGCATAAGGATTAACCATAACCCTCTATTATTATCTTCTGCTTCTTGGCTCGGAAAAGATATCGTCACTTTCTCATCCGGCAATTCGTAGATCATCCTTGGTGTCCGGCGATACTGTGGATAGTTTTTTTTCATTTCAGAGATTGGCTTCTTCATTTTAGCTAATGATGTTTCATAACTTTCGGCGCTATGAATCATCAATAAGTCGCCTTCAATCAACCTCAGCACCATATGCGGCCAGCAAACCAGATCACCATTTTGGATGGGAACAGCCTTCGTTACCCTTTCACCATTCAGGAATATCCTGCCATTTCCCTCTGGCATGAGGTGCCACTGCCCTTTATGCAGCACAAGGGAAAAGTCATTGCCGGAAACGGGTCCTTCTTTACGAATGGTCGCTCCCGCCTTGTCCGATAAAGTGATTTCTTTCAAGTTGCCTATATAATAGAGGCTTTCTTCCAATTCCCCTGACGTATAAAAAATCTCGACCGTTTCTTCTCCTTCTTGAAAGGTGAAGCTATGGAATGGCTTTACATCGCCAAGCTTCTTGCCCTCTCTAAACACCTCATATTCATCAAGTCCCTCATTTTTTTTCAGCATGATAGGACCTTGTTCAAAAGGAATGGAATAAACGGTGATCGTATCCTGTTTTGATGGCCCAATCGAAATTGGACCGTTATGATTATCCTTGATCGTAAAGGATTGGTAGGTCCCACTAGAATAAATCCATAATAAACTCATTAAATCTCACCTCCGCAAAAGGCCCATTGCTCACTCTTTGCTTTTCTCTTTTTCTTCAGTTGATTTTTTGGAGGAATCCTTACTTTCTTCTTTTCCCCCAGAAGCAGGTTCGTTTTCCACTTCTTCTTTTACAGCAGGTTTTGCTTCCGCTGCGCCTTTATCCTCTACATTCGAATCTGTTGCAGCAGGGTTCTGACCTTGCTGTTCCTCCATTTGCTTATCCAATTCCTTTTTTTCCTTTTCATATTGGGACAGCTCAGTATCGACTTCTTTAATTTGCGTTTCCTTTTCTTCCCCAGATAGGCTATCGTCCAACTTAATCTGTTCTTTCTGGTTTACCAGCCCATACATAATCAATTCGCGATCCTCCATGATTCTCGCCAAATCGATCGCTTCCTCGCTCATGCCCCTGCCTATATAAATCCAATATAGGAGATACTGACTATCCGTTTGCAACGTGATTGCATTTTCCACGTTTTTCCTGGCCACTCCCTCCAATGGTTCATAAGTGACGTAGGACTTCGCCAGTTCATATTGAACGACATACGGCATCTTTTTCGGATCGTAGTTTTCCAAACGGTCAATGACTTCACTGTATTTTTGTTTTAAGAAGCTTTCACCGCTTTCTACATATGCTTCCTGCTTAGGGTGTGAGAAGAATAGTGTGTAAATCGTAAACAATAGCAGTGGCACGAGAACGATCACCGTACCCCAAAGTGTATAACGGCCCGTTTTCCATTTCTTTTCAGGGATATGTACAAATGCCTTTTCTTCCTTCTCTAAAGCTTCTATCCGGTTTTGAATGACCGTGGAAAGTTCATCCCAGGTCCCCGATGACAATATACTTTGTGATTCGTTCGATAGTTTCAGTGTTTTATGGTAAAGCAGATACTCTTCGAATGTATGCTGCCCATCCACAAGCGCCGAAATCGTTGCCTTCGTTTCTTTAAATAACTCATCTTGATTATGCTCATAAGGAGGCAAACTGTCTTTTACGCCATAATGCAGGAAATATGGGGTTAAGCTTGAATCAAAAACGATATTTTCCGGACAGACGACTAGTTGCAGGCGATTCAATTCATGATTCCTTATTTTCTTCAGGATTTGATAAGACGATAACCATTTACTCAATGGATTTTTATCTTTAGCTTTGGAAAAAACAAAAAAAGAGGCTGGTGGATTTACTCTGATCTTCACCTCGTCCTCTGTCACTTCTATATGTTTCTGGAGAGCATCATCCGCTTCATGAATAAGCTGTAATTCCAGTGGGTCCTGCATCGATAGTTTTGCCCGTTGGAAAACGAACGAATGCCCCTTATCATCCTTCATCATTGCAGCTTCTGTTTTTTTCTCCAGATATGGTTTCTCATCCATTTTATGTAACTCCTTTACCCCTGCTAAAGGGCTTTAGACTTTTTTCCTATAAAGAGTCCACACCTATCCATTAGAGGATCTCAAGGCGGTCCCCCGTCGTAATTCCGCTATCAAGCAGGGTTTCATAACCTGAACATACGAACTCTTTATTCTGAACCCGCACCCAATAGCCTTCTTTAGGTGCACTGGCAATATCCTTTACCTGCCATATTATCTCCACAACCTTCTTGATGGAGCGGTAATTCGACACTTGCAAATCAAATACTTCCCCTGTATACCTGTTTAAATCGATCGTTAGTTGAATATATATGGAAACCACCTCTTTTAAAGCAAAAAAGCACCACGATCTTCAAAAAGAGTCGCGGCGCTTTTTCCTAGAAATTCTTTTTCTCATTTACCTAATGATTATCCGCGAATTTGACTAGCAATCTGATTATCTGTGTCTTCAAGGATTTGAGCTGATTTATTCAATTGTTGAGAAACTTCATTCAACAAGCGAGCCATATCCATGAATGAAGGCTTTAATTCTTCGTACTGACCTACGAAAGCCTCACTGGAGGAACCTTCCCAAATACCAGTTAAATGATCTCTCATTCTATCTAAACGACCAATCATATCCGTTACTTGTTGGCTCTCATTATCATATTGTCTAGCTACATCTTTCAGTTCTGAAGGTGTTACGCGAATTTGTGACATAGAAAAAATCCTCCTTTTATCTTATATAGTACATTTTAATAGAACCATACATTTTCTGCCATATAAATAAGCGCAAAGTCGAAAAATGGTAAATTATAATTATGCAAAAAAACCTAAATATGGCATTATGAAAGTCTATGTACCTGTTTTCCCAAACCTTTAAACCCATTTTTTAATTAATTTTTAATATTTTACTTTTTTATGGTAAAAAAAGTACCTTATACCCAATATTTCTGAACCGTTATCCATTAATATGGTTTTCACCATAATAATAGTGACTTTCGACTTTCTTTTCTACGAAATTAATCAAACGTTTGATTAAACTCTGAAAAGCAATTTTTATAATTGATCGAATATAAACCATTTACAAAAGGACATCAGAATGAATGGAAGACCATTTGTACCATGCTATTTTCAACTTTATTCTGACAGGAATCCTTGTCCTATAGCGAGAATCGATATATCCAACAGAAACAGGCCAGCTTTTCCCAATGATTCAATTACGTTGCTTAGTCATATAACCCGTTCCAAAAAATGCTTCAAAAACCGCTCACTTTCCACATTCGTACAGACACGGATTCTAGGTTCGCCATCCTTTTGACCGATTGTCCTGCCTGCTTCTTCACCCTCGGTCACCACCTTGACGCTCATCCATTCTGTCCTGACAAAACTTGAATCAATCGCAACCCCGACTGCAAGCGGATCATGAAGGGCGCAACCACCCAAACCTGGATGGGAGTTTTCATATGCTTTCATATAATAATCGGTCATTTCGGCTAAAAATTCGGCGCTTTCCTTACCAGTGGCACGCCAATCATCAAGCTTCGATTTCAGTAGGTATGTTTGCAGGGTCACATCAAGCCCCACTAGGGTGATCGGCAGTCCTGAAGTCAATACCTGATGGGCCGCTTCTGGATCTGATATTATGTTCGCTTCAGCATAAGGGGTTACATTTCCTGGTACGTTTACGGAACCGCCCATAATTACGACCTCTTTTACAAGCGACATGATCATCGGCGCTTTATTGATCGCCAATGCGATGTTAGTCAGTGGCCCAACTGCAATGACCGTAATTTCATGCGGTCGGCTTTGCACTTGATCGATAATGAAATCTGCTGCATTTCCTTGTGATGCTTTGATGGTTGGTTCAAACCGAAGGGTATTTCCTAACCCGTCTTCCCCATGAACATGCTTGGGATACCGCTTCTTCCTTCCGCGTACCAAAGTTTGGTCAGCACCTTCATATACTGGTATGCGCCTATTTAATTTCTCCAAGACGGCAAGTGTATTACGGGTCGAATCAACAACGGGCACGTTACCAAAGCAAGTGGTGAATCCGAGCACTTCCAATTCAGGGGAATTTAAAGCATATGCCATCGCCATGGCATCATCTATCCCCGTATCTACATCAAATATGATTGGTTTCAATTTTTCCACACCTTCCAAAATCACTTTTTGCTTTAACAACTCATTGCTTCTCTTATCTCTTCCTTATGTATAAAGAAACACTGTTTTCCAACTGAATTTTAACATTCAACGATAGCCCAGTTCCACAGAAAGTTAGGAATACTCATAATTCACAAACAAATGACAAGTACAGGCGGTACTTGTATCTACCCAGTAAAAATAGTTGACCGCCCATAAATATCAATGATATAAAAAGTGAAAAGAAGAAGTTGTACCACGAATTAGTTATGAATACATGCGTACGAATTTATGATATCCAAGGTGGAAAAAGGATGAAAATGTTTAAGTTGATTGAAGATGTTCCATCAGCGTATAAAAAAGGAACAAAATTCTTTTTAATATCGCATTCTGAATTCATTGGC
This sequence comes from Peribacillus sp. 05N428, assembly GCF_056397085.1. Taxonomy (NCBI): domain Bacteria; kingdom Bacillati; phylum Bacillota; class Bacilli; order Caryophanales; family Bacillaceae; genus Peribacillus; species Peribacillus sp. 05N428. The sequence continues at coordinate 39,271 of NZ_JBFTMS010000027.1, read as the reverse complement.
GTGAAAAGTTATGTATTACTGGCAGAAGATTTGAAAGGAAAGATCGAAGTAACGGAAGAGGAATTGAGGAATAAATTCGTTTCCATCCATTGATTCCCAGCGGCCCATATAAACTTAAAAAAGAGGGAATTCCATTACTGGAATTCCCTCTTCTTTCTTATTTTAAGTCTTCAATCGAATCAATATCGACGTAATCAGGAACGACCAGACCATTCTTTGTTCCTTTTAAGTTTGGTCCAAGGTCAACCATTTCAGCTTTGTACTTATTATAGTATTCAAGATGTGTTCCAGGGAGCCATGCGGCCACCATGGCGTCCGCACTTCCGTTTGCAACGCCGGCAAACATTGGTCCCACTTCAACTTGACTTAATGTTACATCATAACCATTCTGCTCCAGAACCTTGCCAATCACATTTGTGCTGGCAATTTCAGTGTCCCAGGCAACATAAACCAGTTTGATTTTTTCACCATTTCCTGTTTGTGCACCTTGGGTCCATTTGGATACTTTGTCCTGATTTTCCTTTATCCATTTTTCTGCTGCTTCTGAAGGAGACATCCCTTCAGAAACTTGGACCATTACATTTTCCATATCTTTAGTATCCCAGAAGAATTGATCAAGGATTTTATAAGCGCCAGGGGCATCCTGTTCAAGTCCTTTTCTGGCAATCGAATTAATATTTTCAGCCCCGCCAAAGGATTCATTCGGGTCTTCAAGATATTTCAAGTCATATTTCGAGAACATCCAATGCGGTGACCATCCTGTAACGACGATTGGTTCTTTTTTATCGATTGCTTTTTTCAATTCAGCAACCATTGCCGCCGAAGACCCTTCAACCAACTTCCAATCATCCAGTTTATAATCATCTATAGCCGTTTTAGTCAACTTCATCAATCCTGCTCCAGGTTCAATACCGATGATTTCATAATCGGTTTTGGCAGCAAAACTATTTTTATCCCCGTTCACAGCCGTATCTTTTGTAAAAGTACCGAATAGCGCAGTACCCACAACTAGTAAGGCCAATATTGTAAAAATGATTTTCCTGCTTACGACATGCTCGTAAGCTGGTTTACGAAGGTTTTGCGTGATACGATCGAGTATGATTGCAATGATTACGATGGATAATCCTGCTTCAAATCCTTGCCCAACATTAATTTGGCTGACAGCCCGGTAGACATCCGCCCCAAGTCCGGGTGCTCCAACCAATGAAGCTGTAACTACCATGGATAGTGCCAGCATGATGCTTTGGTTAACTCCTGCCATAATTGTTGGAGTAGCCAATGGTATTTGTACCTTGAATAACTTTTGGCTGCTGGTTGAACCAAAAGCATCAGATGCTTCTATCAGATCATTAGGCACTTCCTGAATCCCAAGATTGGTCATTCGGATTGTCGGTGCAATCGCGAAAATGAATGACGCGATGATTCCAGGCACTACCCCTATTCCAAAGAATAAAATCGAAGGAATCAAATAAACGAAGGCAGGCATCGTTTGCATGAAATCCAAGATCGGGGTAACGATCTTACGTACCGTGTTATTTTGGGCACACCATATTCCGATCGGTATCCCGATCACTATCGTTAAGACTCCTGACAATATAACGATTGCCAGTGTTTGGATGCTTGATTCCCAATAACCAAGATTATCGATCAATAGTAAGCTAATTAATGTAAATAATCCTAATGGCCATCTGCTTGTATAGGTAACCAGAAGGGTCAGGACGATGATTAAAATGATCGAAGGCCCTGCACTCATTACATCGACCAGGATATCCAGTAGTCCCTCAATCACATTCGTAATAAGTGTAAATAATCCAGCAAATACAATAGTTATCCAATCCACTAAAGAATCGACCCATGCTCCTAGTGGGATTTTCGGCATATTCATTGAATTATTCACTCTCCATTTCATTCAAGGAATCTTTATTTCCAGCCAAAGCACCGATGACGGCACCGCGAAGAAGAATTCCTTTAATTCTGTTCTGATCATCAATCACTGAGATCGGCAAGCTTGAAGTCGCCATCACATCCATGAGGTTTCCAAGTAATTCATCCTCTTTTACAGTTGGGATATCAGTTGTCATCACTTCAGAAATCGATTGGTTATTACTCATTGCCTGACGTGCCTGTTCAGCAGTCACGGCCCCCAATAACTTCTGCTTCCTATCCACAACGAAAATGCTGGAATACCCTTGTTTGCGCATGATTTCCAAGGCAACCCTCGGGCCTCTGTCCACCGCAATCTTCTCTGGGCGTATCATCACATGAGACGCTGTCAATACTTTTGATAGATCAACATCTTCCACAAACTTCTCGACGAATTCATTGGCTGGATTCATCATGATTTGTTCAGGGGTACCCAATTGAATGACGCTTCCATCTTTCATAAGGGCAATTCTATCCCCGATTCTTAATGCTTCATCAAGATCATGGGTAATGAAAATGATCGTTTTTTTGTATTGATCTTGGATTTGAATCAGTTCATCCTGCATATCCTTACGAATCAATGGATCAAGGGCACTGAACGCTTCATCCATCAGTAGGATATCCGTATCACTGGCGAGTGCCCGGGCTAACCCAACCCTCTGCTGCATACCGCCGCTAAGCTGTGATGGCAGCTGATTTTCGTAGCCTTTCAATCCAACGGCCTCAAGAGCCTTCATCGCATTTTCATGACGTTTCGCAGGATCTACTTTTTGAATTTCGAGCCCGAATTCAGCGTTTTCCAATATCGTTTTATGCGGGAATAAAGCAAAGTTCTGAAATACCATGCTTATTTTCTTTTGTCTGACTTCCCTTAACCGGGCAGCATTCATCTTCACGATATCTTCGTCATCAATTAAGATTTCCCCCAAAGTGGGATCGATCAAACGATTGAACATGCGGATTAAAGTTGATTTCCCGCTTCCGGATAGGCCCATGATGACAAAAATTTCGCCGGGATAAATCTCGAAATTAACATTATTCACTCCGACCGTTTGTCCCGTTTCTTTCAAGATTTCCTTTTTCGATTTGCCTTGCTTCAATAAGTCTGTTGCTGCTTTTGGAGATTTGCCAAAAATTTTCGAGACATTTCTGACTTCTACATACGGCTTCATCAAGTCACCTCATTCTAATAGTTGCCCATATGATATTCAGTTTTGCTGAATTCCCCCGTTTTATGCGAGTGATGATTATTAATGCACAAGTATCTTGAAATAACCGAAATTCTACCCCTTCAAAAAAGCGGAAGTGACACTTATTTAGTGGCACAGGGCATACGTGTATAGAAAAATAATCTATATTTATTATTCCCAAGAAGCAATTCTTTACTTGGATTATATTTTGTGTGATAAATTGAGCATTTCAAGTAGGAAAAAAGAGGTGCAATCACAACTGAGGAAACTAGCAGGCACAACATATACCAACTGTAATATAAACGATTTCCACTTAGAGTTTTGTCCTGATGATGGACTTACGACTACCCTCTAAAGTACTTCATTTCCTTTACCAGGTGGAATGATACTTGCAGTGCAGTATAACACCAAAACGCATAGAAATATGATTATGGGATTCCCAATAGGTCTAATGAGCTTTGCAGGGAAAAGAGGTGCAATACAACTGAGGAAACTAACAGGCACAGCATATACCAACTGAAATATAATGGTTTTTTATTTTAGAGTTTTGTTCAGTCCCAACACACGGAATGAACCTGTATCCCTAAAGTACTTCATTACCTTAACAAAGAATGAATATAAGTTCAAATGATGCGGGACGGAATTCTTGCCTAAAAAGCCCATTTTCCCCATCGATTCTAAAGGTTACGGAAGACTCCAAAAACCTTGATATACCAACACTTCGGCTTCCTATAATCATAAACTCCCAACATCGGCCGCAATTTTTTTCAGTTTTTTTTAATTCTAAAATCATCCAAAAAGTGGGAAAGGTGATTTTCCGCTTAAAAATCACATGGCAAGATTGGGATTTCACACATTTTTTTATTGGTATGTTTTATGCAGCCATATTTGAAAATGTGTCACATATACAGAAAAAAAACCTTGAAACAACCATTTCATTTCAAGGTTCATGCATATCATCGATACAAACTATTTAGCATTCCTATGTTCATCAAAATCGATTTGGCATTCCTCTAGCGGAGTTACTTTCGTTTTCTTTATGAACTTATAACCAAGCCACATTACCAAAAAGAACGGGATGCCAAGATAGGCAGCGAACACACTGGCCCAGTTAATGTCATCGCCAATAAAGGCTTGATAATTTTGCGCCAATAATACGAAGAAACAAAGGGCAAAGGAAAATATCGGCCCGAAAGGAAACCATTTTGATTTATAGGGAAGATCGTCCAGTGAATGCCCTTGAGCAATATAAGCTTTTCTAAACCGGTAATGGCTTGCCGCTATACCGAGCCAAAATATAAATCCAGTGACTCCAACCGCATTCATAAGCCAAATATAAATGACTCCATCACCGAAAATGGAAGCAAAAAAGGCCAACATCCCTACAAGTGAAGTGACAACCAATCCCCAAATGGGAACGCCGCGTTTGTTAAGCTTGCCAAAAATACGCGGTGCCAGCCCTTCTTTTGCCATGGAGTACAACATTCGGCTTGTCACGTAAAGGCTCGAATTACCTGCGGATAATACGGCTGTCAAAATGATGGCATTCATCACGGAAGCAGCGAATGCCAGTCCCACTTTTTCAAACACCATCGTAAATGGGCTAACCATGATCGTGTGTCCCTGCAGACTGCCATTCGTATAAGGAACGATCAATCCGATAACCAGTATGGCCAGGATATAAAAGAGGAAGATTCTCCAAAAAATGCTGCGAACTGCACGTGGTACATTTTTTGCCGGGTCTTCACTTTCACCGGCTGCAACACCGACTATTTCTGTACCTTGAAAAGAAAATCCAGCAGCAATGAAAATACCCAATGTTGCCAAAAAACCACCGGCAAACGGAGCGTCACCTACTGTGAAGTTTTTAAAACCAATCGCCTCTCCGTTCATGATCCCGAATATCATCAATATTCCGACAACAATGAAAATGATGATGGTCGCCACTTTGATGAGGGAAAACCAATACTCCCCTTCGCCATATCCTTTAACGGATACGTAATTCAATAAGAATATCAAAACTAAAAACAAAGAACTCCATAAAAAAGACGAGCTGTCAGGAAACCAAAACTTCATAACCATCGTTGCGGCAGATAGTTCCGCGGCAAGAGTCATTGCCCATGTGAACCAATAGTTCCAACCAAGCGCAAACCCTAATGCCGGGTCGATGAAACGTGTAGCATAGGTACTGAAAGCGCCGCTGACCGGCATAAATGATGCCAGTTCTCCAAGGCTTGTCATAATGAAATAAACCATTATGCCTATTACGGTATAAGCGACCAAAGCACCGCCAGGCCCCGCAGAGTGAATGGCTGGCCCGCTTCCGAGAAACAGCCCTGTTCCAATTGCACCGCCCAGCGAAATCATCGTAAGGTGGCGTGCTTTTAGCTTCCTTTGTAAAGTATTTGAAGGCTGGTTTTTTTCATTTATGACAGGTGGTTGCAATTGCCGATTTTCCAAATTAGATTCCCCTCCAAAAATGCATATTTAAGCTAGCACGAATAGGTAAAGTCGATCATTCCATCAATAGTAATTTCCTGCATATATTACTATTTCAAGGTCATTTTCTCTAATGCTTAGACCTTTTTTGGATTTCTGGGATCTATGTAGCATTTACATAAAGATGTTAGGCTTAAAACCCAAGTCATAGGGCTATAAGCCTAACGTTCATTCGGGTATTCCGAGCTTCATATTAAGTTGTAGGTAAACTCCTATGAATAAATGAATTCCAGTCAATTTGCAGTAACCAGCTTGCCGTTGCTTCAATATCCTTTGAAAAGATACGATCTTGTGTAATGCTTGGAATGAGCTTTCTTGCTTCCGTATAAAACTCTTTTGTAAACGGGGCCATCTTCTCTATTCCACGGTATTCAACCGCTTGTAAGGCACAAATGAGCTCAATCGCCAAAACACGGCGAACATTTTGAATGATTTGATGTGCGTGCCGTGACCCAATCGTTCCCATACTTACATGGTCTTCCTGGTTCGCTGAAGATGGAATGGAATCAACACTTGCAGGATGTGCGAGTGTTTTATTCTCAGAGACTAGGGAAGCTGCACAATATTGCATGATCATCGCTCCAGACTGCAAGCCAGGTGACGGACTCAAGAATGGCGGTAAATCATTCAGCTGAGGATTGACGAGTCGCTCAATCCGGCGCTCTGAAATATTCGCAAGCTCGGCAACAGCGATTTTCATGAAGTCCATCGCAAATGCAATCGGCTGGCCATGGAAGTTCCCCCCTGAAATAACCTTTTCCCCATCGTCAAAAATAAGCGGATTATCCGTCGCGGCATTCATTTCAATTTCCAATTTTTCTTTTACATAATCAAGAGTTTGCCATGACGCCCCATGCACTTGCGGGATGCAGCGGAGGGAATAAGCATCCTGAACCCGCAATTCTCCTTGCTTGGTGATGAGCTGGCTGCCGCTGATCATGCGGCTAATCCGTTCAGCGACCTCTGTTTGCTGGCGGTAACCGCGTGCTAGATGAACATCCGGATCAAAGGCATCTTCAATGCCGCGTAATCCCTCTAAAGTCAGTGAAGCAATCGCTTCAGTTTGATGGGCCAGCTGTTCGGCTTCAATATAATTTACGAGGCCCATCCCCGTCATGGCCTGTGTTCCGTTAATTAACGCAAGACCTTCTTTTGCTTTAAGTGTCACTGGAAGAATGCCTTCTTTCGATAAAGCTGCGATGGCCTCCATTCGCTCTCCTTTATAAAACACTTCCCCTTCTCCCATCAATACTAGCGCCAAATGCGAAAGCGGCGCCAGGTCCCCGCTTGCCCCAAGAGAACCTTGCTGAGGGATGACCGGGTGGATATGAGCATTCAAAAGATCGATCAAACGTTCAATGACGATAGGACGGACGCCGGAAAACCCTTTTAATAGCGCGTTGGCACGGAGAAGGACCATAGCTCTCGAAACCACCTCTGGAAATGGTTCCCCGACTCCGCACGCATGGGAATGAATTAAATTCCACTGTAGCTGCTCTGCGTCCTCTGCATCAATCAAAACATCGCTGAACTTTCCAAAGCCTGTTGTGATGCCATAGACGACTTTCTTTTGTTTCACGATATTTTCAACCGCTTCGCGGCTTTTTTCCACTTTCTTAACACTCTCGGCTGAAGCAGAGACAAATGCTTCTCCATACAATACTTTTTTCGCTTCTTCAATCGTTAAAGTTTGACCCGTTAACATAATCATTTCCTGCACCCCTATTCTTTTTTAAAACACACAAAAGGAGGCCATATTGACAGACTTATCCAGTCTATCAATACAGCCCCCTATTTCACTAAATAACTATAGGCTTTTAATTATTTAAATGTGGTTAATTCCCAAGCCGACGGCTTCATGTTCAAATCCCCGAACCGGTGCTCCAATCGTTCCATACACGGCGACAGCAATCCATTCACCTTCGGCCCCGTTTTTAAACGGCCTGCCCCGAACGATTGCAAACCGAAGGCCCGCAGTCCTCAAAAGACCGCCAAGCTCGACTTGGCCGCGTGTCACTCCTTGGAGTGCTTCGATGATCGCATGATACAGCGCATGCATTTCACGATACATATCGGGATTGACCAATCCAAGTCTTTTCGCTGATGTCTCAATGGCCGCAACTATTTTCTGCAGCTCCATTGAACCGACTTTACCTTTTCCATAAAGCCAATCCATCCGCTTAAGTTCATTCGTCAATATGACTTCTTCCTCTTCGTCCGCAAACGCGTACATGATTGCATGGCGCCCAATTCTTCTGTCGAATTCCTTTGTCATGCAGGTACCTCTTTTACAATTTTCTAAATACACTAATAACTAAATATCATTGTAAGCGGATACAAGCTGTTCGGTCAATATATTTTTTAAAATAGTTCTTTTAGGGGATGATTCATCACTCCCGAAAGCAGCCGTACAGCCATCATCTATATCCTTTCTAAGGAACAACCATTCCTGCAAAAAAGCCCATCTTCACTAGCGTCCTGGAAAATGGGCTTTTTTCTGAAAACTATAATTAAATGTTTTTCACGAGTAAGTAGATAAAATACGGCGCTCCTAAAATCGAAACGATAATCCCCACCGGCAATTCCATCGGTGCCATGATGACTCTTCCTAATGTATCGGCAGATAACAGCAATAAGGAACCTAAGATTGCAGTCAGTGGCAGTAGTTTTGCATGTCTCGCCCCAACTAATCTCCTGGCTATATGCGGGGCGATCAGGCCTAAGAACGTAATGCCTCCGCCCACCGAAACGCATACACCTGCCAATGCGACTGAAATCAGCAATAAAAGCCTGCGTTCCTTTTCTATCTGTACACCAACTCCAATGGCAATCGGGTCACCCAAGCGCAAAACATCCAATACTTTGGATTTATAAATCGCTAGAGGAATCAATACGACCAACCACGGCAATAACGCCCATACAAAGGTCCAATTCGTCCCCCAGATCGTCCCGGATAACCAGATTAATGCCTTCATGAAATTGTTCGGTTCCATTTTCATCTGGAAGATGACCAGACCTGCACCGAAAGCTGCATTAATTCCTATGCCTACCAATAATAGTCTCGCAGGCGTCACCTGCCCTTTTTTCCAAGATAGTGCATAAATTAAAAAAGCGGCAAGGAATGAACCCACTAAAGCAGTGAAAGGCATGATGAATACCGATGACCATCCATTGAAAAATGCAGTGCCTTGGAAGAAGAACATATATAGTACAACTGTGAACCCTGCTCCTGCATTGATGCCAAGGATCCCAGGGTCAGCTAGGGGATTTTGAGAGATGCCTTGCAAAATGGCCCCTGAAATGGCGATTCCCATACCAACGAGAATAGCTAAAACGATTCGTGGTAAACGAAATTCCAACATCGTCAATTCGTTTTGAGCAGTGCCATTTCCCGATAATGTGCTTATGACGTCAATCAACGGAATCTTAATGTAGCCTGCATTAATACTAATGAAAAAGACTATGACGGTTAAAACGCTAGTTAATAAAAGCAGCTTCTTGAACATTCCCTCTTTTGGGTCTGAATGCTTGGGCATCATAATCCCCTCCCTTCCTTACGTGCTAAATAAAGGAAAAAGGGGACGCCGATAACGGCCGTTATCGCTCCAACAGGCGTCTCGAACGGGGCATTCACCATCCGCCCGACGATATCGGCCACAATCAATAGAACGCCACCCAATATTGCAGAACATGGAATGATCAGTCGATAATCATTCCCTACCAAAAACCTTGTAATGTGGGGGATGACCAAACCTATGAATCCTATCATTCCCGCTATCGATACTGCAGCCCCCGTCAGCAACAACACTACAATCGTTCCTATCAGTTTCACTATGCCTGTATTTTGTCCAAGACCTTTTGCCACTTCTTCACCTAGGCTGAGAATGGAAATAGAACGGGAAAGCGCTAAAGCTAACAATAGTCCAGCCAATATAAATGGAAGCGTAAATAGAATATGCTGCGGCTGCACACTTGAAACTCCCCCAGCAAACCAATAGCTTATATCCTTTGAAATATTGAATTTAATCCCTACTGCCGTAGATAGTGAGCTAAGCAAGGATGTAATGGCCGAGCCGGCCAAAGCAAGCTTTACAGGTGTAACGCCACCTCTACAGGGCATTTAGTATCCAAGATGACGAATGATTTAATGGACATCGGGGAAATCGCACACCATGGTCCAGAGGATTTATTCATAGCGTTCATGACCATTTTTGGCGCCTTCTTCGTCATGTTCCAAATTAATTGGCAATTAGCCATTATCGTATTTACGGTTGTTCCCTTTTTAATAGTCTTATCCGTTTATTTCAGCCGTAAAATGACAAGGGCGTTCAAAAGGATGTTTGGTGATATCGCGAACTATAATGCCCGGATCGAAAACAATATTAGCGGCATCCGTGTTGTCCAATCCTTTACTAAAGAGGCTCATGAAATCCAGCTATTCAATCGCAGCAACTCAGAATTCCGCCTGACAAAGCTCATGGCTTATAAAATCATGGCGTGGAGTACGTCGATGAATTTCATTCTCATGAAATTGGTCGCCTTAACCGTGCTGGGCTGCGGGGCTTGGTATGTCATCCATGGAAAAATGACCTATGGGGAATTCGTGGCATTCATCATGCTTTCCAATATTTTCATAGCACCCATCAAACAAATCAGCTCGATTCTGGAAACCTTGCCGAAGGGTTATGCAGGGTTTAAAAGATACCTGGAATTGGTTGATATGTTCCCGGATATCCATGATGTCAAGGACGCAATCAAAGTTGATTCCGTAAAAGGTGATGTCGTTTTCGAGAATGTTTCTTTTGGCTATGAAGCGGACAGAACGATCCTAAAAGATATCTCATTTTCAGTAACGGCAGGTAACACGATAGCATTGGTAGGTGCTTCAGGTGGTGGTAAAACAACATTATGCAGCCTGCTGCCCCGCTTCTACGATATCCAGTCAGGCAGTATTAAAATTGATGGCATTGATATCAGGGACTACAAATTGACTTCATTAAGAAAACATATCGGGATCGTACAACAAGATGTGTTTTTATTTGATGGAACGATTCGGGATAACATCATGTACGGCAATACCGAGGCAACCGAAGCCCAATTGTACCAAGCCATTGAAGATGCTCAATTAAATGACTTGATCGAACAATTGCCCGAAGGCTTGGAAACGTTGATTGGAGAACGTGGAGTGAAATTATCGGGAGGGCAAAAGCAGCGTGTCTCGATCGCTCGTATATTCCTGAAGAACCCGCCGATATTAATCCTTGATGAAGCCACTTCAGCTCTGGACACCGAGACCGAAAAAGCCGTGCAGAAAGCATTGGAGCGACTCTCGATAAATCTGACTACACTTGTCATTGCACATAGATTAGCGACAATTAAACATGCCGATCGCATCATCGTTGTACAAAATGGGGAAATCATCGAACAAGGTGCACATGATAATTTGCTCCATCAAGACGGCGCATATAAAAACCTGATTCTTGCCCAAACTGTATAGAATAAAGCTTCCAGACATTCTGATAGAACAAGAAAAAAGGCCTCCCGACATTAATGGGAGGCCTTAGATTTTATGGAGATATCCATTTATTCATTCGTTTCCAATGCTTCATAAATCGCAGTTACAACACTTCCATAGCTTCCTGTTTTGAAGAGGTCGCCAAAAAACTGATTGGAATTGGCTACAGGATTGACGAGCGGAGAGTGCTTTTTATTAGTAAGTAAAACGATCCCTAAATCTATTTCCGGATCAATGATCGTGACCGTCCCGGTCCATCCAGTATGACCGTAGGCACTGTGGCTTGCATGAGGACTGAACATCCACTCCATGCTAGCATCGCCATTCCGTCTCCACCCAAGACCATATGTAGGATTCATCTCGGAAGGTGCGACGAATTCATCGATTGTTTTTTGATCAAACAACGTATGTTTACCGTATCCCCCGCCATTCAGCATCACCTGCAGAAGGACGGCCATATCTTTCGTATTGGAGAAAAGGCCGGCATGCCCTGAAACGCCCCCCATCGAATAAAAGGCTTTTTCATCATGCACTTCCCCTTGAAGTGTGTATGTGCGAATGTTAGGGAAATCTATCACGCCATCCCGGGTGTTGCCAAGCAATTCGGTTGCGGCAAAATCCTTTGGCTTAAAGCCCTTTCGCAGAGGATTGAACTTAGTATTTTTCAACCCAAGCGGCTTGTACAATTCATTTTCAACATAGACATCAAGCTGCTGACCCGTTATTTCTTCAACAATGGCACCAAGCAGCATATAATCGACATCACTGTAGACATTCTGTGTTCCAGGTACATATGTCAGCGGTGTCTTGGAAATGAACTCGATGGTTTTATCCCGCTCCTGGGAATAAAGTTCTTTCGAAACCTTTGGATTATGGTATTGCGGATCGGGTCTAAACCCTGCAGTATGATGCAGAACATCAATAACCCTCAGATTGTCCTTTCCTTTGATCACATCCTCCTCCGTGTCTTTGAATTCAGGAATGTATTGCTGCACTCTTGCCTGGGTATCCAGCTTGCCTTCGCTGACTAATTTCTGAATGGCAAAATTGGTTGCATACATCTTCGTGTTTGAAGCAAGGTCAAATAACGTGTCATTTTCCATTTTTCGGAACTTCTTAAGAGGTGTATGTTCATTAAACTTCTGTTTGTACCCGTAGCTTTCATTTTTAACGATCTTTCCGTCCTTTATGACAATCAAGGCAGCACCGGGGAAACCGGCCGTCACTTCCATTTCAATGAGCTGATCCACTTTTTCCAGCTTTTCAGACGAAAATCCCGCTTCTTCCGGTTTATTTACTTTCTTTAATATTGAATACTGACTGGCAGTCTCCTTACTCACAGCGGCTTCATGATTTGAGTTTTCATTAGCAAAAGACACGGAAGGTGCTAATAAGGAAAGTGCCAGAATTGAACTCAGTGTGCAGCTTGTCCATATATTCATCATTTTCCACTCCTTTGAAATCACTTTAAAAAATAAAGAAAAACTTAACCGAAAGATAATATTCTCATTCATTCCGTCCTTTTTTCACCAGGCTTTACAATTCGATAATATGTTCCGGGTTGCGATTCGGATCTCTTATTCTAAGTTGATTAATGCGAATATTTCCCAAAATCGGATAATATTTACAAATAATTCTCAATTTTCAGTATATGTTATTTCGAACATCATTTCAATTTGATCTTGATATTTTTAAAATTATATTTCAAATCTTGATCATAAGTCATCCCCCATTCAAAGAAGTAAAGCCTATGTTCATAAAAGCTCACTATAATCAATGAGCCATTCGAATAAGTCCCAGACATCGATTTCTCCTCTACTAGATTAAAATCACTTTTTCCACAAGGTAAATGTGAAGTATAAATTGATGCAAAATTCGGCTAATGGCTTTTAAGTTCATTGCATAATAAACACAGAAGATATTAATACTATTTGAGAAATAAAGGAATTTCAGCTGCTATCTGAGACAAGTATAGGGTGATGAAAATGTGGAAAACGATTGTTTCCTACCTTCCAGAATGGCAGGTTTTTATACAAGCTTTCATTGTGTTTGTTATTCCGTATCTAATCAGCAAATTGTTTAATTTGCTTCGCACCTCAAAGGATGAGTGATGATGATGAAAGAGTGGCTATCAAAGATTGGTAATAAAGGAAAAGGTACCGATAAAGACAAAGAACAAGCAAATACCTCACAAGATACACCGTGTCAGTTTACCGATAATCTTCCTTTCAATCTTGAATGTATCAAGCAAGAAATTGGCCATAATTGGGATGTCCATTTTCGGGAATTTAATCTAGGGCGAACCGGTATACGGTCAGTTATCATTTTTGTGGATGGACTATCGGATAAAGATCTCATTGATCAGCATATCATGCCATCATTGATGGTTGATTTTTCAGCAGAATATAAACAGAACCTTCCCTACCTCAAGGGAAGCATTTCAAAAGAATTCATAAAAAATGAAGTGTTATCCATTAGTGAAATAGAAGCTGTCCGTTCCATTAAAGAGTTAGCATCTAAAGTGCTAACAGGTTCTGCCGCCCTTTTAATTGATGGATCATTGGATGCGCTGATCCTAGGAACTGCAAAACATAAAACAAGGGCGATCGAGGAACCGGTATCAGAGGCATTAGTCAGAGGTCCACGGGTCGGTTTCACTGAATCATTGAGTGATAATACATCCTTTTTAAGGTGCAGTGGTGAAATTGAGAATTTATCGTTAGTAAAATTCCAAGTAGGAAAGCGTTCAAAAAAAGATTTGGTTGTCGCTTACATAAAAGATATTGTTGATCCCGAATTGGTGCAAGAGGTGGAAAATCGAATTAAGAAAATTGATATCGATAGTGTGCCGGAATCAGGTTATGTAGAGCAACTTATCGAAGATAATTACCTTAGTCCTTTTCCGCAGGTACAGAATACAGAGCGTCCTGATCGGGTGATCGCTGCTTTGATGGAAGGTCGAGTGGCCATCTTGTTAGATGGGACGCCATTCGCTTTGATCGTTCCGGTTACATTGAGCATGATGTTGCAATCACCGGAAGATTATTATGAAAGGTGGATTCCTGGCACATTCATTCGTATGCTTCGTTACCTCGCAGCTATTCTGGCTCTTTTTACACCGTCTTTGTATATAGCTTTCATCTCATTTCATTCAGGGTTGATTCCGACCAAACTGGCCATCTCCATTATCGGAACCAGGTCCGGGGTTCCGTTTCCGGCACTTATCGAAGCATTATTCATGGAAATAGCCATCGAAATTTTGAGGGAAGCAGGACTGCGATTGCCTAAGCCAATCGGTCCCGCAATGGGAATTGTCGGCGGTTTAATCATTGGGGAAGCTGCTGTGCAGGCAGGGATCGTTAGCCCTGTTTTGGTCATTGTAGTAGCCTTAACCGCCATTTCATCATTTTCCATTCCGCACTATAGTATTGGGATTACATTACGGATTCTGCGTTTTCCAGCTATGATTTGTGCTGCTACATTTGGATTATACGGGGTCATTCTCTTTTTTCTTTTAATGGTCAGTCATTTAGTGAAATTAAAAAGCTTTGGTGTGCCTTACTTGAGTCCAGCCGTTCCTTATCGCTTAAGTGAGTGGAAAGACCTGATAGTGCGAATGCCACTTATGATGATGAAACGCCGTCCAAAGATGTTGCATACAAAAAACCCCATACGTAAAGGATAACCTATCGGTGAAAGGGTGGTTAAAGAATGATTCTCAGCCCGAAAGACAAAATTACAACTCCACAAGCAGCTGTCATTGTCATCAACTTCATACTCGGCACAGGATTACTCACCCTACCCAGATCATCTACGGAGAAGGTACAAACACCAGATGCATGGATAAGCGTTATTTTAGGCGGAGTTATCACTATAACCGCGGGACTGATCATGGTCAAATTAAGCCAACAGTTTCCCGAAAAGACCTTCTATCAATACATCAATGAAATTGTAGGAAAATGGCTGGGCGGGTTACTAAGTTTAGTTGTAATATGTTATTTTCTTACCACTTCCAGTTTTCAGCTCCGCGCAATGGCGGAAGTAATAAGGTATTTACTTCTGGAAGGTACGCCTACTTGGGCAATTATTATGATTTTCATGTGGGTAAGTCTTTATCTTATCATCGGCGGCATTAACCCGATTGCCCGTCTTTTTGAAATTATTTTACCTTTGACAGTTATCCTTTTTTTGGTTGTTACCTTCATGAGCTTTAAAATATTCGAGATCGATAATCTGCGTCCGGTATTAGGAGAAGGAATAGTCCCTGTACTAAAAGGAGTAAAAACAACGGCTCTCGCTTTTTCAGGGCCTGAAATCATGCTACTGCTTATTCCATTTATGAATTCACCAAAAAAAGCAGGAAAAGCCCTGCTTGTTGGAGTATCCATTCCATTGATTTTTTACGTGATAACGGTCGTAATGGTTATCGGGGCATTATCTGTTGATGGAGTGGTCATGAGAACATGGCCGACACTTGATCTTATCCGAAGTTTTGAAGTCGCCGGGTTGATCTTTGAACGGTTTGAATCTTTATTGCTCGTTGTCTGGATCATGCAAATATTCGCCACATTTACGATCACATTTTTTGCAGCCTCTTTAGGGCTAGCTCAAATTACGAAAAAAAGCATTCACCCATTCATGTTTGGTTTGCTTCCGATTCTCTACATCCTTGCCATGATTCCGAAAAATATCAATGACCTATTTAAGCAAGGAGATTTCGTCGGCAATATCGCCATGTTTTTATTTGGTTTACTCCCCCTTCTACTGCTTATCATCTCAAGAATAAAGGGAGGGAAAAAATATGAAACAATCACATAGCAATACACGCCCCCTCTTCATTTCCCTCTCCATTCTTTTGTTCTTATCCCTTACAGGATGCTGGAGCAGTCATGAAATTGAAGAGCAAAGTTTAGGTATAGGTTTGGCATTCGATAAGGCCAAGCAGTCCACCATCGAGAAAAAGTTAAACGAACAAGGGGGGGGTTATTCAAAAAGGAACCTGATTACTGCAACCTATCAATTTATCACTCCACAGGTAGCGAGTTCGACAACGAAACAATCCGGACCACAACAAAAATCTTATGTTAATGTTTCTGAAACTGGAGACTCCATGCATCAAATGGTTCGTGAATTATCACTGAGAAGTGAACAACCCGTAACCGCGCACCATATGAAAGTGGTTGTTATCGGTGAAAACCTTGCAAGATCGTATAAGTTGGAACAATTACTTGATCAAAATCTACGGGAAAGTGAGCTTAGACCAAGCTGCCTTGTGCTCATCAGTAAAGGAAGAGCAAGCAAAACACTGGAAACAAAGAAGGCAGGAGAAATTCCAGCGTTCCGTCTCGCTGGCATTGTAGAAAATGAATATCGAACAACGAGGATTTTGCCCCCCATGTCACATATTAAAGTAGAAAGCAAGATCAAATCAGGGTCTAGTTTTCTGATGCAAAAAGTTCTATCAGCAGATGGGCAAGTCAAATTTGCAGGGGCTGCCGTAATCAATGGAAAGACGCACAAAATGACTGGCACTTTAAATGAAGAGGAACTGGAGGGCGTAACATGGATAACAGGTAAGGGAAAAGGCGGTGTAGTGAAAAGCTTTGATAAAGAAACCGGTGAGCCGATTGTATATGAAATAGAGACCATGAAAAGCAGTATCATACCACGTGTTAAAGGAGACAGCATCTCTTTTGATGTAAACATTGAATCAGTGGGGAGACTATCTGAAAACTGGGTAGTTTCAGGAGATACTTTTAAAAATGAATTTCTAAAAAAAGCAGAAAAATCATCTGAAAAAGAAGTGAAACGCTTGGTGGGGAATGTATTGGAAAAAATTCAAAAAGAATACAAAACGGACGTTGCCGGCTTCGGAAATCGATTGAGAATTGAGCACCCCAAAGTATGGAATAAGGTCAAAAAGGATTGGGACCAAACATTTAGTGAAACTCCGATCAACTACGATGTAAAATTAACTCTTAATGATTATGGAACAACAGGAGGATCAAAGAAGTGAATCCACAGGTTGAACACCTAGCTGTGAATAACGATGAGCATGAAAAGGCCTCCCACAGTATACTGTGAGAGACCTTTTCAAAAATTTTTTTATCGAAAGATCAGCTTAATTCCACTTTAGTAATTTCACTTAAATAATCCCCACTTATAATCGAGCCTTCATCTGCAACAACATATTCAATGACAGTCGGGCTTATGGTCCGAATATAAACAAAAGCTGAATCATCTACATTCTCAATCCGAAGCTTTTTCCTCTGTGCCTGCTTAATATCAAGCTGGTTGGTACTAGCTTCCGGCAGGCTTGTGTAATAAATTTCAAAATCTTCTTCTGATGCATCAATGAAAAGATGCCATTTGTTATACTCTTCTTCTTGATCAATCATTGTTTTTAATTTCCCTTTTCTCCCGATGCCAAGAAAATACTTGAACTTTGATTCCCCATTCACCATATCGCGGTCAATAACTTTTATACTTCCGCCTTTTCTGCTTTGTACAAGCCCAAAGGCAACGCCTGTTTTTCCTGTAGGGGCTGTTATTATATCCCGGTTAACCACTCTGTTTCTCTCTTCTTGCTTTAAATAAGCTCCTTCTGTCCCCAGTGGCGGGAGAATCTCAAAAAGGGCACCAGACACTTCTCCCCAGTTTTGAGTGTTCTGCACTTCCCTTTCAATCCATTTATTAAATAGATTCATGACGACCGGGGATTTACTTGAATTACCAGCAAGCAGTATATTCACTTTATTAATTTTGCTGTGTTCTGACCGGGCAAAAGCGCGCCGTAGAGACTCAAAGAAATTTTTAATGCCTTTGTCGATTCTTTCCTCAATCAACTGTTCCATTTCATCTTGATCGATCAATAGTTCCACATTGAGTTTTGCGCGGCCGGCTTTGTCAAACAAATCTGCCCGGATCATGCCTTTTCCAAACTGTTCTTCATACCGTTCATGTCTTTCCCAAAGCGGCCTTAGTTTTTCCACCAATTGTTTCGTATTTAAATAGGCTTCTTGTGACTCATTAATCAATGTTTCACTTCCGGGAAATTTCACACATTCCGCTGGGAGGGTAAAAGGAATGTTTAACTCACGCATTGTTCTTTGGTTGTTTTTAAACACTTGGAACGCCAAAAGCTCCAGCATGTTCTCACCGCCTAAATACCGGTCCCCGCCTGCTGCAAAATGCTCAATGACATAATCATATCTGCTTTCTTTCAAGCCCGCTTCACGCCAAATCCCAAAATCAAAATCTGTCGTTCCTCCACCAAAATCAAACACACCATAGTACGTTTTTTCATCTTCTCCCGGTTCAAACCCGTATTCCTGTAACGCACAAACGGCATAGGCTGCAGGTTCACTCGCCCCAGCAGTGACACGAAACTTTTTCATTAATTCTCCATCCTGCTGAATCGGCATGGGAAGCGTCTTTTTTAACCCGCGTTCAAAACATTTTAGAATTTTTTCCCTTACCTCTTTTTCATACGTCACCGGGAAAGATAAGGTGTAATCGAGGTAAATCCCATTGTTCTGGTTATTGATATACAAACCGAGGTAGTAGGCGTATAACTCGATTGGGTTGATTTCCTGATCGGTTAAGTCCAAAAAGGAACGCAGCACAACGGCATAGCCTCTCTTGTCTTTTAATCGGAGTTCGTTATTCTTTTCTCCAGCCCACTGCTTTAGATTATTCAATATGGAATAATAATGGTCACTCTTTCCATTCATCAAGTTGTTAAGTGCATTGTGGGAAACCGTCACATCCTGCCACCTTGTATCTGGTCTTCCTTCTTTTTCTTGATATAGCTCCAGGAAATGTTCTAAATCAATAAATTCTATCACGGTTGGATTTTCATAATGCCAGTCTTGTACTTCCGTGTTTAGGTAGCCAACCCCAATACGCATGGGAAGAGTAACATCACTTTCTTCTTGATGAACGACAACTGTACTTTTCGTTCCAAAATCAATGCCGACTATGCCGTCCTCCCTAATATCCATTTTAGGGTTTCTGGCCATTATTTCTTCGTTCAGTTTTATCGTTAAAGGTTTTTCATCAGAGGTGACAGGCCATAAATCCCAATGTCCCCGGTTTGGATCTGTTAACATCTTTTCATCATATGTATCAATATCAGCTCTTACTTTTTCAGAGTTTAAAAGCTTCTCATAAAACGTGTTGGAATCGATAGCGATCGATGGCAATTCTTTAAGAAAACTTTCATGATCTAATTCCTTTAATTGATACAATTCCAGCAAATAATCATACTCCTTCTGGCGTTCTGCGCTTAATCCGCTTGGAACTAACCGGTTTTCCAGCCAAAGATGGAGAGCCTTTCGGTCATTGATTTCAAAAGCATTTTCCCCATTTAAACGGAAGAGGGGAACGAAAAATCCTTTTCCCAGCAAATTGTTTTTTTGATTTACTACATCGTAGCTTTGAATGTCGTACCCGTTGGATTTAAACGCTATCGATTTAGAAGAGTTAGCCGTTTGATTGGCAAATATCCTTGAAATGGAAGGATTTTTACTCGCGGAATAATCGTCTAAAGTTAGTATTCTCTTATATACAGGGTGATCGGTTGTATTGAAACTTTTCGCAGCCTCTTCCCGTGTCATGGCATCACCTTTAAAACCTGAAACGTCCAGATGTTTTTTGTAGTCAAAATCCTCGTCCATTAATTCATAGTATTTTCTATAAGGAAATACCGCTGCGATATTGTGATCATATATCATATTCCCATTATTCATGTAAACCCATCTGGAATGGAGCATTTTTTTAATGTCTTGAAAGAAGCTCGCTTCATCCTTGAAGAAGGTTTCTTCTGCACTTTGATATAAATGGCTGATTAACGATCTCACTTCTTTATAAGTCATTGAAATGGCAGAGACCGGAACAGTTTGGGAATCAGGTGAGAGTAGAACCTGCTCTTCGTTCTTATTCATTAAGTATATGGAACTGTCTATGTTATTTTTTTCAGCTAAGCTTGTTACGCTCTCAATCGGCTCTTTATCTTCCATCGTTTCTTGTTTTTCAACTTCTTTTAATAATTCTTCAGAAATTGCATCACCAGAATCCAAATAACATATCAGGTCACCAATCTTGACTATAGTGTCCTCCGCTACGTTCAATTCTTTAAGGGTACCTTCTTTTTCTGAAAAGAGGTCAAATTCGATGCCCTCACAGCTGAATTTGGCTAAGCTTTCGCCCACCGTAATATAATCGCCTGGCTGTTTATACCATTGCACAAGAAGGATTTTTTCAATGCCTTCTTCAATCTCTGGGATAATAATCGATGTCATTGTATTTCTCCTTTACTATCATTCTCTTTTTCGCCTGCTAGATTCTCACAACGGATTTTTTAATGGTTTTACCATTAATGCTTATATATCCTGGCAGCAGGACGTCCATGATGTTCCCGGATATTTTGCTATTGAGGGCCCTTATGTACAAGTCCTCTCTGAAGACCTCATTCATTTTCACTTCCTGTATTTTATATAAAGGGGTATCGTATGTTTTACTGTACTCTTGAAAGAAAAACAGAAAAAGAGCGAGCAAAGTCTCTCTTTCCTGCTCCCGTCCTTCCATAATCTCGTTTTTGATAAAATCCCACAAAGATGAAATGTTTTCATATTGCACCCCACAGACTATAAATTCCTGCACGGAACCGCCCTTGAAGATTCCTTTCAAGGAACTTTTAGTGGTTTCGGATAATTGTTGAACAGCTTCGTAAAGTTTTTCTGCTTCCCGATAGTCCGCTCTTCTCTTTTGCAATTCATTGTAATAGGATTCCATTTTCTCATTCAGATGGTGGATCATTTTTTGGTACTCACTAATTTCTGTTTTTTTCGAGGCAAGCTCTTGTTGAAGTTTTGCTATTTCATTTTCTTTTTCTTTCAGCAGCTCCTTATGCTCCCCCAATTGACTAAACGAGCCCGCTTCTGCTATTGCTTGTATCTTTTCAATGACTCTTTCGTCTTGAAGGGAAACCATTAATGCCTCAATAAAACCATCATCCCGTTCTTTATTCATCTTTACACTCCTTTCAAAAGTGTTAACCAACCATACTCGCTCTGTATATGTATGAAAAGGTTTGCCCTTTTTTGCCATAGAAAAATCCCCTCCCAGATAGACTGTTAGGAGAATACAAACATAACTTATATTCCAGGATATCAGTAGTGAGATTACTTATTTCTTATCAAAAATACGTATATAACGTATTAAAGATGTATGAATAATATGATGCCTACTTTCACTTTTCACGATAAAATACTCACAGTGTTCCATCCTTTTCAAGACTTCTTGTAAAACATCCTCTTTTTTACTGCTCAATCCTTTTTTTATTTTCTCCCACTTAACATCAGCGTCAAGAGTATAACAAACATAGAATTCCTTTAACAGGTTAATCTTCCCCTTAAATGCTTAGTTTCTTTAACTGTTTTTATTGTTTATATCTAATCCGAATTCATATTTTTCCTCAATCCGATATACTACCTTATGAGTACCACTTAATAATATTCGGTATGATCATATTGTTTAAGTGGGTTGAAATAACTAGGGTAAACCTCCGGATTACTTGATAAGAAAAGGCCTCCCCTCAGTAAACTGCGGGAGGCCTTCAACTTTAAAGATATTCACTTGCTAGGTGAGCACCGATGATTACAATGCCTCCCCCTATACAAATCCGAACAAAAAAAGCCCTTCTCGTTTGAGATGGCCTTTCGTTATACTGTTCCAGCACACTCGCTTAACTATTAAATCGCATATCTTGATGCTAGTGGATTCTTGATGGTTCGCATGCATGTTTGTATGGGAGCTTAAACAAATTATCCATAGCAGCATTAACACAATCTTCACAATAATAATTGACGAACTCTCTACCTTGTTCAAAAATTGGTGTCATCGTATCTATGTCAGCCCATTTAAAACAGTAAATACACATTTGCCTCATGATATATCACTCCTTTTCCACGCGGAAATAATTTGGTAATATCCAAAAGAAGAATATGTGCCACTTGCCGACATTATTCAAGAAACGTTAGTGAACCCTGACTATAAAGTTAAGGTAGCAGGGGAATTAAATGCTATAAACCGATATCATTTATATACCACTTAACCTGAGTATTAAACCTCCCCCAAAAATATTATTTGTTGCCCATCACTCTTTTCCTATTTATGATGTTCACCCATGGTTCGAAATAACGCAATCAATCTTTTTTCCCTAACTAAAATTCCTTTATCCACTACCTGCACCTTTTGTTACATAAGAAAAAAGAGCTGCCAAAGCAACTCTTTTTTGAAGTAAAATACCTGTTTCAACTTCATGAACGGTATTACAAATGACTATTTCTTTTGTCACTTTCCATCACTGCCAGTTCGTGTGGAAAACCCCCGCTAAATCACGTCGTTCATAGGTATGCGCACCAAAATAATCACGTTGTGCTTGCAAAAGGTTAGCATTTGAGATGCCTGTTCGATAACTATCATAATAAGTAAGTGAAGAGCCTAAACATGGAAACGAGATGCCGGAATTTATTCCCTCACAGACTACCTTTCGCAATCCCACCTGGTACTTTGCTACCTTTTCAGCGAAATATGGTGAAATCAATAAATTGGCCAGATTTGGCTGCTCTTGATAGGCTTCGCTAATGACGTTTAAAAATTCTGCCCGAATGATGCAGCCGCCGCGGAAAATAAGCGCAATATCCTTCAAAGGCAAATCCCAGCCGTTAAGTTCAGAACTCATTTTATATTGAGTGAAACCTTGCGCGTATGCACAAACCTTTCCCATATATAATGCTTGCCTAATATAGTCAATCCACTCATTTTTATCTAATTTTTGCTGAACGTTCTCAGGCCCTGTTAGAATGTTTTCCGCATGAACCCGTTCTTCTTTTAGAGCGGAAATGTAGCGCGCAAACAAAGACTCTGTAATGATCGATGCTGGAATTCCGTTATCAATCGCTTGCATGCTGGTCCATTTTCCCGTGCCTTTTTGTCCTGCTTTATCAAGAATCACATCGATCAAGGGTAAGCCCGTCACTTCATCTTTCTTCCTTAAGATTTCCGCTGTGATTTCGATTAAATAACTTTTCAGTTCGCCTTGATTCCATGTTTCAAAGATGTCAGCAATTTCATTAACCTCTAAATGCAATTTTTCTCTTAAAAACGTATATGCTTCGGCGATTAATTGCATATCTGCATACTCAATCCCGTTATGTACCATTTTCACAAAATGACCTGCCCCTTTTGGGCCGATATAGGTACAGCAAGGAGCATCATTTACTTTAGCTGCGATTTTTGTCAGGATTGGAGCTACTTTTTCATAGGCGTCCTTATCTCCGCCTGGCATAATTGAAGGTCCTTTTAACGCCCCGACTTCCCCACCGGAAACCCCAATTCCTACATAACTGAATCCTTTAGATTTCAATTCATCATATCTGCGTTCAGTATCTTCGTAATGGGAGTTACCGCCGTCCATGATAATATCGCCTGATTCAAGATGAGGAAGTAATGAAGTGATCACCGAGTCGATCGGTTTACCCGCAGTCACCATCAGGAAAATCTTTCTTGGCGTTTCCAGTGACTGAACGAAATCTTGGATTTCGTAATACGGATGGATTGACTGACCGCCCAATTCAGCAACAAGCTGATCCGTTAAATCTCTTGTGTAATTATAGACAGCTACTTTTTCCCCTTTACTAGCCATATTTAATGCGATATTACTGCCCATTACCCCTAAACCAATGACACCAATTGTATTGAACATTATTTCTGCTCCTTCTTATGTAAGAATAATAGGCAGTAAATCCCTGCCATAAGTCGGGGATTTACTGCCGGGAAAGCCTATACAAATAAGCTTAGTAATAGAATGAATCCTAATCCAGCTACTGATATGATCGTCTCAAGCAAAGTCCATGTTGCGAATGTTTCTTTCATGCTTAAGCCAAAATACTCTTTAAACATCCAGAAACCAGCATCGTTAACGTGTGAAGCGATTAAACTTCCCGCTCCTGTAGCAAGTACGACCAGAGCAAGATTAACGTCCGTCTGACCTAACATCGGAATAACCAAACCAGCTGTCGTCAAGGCAGCAACTGTAGCAGATCCCAATGAAATACGCAGGATTGCCGCGATGATCCAGGCAAGCAGGATTGGTGATAATGATGTTCCTTTGAATAATTCAGCTACATAGTCACCTACACCGCCGTCGATCAATACTTGTTTGAAGGCTCCGCCGCCACCAATGATCAAGAGCATCATTCCGATATGCAGGATTGCTGATGTACAAGATTCCATGATATCCTTCATTGGAATCTTTCTTGCCACTCCCATTGAATAGACCGCAAATAATAAGGAAAGCAACATGGAAGTACCGGCTTCACCAATGAAACGGATAGCTGCCAGTAAACCATTATCTTCAAATCCCATCGTTTTTTGCATCAAAGTGATGATCGTAGCAATTGACATTAATATAACCGGAAGTAATGCAGTAAATACACTGATTCCAAATCCAGGTGTATCTTCAAGTTTAAAAGATTTTTGTTCCCCTAATGAAGCAATGCTGCCTGTTTTCGTAAATGATTCAGGTACTAATCTTTTAGCTATCTTCGTAAATATCGGTCCAGCTAAAATAACGGTTGGAACCGCAATGATGAAGCCGTAAAGTAAAACCTGACCAATGTCTGCGCCATATTCACCAGCGATGACGGTCGGTCCTGGGTGCGGCGGTAAGAAACCGTGTGTTACGGATAAAGCCGCCACCATTGGAATGCCAAGATACAATATCGAGACTTTTAATTCTCTTGAAATCGCAAATACGATTGGAATCAATAATACTAATCCCACTTCAAAAAATAATGCGATACCGATAATGAATGATGCTGCCACGACTGCCCATTGAATATTCTTTTCACCGAATTTCTTAACGAGGGTCATGGCAATGCGTTGCGCTCCGCCTGAATCTGCGATCAGCTTACCTAACATCGCCCCAAGCCCAAAGATTAATGCTAAGTGGCCAAGTGTTCCGCCTAATCCAGCTTCAATGGTTTTGACAATTCCGTCAAGCGGCATCCCAAGTGCTAAAGCCACTCCAAACGATACAATGATCAAGGAAATAAAGGTGTTTAATTTTAAGCCCATTATTAAAATTAATAAAGCGACAATTCCTATAGCGACAATGACTAATGGCATTGTAATCCCCCCATGTCTTTACTTTGCAGCATTTATTAAGTTTCTTTGATAATTCGCAATCTGTGTATATTCGTTTTCCAATACCCTTGATAGGTTAATGAAAATCGGCAGCAGCTGTCTGTATTCATTTACAGAATCAGCTTTCGGTGTGTGCTTGTGGGTATTGCCTATCATTTCAGAAACCACTTCGAAGGAATCAATTTCCCCAGTTGCATATAACCCTAATATACAAGCACCCAGGCACGAACTTTCGTAGCTTTCTGGAACCACGACTTCCGATTCGAAGATATCGGACATCATTTGCCGCCAAACAGCCGACCTTGCGAAGCCTCCCGTAGCTTGAATTCGGGTCACGGGACCGTCCATGCATTCGGTTAAGGCCAAAAATACGGTGTATAAATTGTAAATGACTCCCTCTAGAGCCGCTCGAATCATATGTTCTTTCTTATGCGACAGTGTTAACCCGAAAAATGAACCCCTTACGTCCGGGTTCCATAATGGTGCACGTTCACCTGCAAGATATGGATGGAATAACAATCCATCCGCGCCCGGTCTTACCCGTTCGGCAATCTTGGTCAAGACTTCATAAGCGTCGATTCCGAGTCTTTTAGCTGTTTCCACCTCGGAAGAAGCAAATTCATCGCGAATCCAGCGAAGGACCATCCCGCCATTGTTTACCGGCCCGCCAATCACCCAATGCTTTTCCGTTAAGGCATAGCAAAAGATTCTTCCTTTTTCGTCTGTTTTCGGTTCGTCAATAATTGTCCGAATCGCACCGCTTGTCCCGATCGTGACAGCGATTTCACCTTTCCGGATAGCGTTTACACCAAGATTTGAAAGGACACCATCACTTGCCCCAATGACAAATGGGGTTTTTGGGTCTATCCCGATCTGTTTGGCTAAATCCGCATCACAGTTGTTAAAGATCTTTGTTGTCGGTACAAGTTCAGATAATTGATCACGCTTTACTCCAGCAATTCTTAGGGCTTCCTCATCCCAATCCAAGTTTTTAAGATTCAACATGCCCATGGATGAAGCAAGGGAATAATCGACAACGTATTGGCCAAAGAACTTTTTAAAGATATATTCTTTAATCCCGATATACTTTTTAACATTGGTTGCGATCTCCGGGCGATCATTCACGATCCAGGTGATCTTGGATAATGGTGACATCGGGTGAATCGGTGTTCCGGTTCGCTTGTAAACTTCATGCCCATCTAATTCATCCTTTATTTTATGGGCCCAAGCTTCACTGCGATTATCTGCCCAAGTGATGCAAGCGGTTAGCGGCTGGTCATTTTCATCCATAGCTATAACACTATGCATCGCACTGCTAAATGAAATAAATGATGGTTTTTTATCTGGATGCTGCTTCGTTATATTTGAAAAGGCTTTCAGAACAGCCTGAAAAATCTCCTCAGGGTCTTGTTCCGCCGTTGTCATATCCGGTGTGTAAAGAGGATAGCCAATATTCTCTTGCTGGATGACATCGCCTTTTTTCGTGAATAATACAGCTTTTGTACTTGTTGTACCGATGTCTACTCCTAACATATAGCTAGTCATTTTCTTGTTCGACTCCTTTTGAAAGCATCTGTTGAGCCATCCATAAGTCTTCAACTTTTCCTTGAACATCATCAAAGTTTTCATGTAACGACTTAATCATGATGTCTCGATCCTTTGTTTTGATCGCATCAATATAAAGCTGATGATTATTTATGATCCGTGTAAAGTCTTCATACTTTTCTTTAAAACGACTGCGCATGGATAGAAGAATCAAACTTTCCATTACAGGTTTTAAATTATCCCAGATCATCAGGATGTAGGAATGATCGATGGAGCGAATGATCGTTTCGTGGAATAGAACATCCTGATAGGAAAACTCATCCGCATCCAGGTATTTTATGGACACTTTCATCATTTCCAATATTTTACTAAGTTCCATTACTAATTCATTCGTGTTCATCCTCACTAGACGTTCAAATACAAACGTTTCGATGAGAATACGTACATCATAAATTTCCGCATACTTTTTTTCTGTTAAACCAATGACAACCGCACCCATTCTTTCTAACCGGATGATATTTTCAGAGGCCAGTATTTTTAACGCTTCACGAACGGGTGAGCGGCTTACACCGAAATCAGCAGCTAATTTATTTTCAGAAAGGATGGCACCGCTTTCAATCATCCCCGAAATAATACGCATTCTAAGCTCGGATGTAACGCGATCACCGGCTGAAGCTTTTGATAGCCATTTTACAGGATAAAGAAATTCCTTTGATTCAGCCATAAATTCACCTTCTTATAGAGTTCAAGTACACTTGTATACAAGTATTTTATAATAATAATAATAAATAATGCAAGCTTTTTGAATTCAACCGGATTTTCGCCAATATAATCAAAGTTTGTTAGGAGTTTAGAAGGTTCTGGGGCAAAAATAACTTATGAATGAATACCTGGTATTATTTTTTTCACTGCATTTCCCACCTTGCGCTTCACTCCTTTTTCAGAAATTTTTTAAAGCCTTCCCTCTGATACATCAAAAGAGATGTAGGTTCCTTCAACTCGAGGTTTAATACTGCTTTTCATAGACTCCATCTCATAAACGATCAACTGACCAGTCTATTTATTGAAGCTGTTCAATGCCCCCATTTTTATCTCACTAGAAGCTTGGACCTACGGTCTTAGCTTCTTCCATTGCCCCTCGGGATCAAAGCATCCTTGTTCACCTAATAATTAAATTATTTCAATTCTTAAAATTTAATATTTTTAGAAAATTGTAAATTTAATTCTTGATATTTAGTTTCCCTATGATAATATTAAATCATCAAATCACATACAGGATTTCAAATCATATATGTGATTTAAAGGAGATTAAACAAATGTCAGTTAAATCTGCAGAAAGAGTTTTAAGAGTGTTTGAATTATTAAGCCAGAATCAGAATGGTTTAACGATCAAGGAAATTAGTGAATCCTTATCTTTTCCACAAAGCAGTACTTCTGGTCTCATTAGAACGTTGTTAAATGAAGGGTATCTCTCTCTCGATTCCTTTAATAAATATAAGTTAGGACCAAAGCTGATTCAAATTGGCAGCGCTGCTATGGATTCGTTGGATATTTCCTCTCAAGGGATGCCTTATTTAAAAAAATTGATGGAGGATGTTCAAGAAACGGTATTCATGGCCGTGTTATCAGAGAATGAACTGGTATATGTTGCGAAAATTGATAACAACCGTTCCATTAGAACTACTGCACAGCCTGGAAGTCAAAAACCCTTATATTGCACAGGTCTCGGAAAGGCTTTTTTGGCCTTTTTACCTCAGCAACAAAGGACCACTATCCTGGATAGTCTTGAATTACACCCTATCACCGAGCACACCATCACAGACAAAAAGCGGCTTGAGCAGCAGCTAACATTGTTTAATGAGCTTGGTTATTCGATAGATGATGAGGAAAATGAAGACGGTTTATTTTGTCTTGCTGCTCCGATTTATGGAACCAACCATACCATTCAAGCAGCCGTCAGTGTTGCAGGTCCAAAGGATAGGATGATTAAGCAAAAGGATTTTATCGTAGAAAAATTGATTACTACGGCAAAAGACGTTGCAACCAGTATTGGAAATGCAGGGAATAGTCAGTTTTAATGAAACGGGGTGTTCATATGGATGTTGTAAGTTTAGGGGAAACGATGATCATATTTTCTGCTGAAGAAACAGGTCAATTACGATACAACCGGAATTTCACTTCGAGAGTTGCCGGTGCTGAAACAAATACACTTATTGGATTAGCGAAACTTGGCTATCAAACGGGATGGATGAGCAGAGTAGGCAAGGATGAGCTTGGAAAACGTATCCTTTCAAAAATACGGGGGGAAGGCGTAGACACTTCTTTTGTAAAAGAAGATGAAAGCGCACCCACGGGTTTGTTTTTAAGAGAAAGAACGACTATCAATAGTTCAAGAGTCTTCTATTACCGAAATCAATCTGCTGCAAGTAAAATGGTCCCTGCAGATATGGAAGAAAGCTATTTAGCCAAAGCAAAGTTCCTATATCTTACTGGAATAACACCTGCACTTAGTGATTCTTGTAAAAACACCGTTTTACATGCAATAGAGCTTGCCAAGAAAAATGGTCAAAAAATCGTATTTGACCCCAATGTACGAAAGACGCTTCTTGATGATAAAACTGGGAGAGAAACGTTATTGGAAATAGCAGCAAAGTCCGATATCATTCTTCCAGGAATCTCGGAAGGATACTACTTATTCAAGTCAACAGATTGTGAAGAGATAGCGAAAGAATGTAAACAATTAGGTGCCGAAATGGCAATAGTGAAACTGGGAGAAAAGGGAGCATACTATTCCACTTCTGATACTTCTGGTTATGTTCAGCCTTATCAAGTCGAAAGGGTAATCGATCCCATTGGAGCTGGCGATGGATTCGCTGCCGGCGTAATATCCGGAATATTGGATGAAATACCCATTCACGAAGCGGTAAAACGTGGTTGTGCGATAGGAGCAATTGTTACATCTGTAGATGGTGATATTGAAGGGCTTCCAGATAAAGAAACACTTGAAGAATATATGAACCAAACCAATAAAGAGGATGTAATCCGTTAAAGGAGTGTTCAGAATGAATACGCTTACTCACATTTTTGAAAATAAAATCATATCCATTGTCCGAGGGGCAAAGCCAGAGGATACATTAAAAATTGCAAAGGCCTTACGGGATGGTGGTGTCAGATTAATTGAGATCACTCTTAACTCTCCTAATGCACTAGAATCTATTGAACTAATTTCTCAAGAGCTTGGCGAGGAAATGGTGGTGGGCGCTGGTACGGTATTAGACCCTGAAACAGCCCGGGCAGCCCTACTCGCAGGTTCAAAATTCATCTTATCTCCAACCGTACATCTAGAAACCATTAAAATGACGAAAAGATATGGTGCAGTTAGTATACCAGGGGCTTTCACCCCTACGGAAATTCTAACAGCATATGAAAATGGAGGAGATATTATCAAGGTTTTCCCGGCAAGTGTCGGTCCCAATTATTTTAAAGATATTCGTGGTCCGTTATCTCATATCCCTCTTTTACCTACAGGGGGAGTTACTTTAGACAATATAACCGAGTTCCAAAAAGCTGGAGTTGTTGGTTTCGGAATTGGCAGCTCGCTTGTCGACGCAAAACAGGAAGTAAATGAAAAGTACTTAACGGCATTGACGCAAAAAGCTAAATCATTTGTTTCTGCTATTCGATCTTAAAATCATAGATGTCTATCAATCACAGCAAAAACTACTAAGGAGAGATTAACAATGAAAATTAAAAGCTATGAATTATTCCAAGTACCACCTCGTTGGTTATTTTTAAAAATTGAAACAGATGAAGGCATTGTTGGCTGGGGAGAACCCGTAATTGAGGGAAAAGCGGCAACTGTAAAAGCTGCAGTTGATGAATTAATGGAAAATCTAATTGGTAAAGATCCACTTGATATTGAAGACCATTGGAATCTCATGTACAGAGCAGGATTCTATCGTGGAGGCCCAATCCTAATGAGTGCGATTTCCGGGATTGATCAAGCTCTTTGGGATATCAAAGGGAAATATTATAACGCCCCGGTCCACCAGCTACTTGGAGGAAAAGCCAGAGATTCTATTAAGGTTTATTCTTGGATTGGCGGAGACCGCCCTTCCGATGTTGGTGAAGCAGCTAAGGAAGTTGTATCTAAGGGATTCACAGCGGTTAAAATGAATGGGACTGAAGAACTCCAATATGTGGACTCTTATGAAAAAATTGATCAGGTGATGGAGCGAATTGCTGCTGTACGTGAATCGGTAGGCCCTCATATTGGAATCGGAATTGACTTTCACGGAAGGGTCCATAAACCAATGGCCAAAATCCTTGTAAAAGAGCTGGAAGCATACAGACCGATGTTCATTGAAGAACCTGTATTACCAGAGAATAATGAAGCTTTGCGGGATATTGTGAATCATACTGCGATTCCGATTGCAACAGGTGAAAGAATGTACTCTAAGTGGGATTTTAAAAAGCTGCTTACAGATGGATATGCTGATATTATTCAGCCTGACTTATCGCACGCTGGGGGAATAACAGAATGTAAGAAAATCATCTCGATGGCTGAGGCTTTTGATGTGGCAGCTGCTCCTCATTGTCCATTAGGACCGATTGCTTTGGCAGCCTGTCTACAAGTGGATGCTACTTGCCATAACGCATTTATCCAAGAACAAAGCCTAGGCATTCATTATAACCAAGGTAGTGATTTGCTGGATTACATAGTTGATAATCAAGTGTTCAAATACGAGGAAGGCTATGTGAAAATTCCAGATGGGGCAGGACTGGGAATTGAGATAAATGAGGACCATGTGAGAAAAATGACGGAGATTGGTCATAATTGGAGAAACCCTGTTTGGAGACACAAGGACGGTAGTATCGCGGAGTGGTAAAAGAAAATCCCAAATGAAAAAGGTGAGTACAGTGAATAAGAAAATGACAAAAGTTCGTTACGGAATTGTAATGATGCTATTTTTCACCGTAATTATTAACTACATGGATCGAAGCAATATTTCCATAGCAGCACCTTTTATTTCAAAAGAACTAGGATTGGATTCCGTAAGTATGGGGTTAATCTTTTCTGCGTTCGGCTGGACTTATTGTGCTTTGCAGATTCCAGGCGGGTGGATTTTAGAAAAACTAGGGAACCGCAGAACTCACGCATACGGAATTGCGGGATTTTCCATCGCAACGCTTCTACAGGGATTTGCAAGCGGGTTTTCAGGGTTTTTCTTGTTACGGGTCGGACTTGGGGCGTTCGAAGCTCCAGCCTTCCCGACCAACAGTAAGGTTGCGGCAAGCTGGTTTCCAGAAAATGAACGAGCAAGAGCCATCTCCATCTACACATCTGGTCAATTTGTAGGCCTGGCTTTTTTAACTCCAACATTAGTGTTTCTCCAGCAGTCCGTAGGCTGGCGTGGGCTTTTTATTATAACAGGGATCATAGGGGTGGCTTGGTCCATTTTATGGTATGTTTTATATAGAGATCCACAGCATAGTAAGAGCATAAGCAAGGCTGAAATGGATTATATCAAAAAAGGTGGAGCAATCATTGAATCTTCTTCTCGAAAAGATGATTCACCTGTCAGAAAAATAGGTAAAAAAGATTTCTTGGCTGTTCTGACGAGCAGAAAACTATGGGGAATATATATAGGACAGTTTGCAGTAGCCTCCACACTATGGTTTTTCTTAACATGGTTCCCTACTTACCTTGTTGAATACAGGGGCTTAACATTCATTAAGTCTGGTCTTCTGGCTTCCTTACCATTCTTAGCGGCATTTGTCGGAGTTTTACTAGCAGGCTTCCTATCTGATTTCCTTGTTAAAAAAGGAGTATCTGCAGATATTGCAAGGAAAGTTCCTGTAATATCAGGATTATTGCTTTCCACTTCAATCATTGGAGCGAATTTCGTTGACAATACTAATCTAGTTATTTTATTCATGTGTATCGCCTTTTTTGGAAACGGTTTCGCTTCAATCACCTGGGTGTTTGTTTCATTGCTTGCCCCAAAAAGGCTGATTGGGATTGCTGGAGGTACCTTCAACTTCATTGGTGGTACAGCATCAATTATTATACCGATTGTGATTGGCTTCCTGGCAAAGGGCGGTGATTTTGCTCCTGCACTTACCTTTATTGCTTGTATAACCTTTGCTGGAGCCATGTCCTACATTTTCTTGGTTGGTAAAATCGAAAGGGTTCAGGATTATGCGGATTTTGATTTAACGAATGATAACAAGTTATCGAGCTAATGATGAATGCGTAGAATACTACAAAAAACAAAGCAGTGCACCCGAAAATTGGGATCACTGCTTTGTTTTTTGTCATTCAAAGGAGCAGGAAAGAAAACTTCTTATACCCTAGAGGCTCGGGTGCCTGTCAATTGATAAGGCTAAATAATATAGAAGCTAAATGCAGTAATTTTTGCTAAGGCTGGCTTTTTGCAAAAATCCGATAGTGAGTATTATGTAAATCGAATCCCCAATTCAATTTTTCCCCATTTTCACAACCGTTATCCCACAGTATTAATGAAAAAAACAGCTCAATTGGTAACACCAATGCGTTAACTTCATAAATATTAAACTCTTCGTTATGCTCGATAAGGAATCCTCTTTTGCAACTTGTATATAAGTTTTTTAAAAAACTCCATAGATATCAATTTTACTCAATAAGCGCTTCTAATTTTGTCGATATCCGCTCAGAATTTGTAGTTATTTCTCGGGAAATTGTTGAAATTTGAATGTGACATATCGTTTGTCAGGTAGATGCTCATTTCACACGTAGCTGCAAGTTTATTGGTTAATAATCTAGCTCTCTTTTAATTGAATGAGAACATGGGTTAATGGGAGTTGAGAAGGTTAAGAACTTATACTCAAAAACAAGAGTCAACCTTACTAGAGTTCCTCCAGAACAGGGATTGACCGGCACTTTTTTTGTCTCATATCGTTGTACGATATAACTTGCAAATGAATTTTTTTCATATGTATCGGGTATCGCTATCTGTGTTTCACTGGATCCTTCTAATCTTTCTTTTTGTTGATATACAAGGTCTTTAGCTGTATCGTCTAGGGGTTTGTCCGTATCGCGTAGCGCTATAAGCGCTCCGATGTCAGATTGAACAAAGATACGTCGATCTTCATC
Source organism: Peribacillus sp. 05N428 (assembly GCF_056397085.1). Taxonomy (NCBI): domain Bacteria; kingdom Bacillati; phylum Bacillota; class Bacilli; order Caryophanales; family Bacillaceae; genus Peribacillus; species Peribacillus sp. 05N428. The sequence continues at coordinate 5,253 of NZ_JBFTMS010000027.1, read as the reverse complement.
CTTCAAAAACTCATATCCATTCCGCTCCAAGATTTGACCATACTTTCGAACAGTTTGAGTTGCAATCCCCACTTCTTCTGCCACTTCCTTGGAAGAGAAAGCTCGTTCATTCAGTTGTATATCACGTCGCATATCGGGCCTCTTTTGTATAACTCGTTGTATCTGTAGTAGTCTGACCTGAAATTTTGTGTCTAGATGAGTATAGCCTATCCTTAAGTTGTTAGGGATAGCGATAAGATTTCCTTTTCCATTCTTCTGTTTCCCATATAGAATTAGATCATCTATTCGCTTACCTTCCTTTTCTTTCATAGCCCCTATCTACAAGATAACGACATATCAACTTTGGCTTAACCATATACGCGATTGGCTAATACCAGCTTGATGTTACCTATTATGGTCTGCTATGTCCAAATATCCCATTTAATTGTGGCTTCGTTACCATTTTCATACACATTTTCTGTTTATCATCGAGTCAAATGTTTTTCGCCCCTTTGCACCAGCACTGCTAATTTGAACAGTTAGTAACATGAAGCTTTTTACTAAAGAATCAAGGACACACGCGCCTACTTAGTTTTAGTTAAATGTATTTTAATTTCATTGCCAACTTCAAGATTGCAATCTTGACGATCCTTAACTGGGGCTCGAGTAAAATCCAACTCCATTCATGATACCTTAACTCCTTTTTTTATTAATTCGTCTTTTAATTTCATAGGCTCAGCTAATTCAATGCTCCAAGGCACTTTTTGCATACCATGTACCTTTTAGTCAACCCACTCTTCCACTCTATGTCCATTTATGTAATAATTTGTGTATGCCAAATTGACAATCACTGTTAAATCAATGGTTGCACATCGTTTATCATATTTAAAGTAGTTTTAAGTTATCTCTGTTCGAGGCAAATTAGACTAATCGATTTTTATAAACCAAAAACCAGTCAAGAGCACGACAGTTTTAGGGTGTATAAACTCTGAACCTTAAGACAAAAATGATACTTGAAAGGTTGGGAGATTATTATGATGTTAAAGAGCAGATAATGGCGATGTTTTCACTTAAAGTAGGCGTCCAGTAGAGGAAACGCTACTACGGCTATTCTGGCTGCAATCCTAGGGGGAAAAAAATTGAATACCGAACAAAGAATACTTCGAGTCTCCATTGGCGTTACCATCTTCGTTGCTTGCTTTGGGATCATTTTCGGCCTGCTATCAGGTTCGTTCTCTATCACCTTTGATGGGTTCTATTCTCTGACCGATGCAATCATGAGTGTCTTGGCGCTCATTGTCTCAAAGTTGATTACCTCGTCCACTGCACCGAATAAGCAGAATGGTAAATTGAGTGAACGCTTCACAATGGGATTTTGGCACTTGGAGCCAATCGTCCTTGGTCTCAACGGTGTCATGCTCATGGGAGCGGCCGTTTACGCGTTGATTAATGCAATTGGTAGTCTTCTGACGGGCGGTCGCAATCTCGAATTCGGTTTCGCCATCGTCTATGCCGTTGTGACGATGATCGCATGCTGTTTTATGGCGATTTTCGAAACACGCTTAAACAAGACACTTAGCTCGGATTTTGTTGCCCTTGACGCTAAGGCCTGGATGATGACCGGTGGCATCACCGCTGCGCTCTTGATCGCTTTTTGCATCGGATACGCTTTTGAAGGAACGAATTTGGAATGGCTTACACCCTATATTGATCCTGCAGTACTTGTGCTGATCTGTTTGGTAATTATTCCGCTGCCGATTTCAACGGTAAAGCGGGCCTTGGCGGATGTCCTGCTGATCACCCCTCAATCACTCAAGCAGCATGTGGACGAGGTCGCACAGGACTTTGTGAAGCGCTACGGCTTCGTTTCTTACCGAGCTTACGTCGCAAAGGTTGGCCGGGGAAAGCAAATTGAACTATACTTTATTGTGCCTGGCGGGTGGCCGGCAAAATGCCTTGAAGAGTGGGACGCAATCCGTGATGAAATCGGTAATGCCATCGGCGAGGAAAGTACTGATCGATGGTTAACAATTGTGTTCACGACCGATGTTGAATGGGCGGACTAAAAACAGGGTAGTGAGCAGGCTTGACCAGGCCAGATCGCAGCGGCGGCCTGGTCAAGCCTGGCGATATGCTCGTACGGCGGCAGTATGTTTGTTTAAAGAGCCACGGACCTCATGGGCATTAGGGGTAGCCACCAGCAAAAATCAAGTCCATACCTCTTTAAAAACCCAGCTATCTTCACATGAGTAGAATAGCTGGGTTTCTTTATTATATACGTCCAAGCACTAAGCTATTTCGTGCAGCTTCTACTACTTCGGTGGTAATCGATCTAAGGTGATTGATTTCGAGGATACTTAAAATGCTTTTGAGCTTTTATCTTTCCTCGTTAATAAATCATTCTTTGTCAGTAAGGTATTCAATTTTTCTGAACTTAGGAGCATTGCTGCAACAAAAACAGCAATACAAAATGGAAAGATTCCTATTGTTGAATGAGATGCAATGAAGCCAAGAAGAGGTGGTATGAAAGTACTGCCTGTATAAGCAACAGCCATTTGATACCCCATAATTGTCTGGGAATGCTTCTTCCCAAAACGTGTTGGAGTTTCATGCAACATACACGGAAATATCGGTGCTAATCCTAGTCCAACCATAATAAAACCTACAAGCGAAAAAGTGGAAGGCAATGGTAGGAATAGAAGTGTGGCACCAGCTAAAGCTATTATTTGCCCCACCCGAATGAGAGTACGGTTACTCATTTTAAAGGTAATGAAGCCTGTAATAAATCTACCCATTGTTATCCCTGCGTAATATAAGGAAACCCATTGTGCAGCAACCGCTACGGGTAACTCTTTGACATTTACCAGAAAGCTACTTCCCCAAAGACCCACTGTTGATTCAACCCCACAATAAAACAAGAAGGAGATCAGAGCCAGTTTAACTCCTTTAATCTGTAGAGGTTTTACATGTTTAGCATCTTCATTATAAAATACACCTTTTGAATCTTCCTGCTCTTCATTTAATTTTATATTGCTGTTTTTTTTCACTCTATTCCATAAGGGTAAAGTGAAGAGAAGGATTATAGTTAACGTGAACTGAATTCCAGAGATTGCAAGATATCCATTTCTCCAAGAATGTTGTTCTGAGATAAACTGAGCCATAATGATAGGACCAAAAGTAGCCCCGACTCCCCAAAAACAATGTAACCAACTCATATGGTGTGCCTTATACTGTGTAGCAACATAATCGTTTAATCCTGCATCAACAGATCCTGCACCTAATCCAAGTGGTATGGCACATACAATTAACCAAACAAGCGATGGAGCAAAATGAAATCCCAACAAAGCACCAGCAGTCAGTAAGCAACTGACAAATGTAACATTGCCGGTTCCAAACCGTTTAAGTACCATTCCGCTAGCTAAACTGGAAATAATTGTACCACCAGCTATCGTCATAAAAAGTAATCCAGCAGTCTCAAGCGGGGCTCCATAGTCCGATTGCATCACAGGCCACGCTACCCCCAACAATGAATCAGGTAAGCCTAAGCTAATAAAAGCCAAATAAATGATGACTAAAAGGAATGTTGTCATATTCAAACCTCGCCTTTAATTATTTGGTACTCAATTGCACTTTCCAATTTATTTTACTTGCTTGTTCCATTCATCATGAGATCAGGTCCAAGACTTTGTACTCCATATAAACAATCCACTCATTGAAGATGTTCTGACGGGAGCTACCTATAGTAATTTTGTCTAATATTCCTTTAACAACTTCATTGTTACAAAAAATGATGGAATGGGGTTAATGATAGCTACAAACAAGGCTACACCTGCTAATTACATCAAGCTCATAATGCTCATATTGCCTCCTTTCGGTTTCATTATATTTCTAGAAAATTTGAATAGAAAGCTTTTTATTCAAATTTTGAAAGAAAGGAAATCGATAAGTAAATAAATATGAATATTAAGCGTAAAATTGAAATGACAAGTTTTTTGTCACCGAATCTGAAATTTATGGGAATAATAAACTCTATCATCAATTGAAAAAAGAACTTCGAATAAAAAAACATAGGGAGATTTTAGTCTTCCTATGTTTTCATTCATATTATTTATCTGTTTGTTTTTGCTTCTTTTTCAAATACTCTGCACGTATTTTTTCAAGTTGCTGCTTTTTATCAAATTTGGCAGGCTTCTGTTTTTCATGAAACTTTGTCACAGCTACCTTACCTTTGGTATCCAATTGATATTTTCCCACTTTGTTCACCACTTTTCTTGTCTTTAAAGAGATCTATTCAACAAATATAATATACCTTATTTTACTGAAGTATACCTTATTACTTTATTAGTGTACTGCTAACATTGCATATATCAGTAAAAAAATTAAAAACTTAGTAATATAATTAATCGCCAAATGGTATTCATTTCAATGCTATAATCAAAATAAAATCCCTTGCCACTCTGCATAAGCCTCAATAATTCTATTTCTTGTTTGTTCGTCTCTCTTCTAAAGGTCCAATTGTTCGGTAAATAAGATTTACAATATTAAAACAATCTAAGTCTACTCCATCTTTTAAATGGTTCTTAATGCTAATAACCATTACGTTCTCGATGATTTCAAATTTAGGTTTCTAAGGGGAAATATTGTTTTTTTTTGCAAAGTCTTTTTACTACTTAGTTAAAAAAAAAATCTACATTCCCAATATTTTTCTTCAAAAAACACCACCCCTTGTTATTAACTTTTCTACTTATATCTATCTAAATCTAAATATTACCATATTCAACTAAACTGCCTCGATGGTTCCATAAGAAAAAGCTGCCTTAAAGACAGCTCGAATCTTCACCTAAAGCACCTCATACGCAGACATTTAAAATTAATCATTTGGATTTATTATGGCTAAAACCCTGATGATTTTCCCAACGATCATTTATTTTTATATTTTGTTTTGCGATTAACAAGTTAAATTGCACGTAATAGGCCTTTAATGTTTGTGGAGAATAAACCTTGGATTTGCTTATCTGCCTTATATAAACCCCATACATCAGTTAAGATTATACCTGTTTCTCTCCAATCTATACCATATTAATAGGCAGTATAGACAATAAAAAATACCCCCTGCTAGTTAAAGATCGAGTAGAGGGAAAATAAATGTATTATTTTCGCCCCTCTCACAACACCGTACGTACGGTTCGCGTATACGGCGTTTCAATTTATATTACAGTGTGTACTTTTAGATAATGCTCTAAAGCAGAGGGGACTCCCCTCTGCTTTAGTCTT
>NZ_JBFTMS010000026.1:0-64968 GCF_056397085.1 Peribacillus sp. 05N428 | reverse complement strand
TTTGAAAAGGAATTAGATGATTATATTCATTACTATAACCACAAACGAATGAAGGTAAAATTAAAAGACCTGAGTCCGATAGAATACCGAACTCAGGTCTTAGAAGCTGCTTAAATTATATGTCTAACTTTATTGGGTCAGATCACTCGGAGATGCAGTTTTTTTATGAAGAATAACGAAAAGGACTATCGAACAGGTTCAGCTAAACGAGCAAACTGATAACATTCAGATGCCGAAAGTCAGTCGTTCTCGGTTAATACCTTTAATGTCTTTTCCCTGATGCTTATCCGGTTTTTATAATCTTTAGCTACCAACTCTGTATATAATAAATCAAAAAGCAATAGGAGTGGAAGCAATGGAGAAATGTTTTGTCCCATATGCATGCTGTTTTTGCTTGTGACCAATAGTGTTAGATCGCCAAGCTGGGAGAGCGCGGAATTCTTATCTCCAGTAAAGACCAAGATGCATGCGCCTTGCTTCTTTGCGATTTTAACTGCAGAAATCACTTCTTTCGTCGTTCCTGAAATGGAAATGCCGATGACAACACTATTCTCGTTACTTAAAGCTGCATCCATCATGGACTGATGGGGGTCTGTAATGGCTTCGACAGTTAAGCCGATACGAAAGAACTTGGACTTGAATTCCTGGGCCGCTATACCAGAACTCCCTATTCCATATACATGAATCTTATTTGCCTTTGTAAGGAAAGAGACAGCTTTTTGGATATTGTCATATGTCGTTATATGAAAGGTATTATCAATGATACCTAAGTGATCTTGATACAGTTTAGCGAAATAATCCACCTGCTTGATGTTCTTCATGTTTTTCGGCGTATTTCGGAGGTCGACGAACCTTTTTAACTCATGCCTGAACTCATTAAAACCAGAAAAGGCTAATTTCTGGCAGAAACGCGTAATGGTTGCAGGTGAAATATGGAGCTTTTTAGCTATTTGACTGATCGTTAACTGACTTACTTCTTCAGGGCGCTGCAGAATATAATGGGCCAATTCTTCCTCTGTTTTGGTGAACTTGTCCATGCTGCATTCTATGCCATATATGAGGTTTTCTGCTAGGTATTCCATTTGATCACCCGTTTCGGATTTCTTATCTGTATTTATAGTTTAATGTATCCAGTAGGGACGTCAATAACCGGAGGGAACGGAAACAGGAATATGAAAAAGAAAAGACCCAAACCGTTGCCAGTCTGGGTCTTTTCATTACTATGCCATTTTCTATTCTTGGATGGCGTCCACGAATCTTTTGGTGATTTGCTGCGGCCTGGTAATGGCACCGCCCACCACTACTGCATGGACGTTCATATCCAATACAGAGCGGGCGATTTCTGGTGTGATGACATTTCCTTCAGCGATCACTTTCGCTTTTTTCACTGCTTTTACTATTTCTTTGAGTACAGCATAGTCATCCTGATATATTTTCTCGCCGAGAGTTTCGTTCGTATAGCCGTATAAAGTGGGCGCCACAATATCGAATCCTAAATCGTCAGCGTATTTGGCTTCCTCAATGGTGGATACATCCGCCATTAGCAGGACATCCGGATATTTTGCCCTTATTTCACCATAAAACTGCTTTAGCGTTTTACCGTCCGGTCTTACCCGGGCTGTAGCATCCGTCGCAATGATTTCCGCTTTGGTTTCCATCAATGCATCAATTTCGGCCATGGTGGGAGTGATATAGACATCGTTTTGTCCATACACCTGTTTAATGATCCCTATGACTGGAAGGTCCACATTTTTCTTGATTTCCATTATGTCAGCTACAGAGTTTGCGCGAATGCACTTCGCACCGCCTTCTTTGGCAGCAATGGCCATGCGTCCCATAATAAAAGAGCTGTGCAGCGGCTCATTCTCCAATGCTTGACATGATACAATTAAGCCCTTGTGAATTTTATCCAGCACCTGTTGCATGTTTAACACGTCCTTATCGTTGTCTATATTCTCAATGGCCCAAGAATTCTTCCACTTCATTTCAAACCGGCCACGACTTTCTTATTTTTAGGTTTAGCGCAATGGTATATGGCCAATGCCGCGCCAGGCAGACCGAACATCATCGTGATGAACCGCCCCGACATGAACCGGGAAACACCCTCATAATACTTGACGGTAGTCGGGTCGGCCAATTGTGCAAAGAAGATGTTCTGGGTCCCGCTGACAAGCTGCCCTTTAATCTCCATCGTTCCGCCTAAAGCTGTTTGCCAGAAGGGAAGGTAGAAAATATGGTGCAGCCCTAACGGCCCGAGCATCCGTAATATGAATCCGTAAAAGAAAGTCCCGATCGTACCTGTGCTCGTTACCAGCGCACCTAATTGGTTTATGAAAAGTTGGAAATAAGGCCATACGATAAAAAGCACGGCTCCAACCAAGATGGACGCGAAGGAAACGATGATGGGAATGAAACGGGAACCCCCGAAAAACCCTAACACTTGCGGAAGCTGAATTTTATTATATTTATTGTGCAAAAGTGCGGCAACGATCCCTACTACGATACCGCCGAACACACCGGTCTCCAGTGTCTGGATCCCGACCGCCATTCCTTGTCCGGCACCTGCCAAATTGTCTTTGGCAAGTTCCCCGGTTATTTGAAGCAGTGCATTTATTGAACTGTTCATGACGAAATAGCCAATCATGGCAGCCAGTGCAGCGGTACCTTTATCCGAACGTGCCAATCCTACTGCAACACCTACGGCAAAAATAACCGGCAAGTTGCCGAATACGATGCTTCCTGCAGAACTCATGATCGTGAAAATGGCCTGCAGCCAAGCAAAGTCTAAAAATGGGTAAGCCTCAACTGTATTTGGATTAGAAAGAGCACCGCCAATTCCCAGCAATAAACCGGCCGCTGGCAAAACGGCAATCGGGAGCATAAAGGATTTACCGAACTGCTGCGCTTTCTCGAAAGCTTTCTTCATAATGATTCCTCCCTCATTTAACGAGCCTTTGATACTCTTTATTTTTTATCGCTCTATACTAGCTATATTAAATCCCTTTGAGAGCGTTTTCAATGCGATGCAAGGTTATATCAACTGTTTTCAATCTTGTGCTTATTTCTCTGAAAAAGTTTTCATTAATAGAAGGTGCTGGATTGAATATAAAGTTATATGAATATATTGAAATCTTTATTGCTTATTTTTATAATTCGTGTATTGGTGAGTAAACGTACTATTTAATAAGAAAAAACATTTTTTTTATCCAAAATCCGAATATTATCTTGTGCAATCAAGAAAAAGTATATATAATTACCTCAAACGATAGTTTGGCAGGTGATAGTCATCTTACCGATAAACGCTAACGAAACGAAGAAATTGCTTTCTCATATGTATAATGAGGTATCGAAGGAATTGTTCGGCTTTGGTACTACGCTGCTGAAGGTTACTGTTGAGCAGAATGTGATTACATTTCAAGCCAAACATCGACGTGCCCCGCGTTCTGAAGCTTTAGAAGGGGAAGTTCCCAGCCTGAAGCAGGAGGTTGACTTCCATATGTCCCTGCTTTATAAAAAGAAACTGAAACAAAAGCTGGAAACGCAAACGAATTGGGATATCGAAGCTGTCCTGAGGGATTATGACTCAGCGACGCAGCTGGCATTCACCAATATAGTATTGAAGGAAAAAAATATATAATCATATAAATGGATTTCCCTTCGGATTTATCTGGAGGGGACGCCGCTAGAGAACCATATGATAAGTTTTATCTTTGTTTACAGAGAAAAGACAATCTTGGGTAGAATTTCAATTCTATTTAAGATTGTCTTTTTTTACATGTAAATCAGTAAAAAGGAAATTTTAAACAATATGAACTTGGAGGTTTGGATGATGAAAAAAATATTGATGATGTTATCACTGTTCACATTAGTTTTAGCTGCATGCTCTTCAAAGGACAATGGAAAGGAAAAACCAACTAAATTGGTCGTTTCCACTTGGGGATTCGCCGATGATTTCTTCCGTCCTGAAGTCTATGAGCCATTTGAAAAGAAGCATAATGTTGAGATTGTCGTTGACTCAGGAAATAATGCAGATCGATTGAACAAAGTGCGCCAAGCGAATAGCGATGTGGATGTTATCTATTTATCCGACTACTATGCACAGCAGGGAATTGATGAAGGGTTATTTGAGAAAGTTGACCATAGCAAAATTCCGAATATTGGTAATATATACGATAAAGCAAAAGCGCCGAATGGTGCTGAGTATGGACCAGCCTATACCATTGCACAATTTGGGATTGCCTATAATCCCGATGAATTGAGTAAACGAATCACCTCTTGGAAGGATCTTTGGAGCAAGGATATGGCAGGGAAGATCACGATCCCATCCATCACTTCGACAACTGGACCGATGTTTTTGGATGCCGCTTCAAAAGTTAGCGGAAGTGAAGAGTTCAATGAGGATAAAGCCTTCGATCAAATGAAAAAGATCATGCCGAATGCGGTGAAGGAATATGGGCAAACATCAGAGTTCGTCAACATGTTCTCGCAAGGGGAAATCGCTGCAGGCCCGATCATGGAAATGTATTTTGGCGATTTACAGGAAGCCGTTCCCAATGCTAAGTTCATTTCCCCTCAAGAAGGCGGCTACGCCGTGATGAATACAGTGAATATTGTTAAAGCCAGCGATCAAAAAGAATTGGCCGGCGAATTCATGAATTATATTTTAAGCAAGGAAGTTCAGGAAAAATCAGCGAAAGCGAAAGTGGATTCTCCTGTCAATACCGAAGTCAAGCTCTCTGAAACGGAAGCGAAAGGCTTAACCTATGGAGATGACGTCATTGACAGCCTACGTGTATTGGACATGAAGTTTGTTAATGAAAACTCGAAACAATGGATCGATCGTTGGAATCGTGAGCTTACACACTAAGAAAGAAACGAGGTGTGCTTGATGAAGAAAAAAATGATTCTTGATGTGGATACTGGAATAGATGATGCGATCGGGATCATTCTTGCTGTTAAAAGCCGTCAATTCGACATATTGGCGGTCACAACAGTGAACGGGAATGTATCACTTGATACGGCCACATTGAATACATGCAAAATATTGGATTTATTGGATGAACAGGACATTTCAGTCATAAAGGGGGCAGATAGCCCAATTATCAGGAGCCCCTTTTTTGAACACCGGATTCATGGCGAAGACGGGATTGGCGGAGCCTTGAAGGATGTGCCAGTCAAAAAGCGGCCTGATGATGGATTTGCTTCTGATTTCATCATCAATTCCATTTTGAATTTTCCTGGTGAAGTGACGCTGGTCATGACGGGACCTCTTACGAATTTGGCATTGGCGGTGAAAAAATGTCCGCAAATCACCAAGCTCGTTAAAGAAGTCATTTTCATGGGCGGAGTGATCAAAGGGGTTGGCAATGTCACGCCGACCTCTGAATATAACACGTATGTCGATCCTGAAGCAGCCAAAATCGTATTACAGGCGGGATTCGCATCCATCACGCAAGTTGGTCTTGATGTCACGAGAAAGGTTCTATTGGGTGAAGAGCATATCCAATTGATTCAAAACGATGAACTTGCTGACTATATAAGGCAAAGTACATCAGATTACCGGAAAAGGTATTTTGAACGTAACGGCATATGGGCATGTGCGATGCATGATCCATTAGCTGTAGCCATCGCTTTGCAAGAAGATCTTGTCACCAGAGAAGAATATTATGTGGATGTTGAAACAAAAAGCGAGCTTTGTGACGGACAGATGGTTTGCGACTTTCAAAATAGGCTGATGAAGCAGCCGAATGCGCAAGTTTGTCTGGACGTCGATGCGGAAGCCTTTTTCGACCTGTTCATTCGCATAATCAATTCATAAATAATACGAACAGGGGGTTCCGAGGTGAAGAAACGCTATCTATACCTGTTGCTGTTACCAGGCGTACTATTTTTAACGATTTTCATGATCATTCCGATCCTAATGACGATTGGCACGACCTTTTTTCATGAAGGCGGCGGTTTTTCCGTACAAGGATATCTTGATTTTTTCCAAGACCGATACTTTATTGAAATTCTGCTGACGACACTTAGGGTGAGTCTGTTCACGACAATCATTTGCATTCTATTGGGATTTCCAGCAGCTTATTATATTTCAAAACTGAAACAACGAAAAAAAGCCATCATGCTTTTGCTGACGATCTTCCCGCTATTAACAAGCCCTGTTGTCCGCTCATTCAGCTGGATGGTGATCATCGGTAAAAACGGTGTCGTGAATAAATTGCTGATGGGCATGGGCTTGATTGAGAAGCCGCTTGATATATTGTACACGCCCACTGCCATCATCATCGGATTGGTCCATTTATTCCTGCCATTGATCATCGTGACGCTGGTTGGTGTGATGGAGAACATCGAGACGGACTTATTAAAAGCGGCGGAAAGCCTTGGAGCATCAAGATTGGCCGTATTCTCAAAAGTGATCATTCCGCTTTCGGTTCCAGGTTTGGTCATTGGCAGCATCCTTGTTTTCGTAGGGAGCTTCACGGCTTATACTACGCCTGCTTTATTAGGCGGGAAACAGCGGGTCATTTCGACCTTTCTTTATCAAAACGCGATTACATTGAACGAATGGCAAGTGGCATCGATAGTCGCTACGATAATGATTGCCGTGACTGTTCTGATCATATCGATCATGAATGGTTTGGCAAAAAAATTAAATCCAAAGGGGTAGAGGTGTATGCAGGAAAAAAATCGAGGATTGGCCCTGTTTACATTCCTGGTGTTCCTTTTTTTACTAGGGCCTTTGCTTATCATATCCGTTACGTCATTTGAAGGCGGAAATATTTTAAAGTTCCCGCCAGAAGAGTTTTCTTTCAGATGGTACGAAAATATTTTTAATGTGGACATGTTTTTGGTCGCTTTTAAAACGTCCATCCTTGTTTCACTGGGTGGCAACCTTTTGGCACTGTTACTGGGAGTGCCGGCTGCCTATGCATTAAGCCGGTTTGATTTCAAAGGGAAAAGCGTGATAAATGCCTTTTTCGTTTCGCCAATATTAATACCGGGAATTGTGCTGGGCTTTGCATTTTTACGTTACATTGTGGGGACTTATCAGCTTCCGATATATGCGGCCCTGTTTGTGGGACATACTGTTATCATGCTGCCTTTCATCATCCGTGTGATTTCTTCAAGCTTATCAAACTTTGACTTTTCCATTGAAGAAGCGGCCGAGAGTCTCGGAGCGAGTAAATTGGGCACATTCTTTACAGTCGTCCTCCCGAATATAAAATCAGGAATTCTGGCGGCAGTCATGATCGCCTTCTTGGAATCCTTCAATAATGTAGACATTTCAGTTTATATGACAGGCCCTGGGGTAAGTACGTTTCCGATTCAGATGCTGACGTATGTGGAGAACTACTTCGATCCCACCATTTCGGCCATTTCCGTATTGCTCATGTTCATAACCGCTTTCTTCATGTTTATAGTAGAACGGCTCATGGGATTGTCTTATTTCACAAAACGATAAAGGAGGTAATGATGGGTGGCTTTATTCACTTTACAAGATATATCTGTAGCATATAACAAACAGAATATATTAAAGGATTTCAATCTTGAGATTGAAAAAGGGAAACTGGTATCCCTTCTTGGCCCGAGCGGCTGTGGGAAAACGACGACCCTCCGTTTAATTGCCGGGTTTTTACAGGCGAATGAAGGGAAGTTTTTATTCAAGGAAAAGGACTATACGAAAGTGCCCGTCAACAAGCGGAACTTTGGCTTTGTGTTCCAAAACTATGCATTATTTCCGCATTTGTCGATATTCGATAATATTGCATTCGGTCTCCGTCTGAGAAAGAATGCTAAAAGTGAAATCGAAAAAAAAGTAATGAATGTGCTCGAGATCGTTAATTTGAAAGGTTTTGAAAAACGATATCCCCAAGAGCTTTCCGGAGGGCAAAAGCAGCGGGTAGCGATTGCCAGGGCGCTGGTGATTGAACCGGACATCCTCTTATTTGACGAGCCATTGAGTAATCTTGATGCCAACTTACGGGTGAATATGAGAGTCGAGATTCGCCGTATCCAACAAGAGCTGGGGATTACAACGGTATATGTTTCCCATGACCAGGAAGAATGCTTTTCGATATCCGACCAGGTGGCGATCATGAACAAAGGGATCATCGAACAGCTTAGTGACCCCGCTACCATTTACAAATATCCTGAAACCAAATTTGTCGCGGACTTCATCGGCTTCAAGAACTTCATTGACTTCGATAAGCGGACAGATCATGACGGTAAAATCGAACTGAACAAATCTGGATACTCATTTGTGCTGCACAAGGATCCGCAGATGAGCAATTCAACGGGAAAAATAGGCGCCATCAGGCCGGACGATCTGCTGATCAGGGAAAAAGATAACACGGGAGCTGTTCAGGAAAATAGTTTACCTGGCCGAGTCAAGGTAAGTACGTATCTTGGAAGAAGCTATCAATATGTCGTTGAAACTCCAATAGGGGATTTCACTGTGAACAAGGAAATGGCGGAATCCTATCGGACGGGTCAGGAAATCATCCTTGAAATTCCGAGAAACCAGATGGTGCTTGTTGACTAGCTTAGGAGGGTAAGTTATGCGAATGGATATGCTTGTAAGGGATATCAACGTGTTTAACAGCTATTTTAAAAGATTCATTAAAGGGAATGCAGCCATCAAGGATGGAAAGTTCTATTATATTGGAGAACGTGAATTGGATGCCTTCGAACCGGATACAATCGTCGATGGACAGGGGAAGTATATGGTTCCAGGTCTGATCGATATCCATCTCCACATTGAAAGTACGATGGTGACGCCTGCGACTTTTTCCTACGGGTTAATCAAAAATGGCGTGACGACGATCGTGCCGGAACCGCATGAAATGGCCAATGTTTTCGGCATTTCCGGTGTGAAGGAAATGATCAAAGCAAGTCAAGATTGCGTAGCGGATATGTTTTATGCCATCCCGAGTTCCGTTCCAGCCACATCGATGGAAACAACAGGCGGTTCGATCGAAATAGATGATATAGACGAATTGATGCAAACGGAGGACATTATATGTCTCGGCGAGATCATGAATTACTATGAGGTCATAACAGACCCGGATTGCAAAACGAATAAGATCTTGTCCCATATCCGTTCCCGGTATCCAGATCTGATCATAGAGGGGCACGTTCCAAAGCTGCTTGACTTGGACTTGCAAAAGATTATTAATGCCGGAGTGAATTCAGATCATACACACCAGACCGTGGAAGGGATGTATGCGAGGATCGCAGCCGGGATGTTCATTGAGATTCAAGAGAAATCAATGACTGAAGAAGTGATAGATTACTTGAAGGAAAATCAGGTGGATGAACATTTCTGCTTTGTCACCGATGATGTCATGACCGACTCTTTCCAAAACAGAGGACATCTGAACGTCCTTTTAAAGAAAGCCATCCAAATGGGGATGACTCCGGAAAAAGCCATTTATGCATGCACCTATACACCTGCACAGCGGATGCGGATGTATGACCGCGGCGCCATTGCACCTGGAAAAACAGCAGACTTCCTGCTGCTATCGGATTTGGAAACATTTGAAATTGAACAAGTATACAAAAAAGGTGAGCTAGTTTATGAATCTTCACGCCCATATGTCCAAGAAGTGAAGGAAGAACAATTTCCTGAGCATTTCTATCAAAGTGTGAAGCTTGCGGAACTTACCGAAAATGATTTTAACATCACGATCCCGGATAGTCTTGAAAGCAGCAAGTGCCGGATCATAAACGTGCAGAACGGTTCTACTTTCACATCTGAAACCCATGATCGTATCGAAGGGAAGGATGGTCAATTAAGCTGGGAAGAAAGCCCTTATGGTTTAATCGCCACATTCGAACGATACGGGAAAAACGGTAATCGGGCGCACGGGTTGATCACCGGCGATGTATTGAAGCGTGGAGCTGTCGCCACAACCTATTCGCATGATAACCATAATCTTCTGGTGATTGGTCATAATAAGCAGGATATGATGATTGCCGCTAACGAAGTGATAAGGAAGCAAGGCGGTGTCTGCTGCGTCCACGATGGCAAGGTCCTATCGATGATTCCCCTGCCGGTAGGAGGGATTCTTTCCGAAGAGCCGATGGACATCGTATCAAAGCAGGTTCAGCACCTGACAGATGCACTTAAATCGTTAGGCTACGAACATTATAATGTCATCATGTCATTAAGCACCTTATCGCTTCCTGTCAGCCCGGCTCTGAAAATAACCGACCATGGATTGATCAACGTGAACGAAGGGAAAACAGTCCCTCTCATGATGAGTGATGAAGCTTAAACCGAAAAGGGGATTATCCAATGGATAATCCCCTTTCTTAATGCATCAAATGTTAGCTGGACTTGTTTATTTTCATATAATTACCATTAAGGTAAAAATATGATAAAATAGAGGAACAACTGAGGATAGAGTGGTAGGTCACGCTTTGCTTTTCCATCTAATGTAGATTGGAAAGGAGGTGACCGCTTGATTCATTTCTTATTGAACTTGATAACAGATATGGGTAAAGAGATATTTGTTGCAGTAGCAACCAGTCTTATCCTGTCTATGTTCGCCAAGAAACGGAAAAAGAACCACTCATCCTCCCAAGATGGCAATGGTTCTTCTTCTGACGATTAATTAAGTTAGTTGTGACCAACCACTCTTGCTAGTTGTCGGCCTCATGTTAGCGCATGAGGCTGTTTTTAGTTTATGTCAATATAAGGATAACATACCCCGATTTTAAAGTAAATATTCAGACAATGAATTGGGGAGTACCATGGGCTTGGCTGCATTTTTTTCTTGAATCTTTTAATGAAACTTTGGTAAACGGCAAAAAATGAATTGACTCTTTCTTACTGATATGGTATGTTAATTCCAATCTAAGAAAAGGTGTGGTGTTTTATGTCGGGAGTAGGTATCAACTAATTTAGTTGAATAAGGTATTTAATCACTGTTATGTCAGTGGATTACGTATGCCTTTTTTCACAATGCAATTCTGCATTGTGAATACCTACCTTAAGACTGCTTCCTTTTCCATAAATCGTGTAACATGTAGGTGTTACGGCGAAAAGCATGGTGGGATTTGTCCTATCATGCTTTTTTGTGCACGCAGGTCTATTCGAGCTGCCCTATTTGTTATCGATTTTAGGCACTTATCCATGGATAAGGCCGATGCCCGCAGGAGCTTTCTACTCAAATGGCTTGTTCATTTGTAAAGGTAGGGGGGACCATTGCGGGCATTTTTTGGATTCGGGAATTTCATTCACTCACTCATTCAAGGAGGATCATTAGATGAATACAATGACTTATGAAAAATTACAATATATCCAACTCAAGGAAATGGTCAAAAACCATTGCGTAAGCGGTTTAGGAAAAGCGTTATTGGATCAGCTTAAGCCGAGCAGCACCTTGAAGGTCGTTAAAAATCGTTTGAACGAGACCACGGAGGCAAGGAACTTACTGAATGCGGAAAGCCATATTCCCTTGAAGGGCATTTCACATATTGGCCTCCATATCGACAAACTGGAAAAAGGAATGATTTTGGAGCCGTCAGAGTTAGTGGCGATAGCAGACTTCTTAAGAGGATGCAGGAATATTAAGAAATTCATGACCGATAAAGAGTTCTTTGCACCGACACTGCATTCCTACGCCCGCTCCATGACTGAATTCAGGAGCATTGAAGAAGAAATCCAATTCACCATAAAGGGAAATGCTGTCGTTTCCGAAGCAAGCAAGGACCTGAAACGGATCAGGAACCAAATCATCAAGACAGAAGGTAAAATAGAGGAACGGCTGAATAAGTTCTTGAAGAGCGGAGCCAATAAAGAGTTCATTCAGGAATTTTTCATCAGTAAAAAGGATGATCGCTACACCATCCCGATCAAAGCCTCCTATAAAAATCAAGTGGCCGGAACAATCGTGGAAGTATCGGCAAAAGGGGCTACCGTGTTCATTGAACCTGCCTCTGTTACGAAATTGAATGTAGAATTGGCAAGCTTAAAGGCGGAGGAATCGATGGAAGAGTATCAACTTTTGGCCACATTATCCGGAACGGTTTTCGAACAGCTGAAACCGATCAAGATAAACATCGAGTTGATCAGTCAATATGACATGATCTTCGCAAAAGCCAAGTTCAGTAAAAGCATGGATGCCATCGAACCGAAAATCAATGATCACGGTTATATTAAATTAACGGGCTGTAAGCATCCACTATTGCCGCAAGGCAGCGTACCTTTGGATTTTGAAATCGGTAAGGACTATCGCAGCTTGATTATCACAGGCCCTAATGCCGGGGGTAAAACTGTCGTCCTGAAAACGATCGGCATCCTTACATTGGCTGTCATGTCAGGACTGCATGTTGCCGGGAAAGAGGGGACGGAGCTTGCCGTCTTTGACCAGGTATTCGTCGATATCGGCGATAATCAAAGCATGGAAAATGCACTGAGCACGTTTTCATCGCATATGAAAAACATCTCGGAAATCATGGGGGCAATAACCAATAACTCCTTGCTGCTGTTCGATGAAATTGGGAGCGGAACGGAACCGAATGAAGGAGCCGCATTGGCGATTAGCATCCTTGAGGAATTTTATCAAAGAGGGTGCATAACCATTGCGACGACCCATTATGGTGAAATCAAGCGCTATTCGGAAATACACAGTGATTTCATGAATGCAGCCATGCAATTCAACAGTGAAACACTTGAGCCAAAATACAAGCTGTTGATCGGTCAATCCGGGGAAAGCAATGCCCTTTGGATAGCCAAAAAAATGAATGTCCGTGAAAAGGTTCTGCAAAAGGCAAAGCTCTATATCGAAAATAAAGACTACGACTTGGAGCGTGTCCAGGAAAGTAAAATCAAAAAAGCGAAGCCAGCGGCCGTTCCTAAAGAATCATCTTATGAATATGAAGTCGGCGACAAAGTGAAGGTAAGCGAACTGAATGGGCACGCGATCGTTTATAAGAAAAAGGACTCCTTCAATAATGTCGTCGTACTTTTCGAAGATACCTTCAAGGAAGTTCATGCCAATAAGCTCGAGCTTGAAATAAAGGCCGTCGATTTATACCCTGAAGGCTATGATCTCAATACATTATTTGTCGGCTACAAAGAAAGGAAATTGAACCATGACTTAGAACGGGGATCGAAAAAGGCGCTAAAGAACGTAGCAGCGGATATCCGGAAGAAGCTTGGTGAATAAACAGGGATGGATTATGAACGGGAAAAACCAAATCCTGATGACTTATGAAATTGTAATATAGCGGTTGTGATAACCGTGTTCACCAAAAAAAGTTAGACATCGGCAGGGTATGAGTTCTGTTTTAACAGGGCTCATACCCTTTAATATTGTCATAATTTCTAGTGTGAAGAAAGAAGGATTAGGCTCTAGACTCAGATATAAAAGGTATTAAACAATCAAAATCAATTAGAGATGAAAGATAAAATAAGAAAGGGATACATACATCATCTGAAAAAGGCTGTTAGTATCACCTAGATATTTAGCCTCTTACATCTTTTGAATGATCAAACATCTTTAAAATAAAAATTGAACTTAGAAAAAGTACTGGTATTCCTACAACAAAATAATAAATACCTTTGGGCATATACATATCAAAGAAATATAAAAATAATACTACCCAGAGAAATAGGACAATATATTTTTTTGATTTTTTCATTATTAATCAATCATCCTTTGAATTTAATAAAAATCTATCCGACCATAGCAAAGCCAATTGCTCCGTTCAGGTTAAACACCCAAATACCTAGAATGAAAATCACAGTTTACTAATCCTTGTTTCCAAAATAAACGATTTTATTAGTCGGTGGGTTCCAGATATGACCAGTACAATTTCAAAAATGATACGGCCCTCCTTGTTTAGCGGGATAGATGTCGTCGTACTTTTCGAAGATACCTTCAAGGAGGTTCATGCCGATAGGCTCGAGCTTGATATAAAGGCCGTCGATTTATATCCTGAAGGCTATGATCTCAATACTTTATCTGTCGGCTACAAGGAAAGGAAATTGAACCATGACTTAGAGCGGGGATCGAAAAAGGCGCTAAAGAACGTAGCAGCGGATATCCGGAAGAAGCTTGGTGAAAAGTACGATCATCAAAATGCAAAAAAGCCTCTCTAAATGAGAGGATTTTTTACATTGAAGTCTATTTTATTGAATTCTTTTCCTTCTTTCATTATACAGATTGATCAATTCTGCATTTTGCTCATTCATCTTTTTCACATTCTTATTAATCGTTGCCAATTCCCAAAGTATAGCCAATCCAAAGATTAGCATAAGCGTTAATAAATCCATTGTTGCCCTCCTATTGATGTTGTGTACCTTTAATTAAATGATTCTCTTCACTTGGATTCATTTCCTTAACCCGGGAAGGCAAGTTCTTTCTTTGAAAATAATTGTTTTGAATCAAAGCATATATCACTAAAAAAGTTCCGAGTAATTCGTAGGATGATAGTGATCCTCCTTGGATGAAAACGATGGCCAACGTGGTGATTGGAACTAAATTGATAAATAGGATTCCATTGATCGGCGTTAAAAGTTTAATGCCTAAATTCCAGCTTAAAAGGGCTATGGCACCAGGGAAAATAATCATGAAAATCATTTCGCCATAAATGGATTGCATAACCTCTGCCGTAGGGACGGACAGGCCCATTGCCGTTGCGAGGAAGGTTATGATGGCTGATACTGCTGTTCCTAAAATGCATGTTAAAGTCGAATAGCGAAGTGTTGACCATCCGTTAAATTGGTTGCCGCCCATCGTATAAATAACCCACCCTATAACCCCGATAAGAATGAAAAGGATAGGGATGATACTATCTTTCAATAAAAATACGAATGATAAGCTGCCATTGGTAATGACAAGAATGGCCCCTATCAAGGCAAGGAACATGCTGGCGATTGTATACTTCATGGGTCTGGCACTTTTGAAAACCCACAGAATTAAAATTGAAATCATGGGCATTAATGATTCCATGATGGAAGCAACAATCACCCCGTTATGCCCCAGTAAATCTTGACCTGCGAAAATGAGAAAATTGTATACAGTGAACGCCATCGTCCCAAAAAACAATAATTTCTTTCCTTGCCCTTCCAGGCTAAAAGACTTCTTACCCTCTTTCATTAAAAGTAATATCCCTAAAAGGACGCTAACAGCTAAATATCGCAAAAAAGCGAAATAAAAAGGATCAATATACATTAAGGCCCTTTCTGCAACTGGAAACATCGCTCCCCAAGAAATGCTGGCAGTCAAACATAAAAGTGCACCGATTAAAACTTGATTTTTTTTCATAAAAGCTTCCCCTCAAAAATAATGATTGATTTAATTCCTATACACACCTTATGATAAAGTCATTATCATGTAAAATGACTTAAAATGAATATAATCATCATTATTAATGATAGTTGAGAAAGGGGGGCACTTTTATGGAAATGCGGGATTTGCAAATATTCCAGTGCGTCGCTAAATATGGCAGCGTAAGTAAGGCGGCTGTTGAGTTGAATTACGTCCAATCCAATGTAACGGCGAGGATTAAGCATTTAGAGCAGGAGTTACGGACGCCTTTATTCAATAGGCATAAACGTGGCATGTCACTAACTGCGGAGGCCAGAAAAATGCTGGAGTATGTAAACAAAATTTTGCTTGATGTGGAAGAACTCAAGCAAGTATTCCTGGATAGTGAAACACCTACAGGGATATTGAACATCGGTACAGTTGAAACGGTCAGCGATCTTCCCAAGATTCTAGCCTCCTATCATAAACAGTATCCAAATGTCGATTTATCCATAAAGGCGGGGTTAACGGAAGACTTAATCAAAGATGTCATTGAACACAGGCTGGATGGCGCTTTTGTTACAGGACCGATCAAACATCCGCTCATTCAGCCATACGATGTATGTACAGAAAAACTTGTATTAGTTACAAGAAATGAAACATTTAACCTTGAAGAAATCATAACGGAACCATTTTTAGTATTCAGTCAGGGGTGTGGCTATCGCTCCAAGCTGGAACAATGGCTGAGGGAAGAAGAAGTGATGCCTAAAAGGATCATGGAGTTCAATGTATTGGAAACGATCTTAACCAGCGTAACACTCGGCCTTGGCATTACCCTCGTACCACAATCGGCGGTGAATCACCTAACAGCCAATGAAAAAGTCCACGTGCATCCCATTCCGGAAGAATACCGCAATATCTCGACAGTCTTCATTCACCGTAAAGATGCTTATATGACAAACTCCATGAAAAGCTTTCTGCACACGATTGAAGCTCATCATGAAGACCGATTCAAGCAAAATCCAGAAGAAGCTCCTGAGCTGATATGAAGGGTGAGCAGCAACTCGCTTTGCATAGAATGATAGAGGATTGCTGAATAGGCTGCGAAACTATTCATAAAAAGTAAAACATAAAAAACATGGCGAAACTGGGACAGCGATATAGCATGGTATGGCATTTATTATTGTTTCGGTTCCTTATGCTTGTCGTTTATTAATCATGTTACTTCTAGAAAGTATTTTGGGAATTATTTAGACAAAAAGCCGACGATTTCGTTGGCTTTTTGTCTGTAGGATCCTTTCAATTATCATACATTCAAATAACCTTCTTAAACTAAACTGGTAGTTTAGTTTAAGAAAAATTGTATTACTTTTCATCAATTGGGAAAAAATATAAATAAGAACTAGAAGGAGGGAACAGAGATGGAAGTGAATATGAGTGTTGAAGAAGTCGTGAATCAAATTTCTGCATTGGTAGAAAAAGAAGGGAAGCCACCTCGAAAGAAAGAGGTAAAGAAGTCAGATCCGGAGTTAATGAAAAATGCATTGTATTATTTTCCTAGTTGGGATACTGCAGTAGAACATAGCATTGGATCTTAACCAAAACATTTATTTTTCAATTAGTACATATGAGGCAAGGGAAGTTATGAAGGCCGCCAATTGGCGGCCTTTTGAACGTGCGATTCTTTACATTATCATACATTCAAGCACTCCCTATTCAAACTATCTATCGAATAGTTTAGTTAAATAAAGATATAGACGCATCAAAGTGAATCAATCTCATATTTTCTTTTCGGAACGAGTGGAGTATCAATCTTTTTAGTCGATAAAGTCTGATATTTCAATGAAGCATAGTGTAACTTTTTTCCATATGGGACCGTATAATAATTTGTTAAAACACAAGAAAAGAGGGTTCCAATGAAAAAGATATTGTTGATTTTGGCAGCCGTTTTTTTGGTAACAGGACTTAGTGCTTGTAAAGAAGTCCAGGAGGGAAATGAGGAATCTCCGCCAATTTCAGAAAAGCCAAGTGATAATCCTAAGCAAACCGACGGGCAAGAAGATCCTCCAGGTGAATCGGTCGATGATCCGGCAAAAGATCTGCCAAATACGAAAACGGATACGATCATATTAGAAGGTATGGAAGAACCATTCCAATTCACGCTTCATCACAGTCAGGCATTGGGATTCTCAACCTACATCGTGGATGACATGGTCGTTGAAGAGGCTAGTTCTGGTGAAGGAGATGGAATGATTGTTTTTGCAAATTTTGCAGGAAAGAGAAATGAGAATGCCAAAGTTCAGATTTTTTCCAAAAGTGAGGGTACGAATGCGACAATAGAAGAACAGGCGGAGTTTGCGAGGGAAGTTGTGATAAGCAACGGCTTTGAGATAAAACAGCGATCTGATAATTCGCCTAACCGATTTGATTGGTCTGAGGTGGAATTTGACATTAGCCAGAAGGGCAGTAATTATTCCATATTGGGTACAGTGTCGGTTTTTCAACATGGCGACCGCGTTTACTATGCGATCGTTCAATACCCGGAAGAATATGAAGAAGGCTTCATACCGCGGGTTGTAAAAATGTTTGATGATATCGTATGGTATGAAGCACCTTGATAAATGAGTATCCGAAATTGGGTACACCATTTTAACAGAGGGAGCTAGTTTGTCTGCAGTCTGAGAGCAGCTCTTTTGCTGCTCTTTTTAAGTTGTTTGAATTATAGGATGGACTGCTGAAGGAGAAATGATTGGGTTAGAGAATAATTAGTGATAGGATTTCGAAAACGAATTTGATAGAAAATAGGTGAAGCAAGTGGAGTTGGATTCATTATATAAGACATATCGACCTTTTCTTTTTTCCATCGCATACCGGATGCTCGGATCGGTTACCGATGCAGAAGATATCGTTCATGATTTATTCCTGCAGCTTAAGCTTGATACCGACGAAATTAAGGACATAAAAGCATATCTTGCGAAAATGACGACAAACCGCTGTCTGAATTACTTGAAATCAGCCCGTAAGAGAAGAGAGGTTTACACAGGTCCTTGGCTGCCAGAACCTCGGGTAAACGAAACAGATCAGCCTCTAGATAAGGTCGTAACGGATGAAACGGTTGCATATGCCTTCCTCGTTTTGCTGGAACAGCTTTCACCTGTTGAAAGAGCGGTTTTCGTACTTAGGGAAGCATTCACTTACAGCTATGAAGATATCGCCGAGATGCTGGAAAAGAATGAAGTGAACTGCAGAAAGATCTACAGCCGGGCTAAGCGGAAATTACAGAATGATAGGCCCGTCCATCCGGAGGATACGAAACATGTCGATCTGTTGGCAAAAAAATTCATAAAAGCATCTGCGACAGGAAACTTTGAGGAGTTTTTGGATCTTCTTACAGAAGATGTTGTCCTTGTTACTGACGGCGGAGGTAAAGTGCTTTCTGCATTAAACCCAATTGTAACCAGACAGCGCGTAACCGCCTTTCTTAAAGGCGTTTCTGCTAAAGGGGGCTTCATAGGAGAACTTCTTCCGGTGATGGTCAATGGCCAGGAAGGAATTTTGCAAATGAAAGAAGGAAAGCCTACCAAAGTCATCTGCTTTGAATTAGATCCAAAACAAAAAAATATCCGCAAAATCTTCATTGTTACCAATCCCGATAAATTAAATCATATTCCTGTGATAGATTGAGGGGTCTTTTTTTGGGGATGTCACAAATCAAACCTCTATTTTGTCTTATAAGTGGAACCTAAAAAGATTTAATGGAGGAGATTGACATGGAACAACGGATTAACTACATGAAGACAAATCGTGAAGTGGTCAAATTAATGATGGGTTTGGAGGAGTACAAGAAAACAACGGAAATCGATAGCGCATTAATCGAATTGATTAAAATTCGCGCGTCTCAAATCAACGGCTGTGCGTACTGCTTGGATATGCATACAAAGGATGCCCGGGCAATGGGTGAAACGGAACAAAGAATTTACTGTTTGAGTGCTTGGCGTGAAACACCATTCTATTCTGATTCGGAAAGGGCAGCGCTGGAATTGACGGAAGCGGTCACGGCCATTTCTGCCAACGGTGTACCTGATGAACTGTATGAGAGGGTCCGCCTTCATTTTGATGAAAAACAATATATCGATCTCGTTACCATAATCATCACCATCAACGGCTGGAACCGATTGGCCATTTCAGCCCAAAACATACCTGGGCACTATAAGCCTGTAATGGAAAAATAATGTCGTTATCAAACCCCTTGTATGGTTACAAGGGGTTTTAATTGTAAAAATCGTGGCTTTTTAACTATTTTTCTTTTTTATAAAAGCGTTCACCCGTATCAGGATTATAATACACCCTTGTTTTTTCTCCTGTCACGGGGTCTATATTTATTTCATCTGTCGATTGAAATCCATCAGGAATTTTTACACCGTGATTGCGTTTAAACCGTTTATCATAGATAAAGTATCCAAGTAAAATGCATAAGATAACTATAATAATTTGTAATATATAGTACCCTATGATGAATTTCATTATATTTTCTCCACAATGACGGCGGTTCCATATGCAACAATTTCGCTCATATTCGTACCGATTTCACCAGAATCATATCTCATCATAATAATTGCGTTTGCACCCATTTCATTGGCATTTTTTATCATACGGTCCATAGCTTCTTTTCTTGAATCTTCAAGCATCGCTGTATATTGCTTGATTTCTCCGCCTACCAGGGATTTTAACCCTGCCATGATATCGCCGCCAATCCCTCTGCTTCTAACAATTAGACCGAAGGCAGGCCCTTTTACCTCTACAATTTTGTACCCTTCAATCTTTTCTGTGGTAACTACCAACACATTAATCGCCTCCGACTTATTTACTTTATTATTTAAAACTACTCATGAAATTTTCCTGAACTGAAAGCATAAACAAATGATCCAAGTTCGCATGAAGTTTAAACATCCCTTTAAATTTTAACATAATATAAGCTTTATCCCTCTTATACAATAGATAACATATTTCGGGTAAGCATAAAAAATCCCATTTCGCCGAAAAGAAATGGGATTAAATTCATCAGTGTTTTTACTGCTATTTTTTGATTGTTATATGTGTAGATTTATGATGCTCATTGGCTTTTTATTTCTATAAGTACTATAAATTGCGGTTTTCCATCTTCACTTCATGAAGAATTTCATGCAATTTATTTTCATAATGCAAGCTGATTAATTGTGATCTGGAGGCCACGTCTAATTTTTCAAACAATTTATTTATATGGTTACGAACTGTAGAAACACTAATATTCAGATTATCAGCTATTTCTTTATCTTTGAGACCTTGCGTTATATTCTGGATGATCCGCAAATCAACTTTATGTTGCGGTTCCCTGGTGAATAAAGATGATCTATCTGTTTTTATTATTTCTTCAATTG
This sequence comes from Peribacillus sp. 05N428, assembly GCF_056397085.1. NCBI lineage: Bacteria > Bacillati > Bacillota > Bacilli > Caryophanales > Bacillaceae > Peribacillus > Peribacillus sp. 05N428. The sequence continues at coordinate 44,291 of NZ_JBFTMS010000026.1, read as the reverse complement.
ATATTTTCTCACGGTACACATGTAATTCGTAGGAGATTTGATTAGCGAGCATTTCAGAAATCATTTTGAAATTTTCACTATCATCCGTTGTGAATATACCTACATAGCCTTGCAATTCCTTATTTTTATTTTCATGGAACGGGGAAGATATGACACTAAAATCCTTTCCGGAAATTTTATTTTTAGTTTTTACAGTAGTATTTTGCAATGAACTTAAAATAAATGCATTATTTTCAACAGATTCTTCTATAACCAGTTTACATAAATCTTGATTTTCATCATTACTTTTGGCGTATAAAACATTTAGCTCTTTATCAAAGATAAATATAGTAGTTTCAAAATTAAATTCGAAATTCTTAATACTATTCAATACTTTTTTACTGATATAAATGATTTGATTTCTCAATTCCATATTCATACCTCATACTCGTTCCTAAAATGAAATAACCTGTTTACTTTCCTCGTTTAACAATAAACTATTTTTGGGTGTGAAGGGTTCCAAAAATGACAATTGCTATTTCAGAAATGATACCGATCATAAACCTTCCAATCAGGTAGAGCAGAAGAGAGCGGGACAGAAGCTTTAAGGAATTCATGACAAATTATTTCATTTAAATGGATATATTTACATCCAAGGTGAAAACATAACCGTAACGTTCATATGTCTGCCCGGCTGTTGGAGCAGCAATGAGTTGAATGAATTTGCCATCGTTACTGCCTTGGGAATGAAACAGAAGGTGGATATGCATTCGGAAGTGAATGTAACCGTTAAAGGATTCGCCATTTAGGCACCATAACAGAATCCTTTCAAAAAGAAGTCGAGGAGTAAAGATCTATGTGGGCAATCATAGGAACCGTGTTTACTGGAGCAATTATTTCATATTTTGAAATACCTCAACTTTTTAAAAATAAATGCTGGAGGGAAATCTCCGTCTTTATTCTATTGCTTTTAGTTGGTATGACGTTGAGTATTTTATTAATTAAAGATGTTACCATTCCTAATCCCTTAGACTGGATAACAAACATTTATAATCCCTTCACATTTTTCATGGAACGGATTTTGTCTTAGGGGGGATTTATTGATTATGCTCGAGAAAGGCAAAATTAGCTCAGGAGAATTTCTTATATTGGTCATCATATTTACGATAGGAGGTTCGATACTCAATGTACCTGCGCTGCTTGTCCATTTAGCAAAGCAGGATGCCTGGATTTCCTATATAATAACTACTCTCGTCAGTTTGTGTTTTGTTTTCTTATATAATAAATTAGCCTCGATTTATCCTTCTAAGACTTATGTCGAAGTTAATGAAAAAATATTGGGAAAATGGGTTGGGAAAGTTTCGGCACTGCTCTTTCTTTTTTATATTTTGTACCTTTTATCCGCTTTATTGTATGAAATTGGAAGTTTTTCAACGACGCAAATTTTGGTTGGAACACCTATTGAAATGATTATGATTCTTTTTTTATTGACATGCATAATCGGTGTACGATTAGGATTGGAAGTCATCAGTCGAACTGCAATAATCTTTTTTCCTTGGATTGTCTTTATGCTTTTCATGTTATTTTTACTTCTTATCCCTGAAATCAAAGTAGAACATATTCAACCTATTTTTGAAGAAGGCATGAAACCAATTATTAAGGGCTCCTATCACACTTTAGCGCTCCCGTATGTACAGCTCGTTTTCTTTTTAATGATCATGCCCTATGTAAATGAAAAGGCTAAAATGAAAAAGAACTTTTATCGAGGAACATTATTGGGAGGCTTCGTTCTTTTATTAGTAATTATTTTCTCTATCCTCGTATTGGGTATTGATATAACCGCACTGCAAAACCATCCTTCTTATAGATTGGGAAAGAGGATGAGTATTGGTGATTTTTTGGAGCGTATTGAAGTCACTGTAGCCTTCATTTGGATTCTATCCGTGTATTTCAAGCTAACGATTTGTTATTATGGACTGTCTCTCGGGTTAGCTCAAGTTTTGGGATTGAAAAATCACAAACTTCTTCATTTCCCATTAGCATTTTTAATTTTTGCCTTCTCCATCATTACACATCCAAATACAGTACATAGTCAAAACTTTACTGTAAAAGCATGGACGCCCTTTTCCTTAACCATTTGTTTTCTTCTCCCGGTGTTATTGTTGGTGATCGGAATATTGAAAAAAAAAAGCGTTCTGATTCAAAGGCGGCCAAAGGATGTTAATAAATAATTCAATTACTGCCTCTGGTCCCTGATGTCCGATTCCGCGATAAACGACTCGGAAAAAAATGATTTCTTTCTATTGAAAAAGCCTTGGTATCTATAGGCTTTTTTTTAGATAGAATCTAGCTTTTTCTCCGATATGGTCCCTCATTTTTTCCATGTTCTTGGAATCGTAAAAACAAAATTCGACAAGGATTTCATGGCTGGTGTAAGATGAATGAAAAAGCCAGAAATGGGGTGAATGCTTTGGTTGATTTATTACCGTCGCTGTTTGAAAAAGTGGGGATTATCGTGATTGCTGCCTTCCTGCTTTCTTATATGAAACCCTTTCGGCAAATGATAGGCCATGAACATGAAATGTCGAAGAAAATCATGTTTATCGCACTTTTTGGAACATTCGGCATCATAAGTAACTATACAGGAATCGAAATCGGAACTCATGCTATGCCGGATGGTGATTGGCATGCTGAGATTGCTCCCGATAACGCGATTGCCAACACAAGAATTATGGGCGTGGCTATCGGCGGTCTGCTGGGAGGACCCTTTGTTGGGTTGGGAGTAGGTTTGATTGCGGGGCTTCACCGTTATTTTCTCGGGGGCTTTACGGCGGAGGCTTGTGCGATCGCTGCAATTTTGGCTGGGGTTTTATCGGGTCTTTTGGGGAAAAGGCGGCGAAAGCATGGGACGATCACCCCTTGGTTTGCCCTTCCCATTTGCATGGCATTGGAAGCGATCCAAATGGGCATCATCCTGGTAACGGCCAACCCCTTTGAAAGGGCATGGGAGCTCGTACAAGTAATCGGGATTCCCATGATCATCATCAATGGATTCGGGACTTTACTTTTCATGCTCATCATTCAATCGATCACAAGGGACGAAGCACGGACTCGGGCCGTACAAACCAATCTTGCGTTCCTGATTGCGGATCAGACTTTGCCCTTTTTCCGGCAAGGTCTGAATCAAACTTCATGCAAGAGAATAGCCCAAATCATCTTGGGGCTGACTGAAGCCGATGCCGTGGCCATTACCAATGAACATAGCGTGCTTGCCCATGTTGGTGCTGCGTCAGATCACCATGTCCCTAAGGTGGGGATAGCGACAGGCTTAACGAAACAAGCCCTTGAACAAGGGAAAATCATCGTGGCCAAAACAAAAAAGGACATTTATTGCTTTCATGAACAATGTCCATTGCAAGCGGCCGTAGTCCTGCCGTTGCAGGTCCAACAGAAAACGGTCGGGACTTTAAAGATGTATTTCAAGCATCCGGATAAATTAAGCCAAGTGGAACAAGAGTTAGCTGAAGGATTGGCCAAGCTATTTTCCACTCAATTGGAACTGGCAAAAGCGGAAATGCAAACGAAATTATTGAAAGATGCTGAAATTAAAGCATTGCAGGCACAGGTCCATCCTCATTTTTTATTCAATGCAATCAATACGATATCCGTTCTATGCCGGACGGATGTCGAGAAGGCAAGAAGTTTATTGCAGGAGCTCAGTTCCTTCTTTCGCTCTAATTTACAAGGTGCCCGCCAAATACTGGTGCCGCTAGAAAAGGAATTAGAGCATGTTAACGCATATTTATCACTGGAGCAGGCGCGTTTTCCAGATAAATATCATATCGATTATCGAATTGAGCCAAGGCTTAAGGAAGTTCTCATCCCTCCATTCACATTGCAGCCACTTGTTGAGAATGCGGTACACCATGCATTTCCACATGTGAAAAACAAAGGTCAAATCATCATCCGAGCATACTTTAAAGACGATGCGATGCACATTGTTGTGGAGGATGACGGAAAAGGGATTCCGGGCGGGAGAATAGATGAATTGGGCAAGCATGCTGTAGAATCGGCTAAGGGAACAGGAACGGCCCTTCATAATATCAGTGAACGGCTGGAAGGGATCTATAAAGGTCAGGCCAGCCTCTCGATCGAAAGTGAAGCGGGACACGGAACCAAAGTGAACATATCAGTACCACTCAACGAGAAAGGAGTATGGCAACGATGATGAAAGCATTTATCGTAGAGGATGAACCACTGGCTAGAGATGAATTGAAATATCTATTGAAGAGAAGCAGGCAAGTTGAAGTTGTGGGTGAGGCCGAGGGGATAGAAGATGCCATGAGGGATATCTCCCGCCTTAAACCGGAGCTTGTCTTTTTGGACATTGAGCTTGCAGATGGCAATGGTTTGCAGTTGGCTAAGCAATTGGCGGAACTTGACCCCGCACCTTCGCTCATTTTTGCGACCGCTTATGATGAGTTTGCCCTCCAAGCCTTCGAGTTATATGCATTTGATTATTTATTAAAGCCCTTTAATGAAAAAAGGATACGTCAAACTTTGGATAAGCTCATGAAGCATCGTCAAATCGGGAAAGACGAATCCGGAACAGCAGCTCCCGCCAGCCGAATGGCGGTGGAACAGACAGGTAAGTTGGCTGTGGTGATAGATGATCGGATCGTTTTGATAGACCGGGATCATATTTTGTTCATAGGACTCGTGGAAGGGAAGACGGTCATTAAAACCGGGGAAAATGAATATAAAATCGGCGATCCTCTCATCGTGCTTGAAAAGAAGCTCGATAAGCGATCATTTTTACGGGTGCATCGCAGTTTTATCGTGAATGTCATCCATATATCCGAAATACAGCCTTGGTTCAACTCGACTTATAATCTCATTATGAGTGACGGGTCAAACATCCCGGTAAGCCGGACGTATGTGAAGGAGCTAAAGCAGCTGATCGGTTTTTAAAAATTTTCATAATTCTGCATTTTAGCTTCATCATAATGCAGTCCATCCCTCGATATCTGCATTATAACTTGAAAACCCATTGAATTCGCTTTCATTGTGATATCATTTTTTTACGATGTAAGTAATAGAGGGGGTTCAAATATGAATGCGGTTACAATTGTCATAGGCTCCATTTGTATATTAATGATTGCCTACCGTTTATACGGGACATTCATAGCACTTAAAGTATTAAAACTTGATGATTCCAAGCCGACTCCGGCCCATAAATTAGAAGATGGAAAAGATTATGTTCCAACAAATAAATGGGTGGCATTCGGCCACCATTTTGCAGCCATTGCAGCGGCTGGTCCTTTGGTGGGACCCATCCTTGCTGCACAATTCGGGTATTTGCCAAGTTTATTATGGCTACTGATCGGGGCTGTAATCGGGGGAGCCGTCCATGATGCCGTCGTGCTTTTCGCGTCGATGCGTAAAGACGGCAAATCCCTTTCGGAAGTTGCGAAAGAAGAACTTGGACCTGTAGCAGGCTTCTGTACAGGACTCGCGATGCTTTTTATCATCACGATCACGATGGCAGGACTTTCAATGGTCGTTCTGCATGCTCTGGAAAACAATCCATGGGGGACGTTCGCTGTCGGGATCACCATTCCGATCGCCATGGGTGTAGGGCTTTACCATAAAAAAACCGGCAACCTGAAAGGGGCGACCATCGTCGGGTTCGGGCTCATCATGGCCGCAATTTTACTTGGGCCGAACATACAAGGAACGGCATTTGGCGACTTATTGACACTTGAGGCGAGCACACTTGCCATCATTTTGCCGATCTATGCTTTCTTCGCTGCCGCCTTGCCTGTTTGGCTGCTGCTGGCACCTCGTGATTACCTGAGTACATTTATGAAAATCGGTGTATTTGCCGCATTGATTATCGGCGTTTTCGTAGTGAATCCAGAAATCCAGTTTCCTGCGTTTACCGAATTCATTAATGGCGGGGGCCCGATTGTAGCCGGTCCGGTTTGGCCATTCATTTCAATCACCATCGCCTGTGGCGCGATTTCAGGATTCCATGCATTTGTCGGATCCGGCACAACTCCAAAAATGTTAAACCGTTGGAGTGATATCAAATCCGTTGGTTTCGGAGCGATGCTTGTAGAATGTGTCGTTGCTATCATGGCATTGATTGCTGCGGTTTCACTGCAGCCAGGAGATTATTTTGCGATTAACTCCACACCTGAAGTATTTCAAACATTAGGTATGGAAACCGTACACCTTGACGAACTCAGTGAAGAAATCGGCATTAATCTGGAGGGACGGACAGGCGGGGCAGTTACACTTGCTGTCGGCATGACCTATATTTTCACCGAAATACCCTTCTTTGACAAATTGGCTTCATTTTTCTTCCAATTCGTCATCATGTTCGAGGCGGTGTTCATATTGACTGCCATCGATTCAGGGACACGTGTTGCCCGTTACTTAATCCAGGACTTCTTCGGGGAGTTCTATAAACCATTAAAACGAGTCGACTGGCTGCCGGGGAACATCTTCGCCAGCGCATTAGCCTGCTTTATCTGGGGATATTTGCTTTACTCTGGGGACATCGGTTCGATCTGGGCACTCTTTGGCGTATCCAACCAGCTCATGGCTTCGATTGGACTCATCATCGGTGCGACCGTCGTACTGAAAATCGCAGACAAACGCTGGTATATCTGGACATGCCTCGTACCCCTTGCCTACTTATATGTAACAGTCAATGTAGCAGGGTACTGGATGGTGAAAAACGTATACCTGAACCCGGACTCTGCAGGATTCAGCATCTTGAACGGAATATTATCGATCACCATGTTAATCCTAGGCTTGATCATCCTGGTTGCCGCCTTGAAAAAATGGCGGGAGCTTTGGAAAATCCCTCAAGCAGAACTATTGAAAAGATCCGCATAAGCATACAAAAATCCGGGCGGAAACTGCCCGGATTTTTGTACGTCATGACGCCCGCAATTAAAATTAAGACACCAAAACCTGAAAAAGGAAAGTATCAATAACCCCAACTTTGTTAATGATAGCAAATGAGGAGGTGTGATAAGATGGCAAAAGATGTTCTATGTGAAGTGAATAATTGTAAATATTGGGATTCTGGAAACAAATGCAGTGCAGATGCTATTTATGTTGTCAGCCATAAAGGGAAGCAAGCATCAAATAGCAAAGAAACGGATTGCAAAACATTTGATCCAGAAATTTAAAACATCGGGGGTAACCATCAACTGGTTACCCTTCTTTCATTTTATTATTGATAATAAAAATCATTTTCATTCAAGAATATAGAAATTCATTTTAATTTTCTTGGATGAAAAGGATATTTGGGTGACAATATCGTGAGTTTGAGCGATATATTCGTGATTTTGATGGATATAATCGAAAGTTTGATCGATAAAATCGAGAATTTTGCGATGTCCCCGAGAATTCGTGCGATATCCCATGAATTCGTAGTTTACTCGTGAATTTAGGCCGTTTACTCGTGAGTTTGGGCAGTTTACTCGTGAGTTTGGGCAGTTTACTCGAGAGTTTGAGCAATTTACTCGTTAGTTTGATCGATTACTTTTGAAAGGGTCAGTCCATCACCGATTGGGATTAGCATGGATTCCAGTTGAGGATGTTTGGCCACCGTTTCATTGAATGCCTTCATAAAGGCAGTGTGACGTTTAGGTTCAGCATCCGGATCAGCGACACTGCCCCTTGCAAGTACGTTATCCATGACGATTAAAGCACCCGGCTCTGCCAGTTTAATGCAATATTGCAGGTAATTTTCATAATTGTCCTTGTCAGCATCTATAAAGAAGAAATCAAATTTCTTGTTATCATGAGCGAGTTTTTCAAGGCTTTGCAGGGCTTCTCCGGTCATATAGGATACTTGATCGCCAAAGCCAGCTTTGGTTAGATTGCGATAAGCTAATTTTGCGTATTCCTCCTTTAATTCAAGGGAGGTTAATTTTCCTTCGCTGCCGAATCCCCTGGCAAGGCAAATCCCGCTATAGCCTCCAAGAGCGCCTATTTCCAACACATTTTTAGCTCCTGAAATGGATATAAGCATGGTAAGAAGTTTGCCAGATGAGGGAGATACCGAAATGGACGGCATTCCGTTTTCTTGTATGGACGCAATGACTTCTTCCAAAAGATCATCTTTAGTATAAAATAATGAATCGATATAACTGTTAATTTGTTTCATTCATTTCCATTCCTTTCTCATTGGAGGTTTCCTTTTCTTCATTGCCCTTTTCGGCTGCTTCTTCATTTTCTTGTATTTCAAATAATTGAATGAATTCGTTGATTAACATATCAATCGCTTTTAATTCACCGACTAAGATTTGCTGAATGGATTGAAATTCTGGTTGATCTAACTGTTCCTTAATGGTTGAACGTTTAAGGTTCATCATGTCTAAAAAAGCGATGGCTCTTCCGCGGCGAAACGTTTTTGGGCCACGATGGTGTGCAGCATGGTCTTTTCCTCTGTGATGTCCATCTTTTTTGGATTTTTCATTTCTCATGTAAACAACCTCTTTCTGTGTATACATACGTATACATTTTTCTCTCTTATGTTAAATGTATACGTATGTATACAAGATGTCAAATGGCAATCAAATAGAAAAATTAAATTAAAAGTTTGTCTAAATTGTGAATTCGTTATTTTGAGGGGTAAAAAAGTACTTACATTCAAAGATTTTTTTTTGCTATAGTTACAAATAGACCGGTTGGTATGGCGGGGGTGTGCTACGGAAATGGATACAAAATCGTTGATAATCGACAATGCAACGATTCTTTTCCAACAAAAAGGATATAAAGGTGTTGGACTAAGCGAAATCTTAAAAGTATGCAATGTTACGAAAGGTTCGCTTTATCACCATTTTCCTAATGGAAAAGAGGAATTATTAATCGCTTGCCTTCATTCTTTGAATGAAGTTATTACGATGGATATCGTGGATATTTTTGAACGATATCCGACAACGTTAGAAGCGACAAATTCCATGATTGAAAAGCTGATCGTCAATTTAGAAAGGGAAGGGACGATTACGGGTTACACATTTAGTAGTATGGTAAGTGAAATGGCCACATTAAGTGATCCCGTACGAAAGGCTTGCGCCGATCTCTATGCGAAAATTCAAGGGATTTATTTTAAAAAGCTATTGGAAGACGGATACCCAAAAGAGTCAGCTTCCAATATGGCATTGATGATGACAGCCACTATCGAAGGGGCAATGATGCTTTGTTTGGCCGAAACATCGGCAAAGCCGCTAAAAGTAATTTCGCAATTGATACCTAATATATTGAAGGAGTTTTAACAGTGGATAATAAACATATTAAAACAGGACCGATAATGGCTGCTCTTTTAGTAGCAGGCTTTGTTGGGCTTTTTAGTGAAACCGCATTGAACATCGCCTTGGGTGAATTGAGCCACATTTTTGGCGTGGATGCGACGACAATACAGTGGCTTGCAACAGGCTACTTTTTAACGCTTGGTATTTTAGTGCCGGTAACAGGAATTTTAATGCAAAAATTCACAACACGCCAAATGTTCATGGCGTCTTTATTCTTTTCGATCATCGGAACGGTCATCGCCGCAGTAGCACCGGTTTTTAGCGTGTTATTGACGGCCCGTGTCATTCAGGCAGCTGGACTGGCGATCATTTTGCCATTGACGCAAAGTGTCATTTTCACGATTTTTCCACCGAATAAACGCGGCGGGGCAATGGGTGTGATGGGCTTAGTCATCTTGGCGGGTCCAGCATTCGGTCCTACATTGGCAGGGATGATTTTAGATACGCTATCATGGCCTTGGATATTCTGGTTTACGCTTCCATTCTTGTTATTCTCGCTTATCTTCGGCTATATCTATATTCCGAATGTCAATGAAACCAGGAAAGTATCAATCGATATCTTGTCAGTTGTGTTATCGACGATTGGCTTTGGTGGAGTTGTATACGGTGTAAGTGTAGGCGGGGATCATGGTTGGACGAGTATGACGGTAATTGGCATGATCATCGTTGGATTGATCGCCCTGATTCTCTTTGCAATCCGTCAAACGAAGATGGAAAACCCAATGTTGAATTTAAAGGCATTCAAATACCCGTTATTTGTGCTAGGTCTTGCGATGAACATGATTACGTTCCTTAATATGTTATCGATGCTGGTTGTGTTACCCATGTATATGCAAATGGCGCTATTGGTATCTGCGTTCGCCACTGGGCTGATCATGCTGCCAGGCAGTCTATTAAACTGTGTTTTTGCCCCGATCATCGGCCGGCTATTCGATAAATATGGACCACGTGCCGTAATTACACCAGGGACGATTCTGGTCGTCATTGGCTATGGGCTATATGCAATGTATGGAACGGACACAGCACTATGGATCATGGTTGTTACGCATATCGTGATGATGCTTGGCATTGGCATGGTACTTGCTTCCGTACAAACGAATACATTGAATGCTTTGCCAAAACAATTCTATCCGGATGGCATTGCGATTACACAAACATCTCAACAAGTATCAGGGGCAATTGGCATAGCGGTCATGGTGTCTCTATTCTCTGCGAAGCAAAATGGCTACTTGACTGATGTGGCAAATGATTTACCGGCAGCTGCTGCCTCTGGTTCATCACTTGTATTTAAAATTAGTTTGATTTTCGCCATCGTGAATGTGGTGCTTTCATTGTTCATGAAAAAACCGAAGTAACAAAAATAAAAAAACAGATCACCTTTCAAACGGGTGATCTGTTTTTCTTATTTTTGAACTTTACTTAGTAAATCCAAAAGCTGCTGTTTTTCCGTCTCATTCAAGTTGGCAAACTGTGACGCCTGAAAATGCTCTTGTTTTGGAACGACTTCATGAAAGAACTCTTTACCTTGCTCAGTCAATGACAGGTACTTCGTTTTCCATTCCTGCTCCCGTTTAATCAATCCCAAATCTTCCATTTTCCTTAATAGTTGAGTGATATTGCCTTTCGTTACAAAAAGCTTGTTTGCCAGTTCTTGCTGAGACAATCGTTCATGGGAACCCACTTGAACCAAGATATCGAATTGGGCTGCCGATAGATTCCATTTCTTTAAATGTTGATTGGATTCCCGGATACTCTGGTTATATATCCGTGTGATCCGGAACCATAACATTAAACCTAGTCTTTCCTCATTATTAGATGTGGAGGGATGCATGAATGTCACCTCATACTTTCTTTGTTCCAATCAGTTTATGAATAAACCAATTGCGTGTCAAATGCAAAAAATTCCAACTTCCATATGAAGAAACCAGTATGATCGTATGATACTGGTTTCTTTGATTCCTTTATTATGTAGTCGTTAATTTAGCATAGATGATAAAGAACAGTGTTAATTCGGCTATTATCACAATATTCGGTACCCCGACAAACAAATTAAAAATAAAAAAGACGGCTAAAATCCCTAAAAATAACCCTAAATGATATATTTGCAACCGCTGGTGCTTATGTCTATATTGGTGGAAAACAAACGTGGCTGACATGAAATAGAGCAATACGGAACCAAAAACAAAATAGAGGATAAATGAATAATGGACCTCATGTAAAAACAATAACCTGATGGCTGCTGCAATCATGCTTATAGACATTAAAATAAACAGATGACCGTAAATGATGATTTGGCCGGAAGATTGTACAGACTTGTCGACTTTCTTGTCCATATTATCGAAATATTGCCACCACATGGCTATTATCAGGGCAAATGAAATGATGGAAAAGGCTATCGAATCCCAATTTCCTTGTTTAGGCTGAATGACCGCAAGCGTGCTGACAAGAGCTTCCCCAAAGAGAATGATGGTAAATAGGCCAAAGCGCTCCAACAGGTGGGCCGTATTTGTAGGAACCTTTTCTAAGCACTTTCTTCCAAGGATCGGGACAATGATATCGACCAGGATGCCCAAATACAACACTGCATACCGAAGCCAAGAATCAAAAAGGACGGAGAATAATGAAATGGCGATTCCAATCCAAAAATACCTTCCCAAAAAGAGTGCTGCCTTTTTTCGAAATCCCTCTTCTATCCGCTGTACAACGAGATATTGGATAGCAGTAACGGCTCTTAAACCAATATAACCAATTAAAAAAGAAAGGTAATAAGGATCAAAATCAGCAGATAAGCTTGAGGTCATGATCAGGACAAAAAACATTTGCAATATCAAAAATAGCCGTTGATGAAATACATCCTTCCCAAACCGGTTAATAAATATGGTTTGCCCTACCCAAGCCCACCAAATAGGGATAAAAATCAGCACGAACTTTAATAAATACTCTGGATGGATATATCCATCTTCAACATGCAGTAAAACATGAGTTGCGCCTGCAACGGCCGCCACAAATAACAAATCATAAAAGAGCTCTAACCATGTAACTTTCTTTTCATCCATTTCTGTACTCCTCCCAACGCCTTATAGGTTATAGTATGTTTGAAATATTCAGAAAATGGAAGGGGCCAATATAACTTTGGGGTAAGAAATGAAGTTCTTTTAACCCAATATTAAGTTAAGCCAAATTTAGTACATACAAGCGTGTAATTAGGAATAACGTCACTTTTTACCTTTGGTATATTATGGTACTATAGGATATGATTTCAAACAGGGAGGGAAGTAGATGACCAGAACCATCGGCCTTATTTGCGGCAGTTTACGGGAAAATTCTTATAATCGAATCATTGCTCAATCATTGACGGATATGGTTGATTCGTATCAATTTCGCTGGATCGAAATTAATGATCTTCCGTTGTTTAACGAAGACTTAGAAATAAGTGGGGTTCCAGAAACAGTGACATCATTTAAATCCGCCATCCAGGACGTCGACGGTATCATTATCGTAAGTCCAGAGTACAATTCTGGAATGCCAGGCGTATTAAAAAATGCATTGGACTGGGCATCAAGACCTCGGGAGTCCGCCGTTCTTACCAAAAAACCAGTTGGCCTGATTGGAGCTACTCCAGGTGGAATGGGTACTGCATTTGCTCAAATGCAAATCAGGCAAGTACTGGAAGCCATGCAAGTACATGTCCTTCCATTTCAAAAAATGCTGATTTCGCAAGTACATAAAAAGATTGATTCTGATCGGAAAGTGCTTACCGACGATCAAACAAAACGTTATCTTGAGCGTTATTTACAACAATTCATTCATTGGATCGATCACACTCCAGCTATAGATTAGTCAATAATCAATGATTCTTAGTATATATATGATTGACAGGCTATAAGTTTATAGATAAACTTAGAACAACATTCAGTTAAGTTATAAACTGATTGGAACCAATGGAGGAGTTGGGGGATTTCCCTACATATGAACTTTCTTCGATAGCTTTTAATAAAAGGAGGACTTTAAAAATGTCTGATCTCTATTCCCGTCTTTCCAAGGATGATGCTGCCGTTCTTCTGGTGGATCATCAAACCGGTCTTATTTCCGGGCTAGTGCGTGATTATGGTGTTGATGAATTCAAGAACAATGTCATGGCCCTTGCCAACACAGCAAAGTTTTTTGATTTACCAGTCATTTTGACGACAAGCTTTGAAAACGGACCAAACGGACCGCTCATGCAAGAATTGGAAGAACTTTTTCCTCACGCACCAAAAATAGCTCGGCCTGGACAAATTAACGCATGGGATAATGAAGATTTTGTTAAAGCAATCGAAGAAACTGGAAAAAAACAACTAATCATCGCGGGCGTGGTTACAGATGTCTGCGTCGCTTTCCCGGCGCTATCCGCTTTGAACGCCGGTTATGAAGTATTTGCTGTCACTGATGCGTCTGGAACAGTCAGCAAACAAGTAGCTGATGCAGCATTAGCGCGTATGGCCCATGGCGGTGTGCAGCTTATGAACTGGTTTAGCGTAGCATGCGAATTACAACGTGATTGGCGCAACGATGTCGAAGGTTTTGGTGCTTTACTTTCCAGCCAGCTTCCTGGTTATCAAAATATCATCGGGAGCTATAGGGGAGCGCAGCGCGACTTCAGCAAGCAGATCTAGATTGTGTCTTAACCAAGTTGAATAAGGGAGAGACAATATGTCCTTCCCAGTTTGTAAACAAAAAGGTTTCGGAATGTTCTCATTCCGAAACCTTTTTTATTTTTTTAACGGATTTGAAACGTTCTTAATCGCGTTTTATAAGCTGCAGCTTTCAAATAAAAAAAGAATGTACCATGATTATTCTTCAAAACCTTATTCATTTGAATAGTTAGAGGATACCCCTTTGTAAAGTCTTCTTTTTGTTTATCGTTTTTTGAACCATCTTTTTATCATTATGCATTCTCCAATTAATAAACCTACTAGAACACAAGTAATGCCTATAAAATAATCTGGATTTTCAAATAAAATGTCAGCAAGTATTGTACCAATAAAAATCCCTAAAAGAATAATAATATATGATTTATATCTAAACCTTAGGTAATTAAACATGAAAATACAATTCCTCACTTTTTTAGTTAGTATATTACGCATTGTAATCGAAATATTTTGAATTTACAAATAAAAAGAGGAGGTTTTACCTATGGTAAAAGAGATTTTAAGTCTATTGGTTGCCTTTTTCATTACTTTTTCATTATTTTCAAGTAGTACTATAGCATTTGCTTCTCAATAATATGAAAAGCAAGAAGTATTGTTTGAAGGTACTAGCGGTGTGAATTAGTAATCTGGAACGGAAGGTAAAAAGATTCCTGCGGGAGATACGTGTCCAAGGAGACCGAAGGCGAAAAGGCGCGCCTAGGCAGCTCCCAGAACGCCTGCAGAAAGCGAGTGCCTGGAACGTACAAGGAACACCCCCTCCAATAGTGTGTGCAATTTCATTTTAATACTGCATAATGCACTTTTAATTCATTCGCTTTTCTACAAGGCAGAATGGTAATTGACCTAGCAAGGATGCGGTATTGTGCACAAATGTTTAAAGAGTATATTATTGTGCAGTACCTATGACAACATTCGGACTGAGAAACGCTACATTTTTAATAAAAAGTGAGATATCGTAGAAGCAGGGAGAGGGATTGAGAATGTTTTTAGATGAAAGAAGCGCCAATTTACTAAAACTATTACAGCATTCGCCCATTTCAAAAATGAAAGAACTTGAAGCCCAAACAGGTCTGACGAGAAGGCAGATTCAATATGGATTGAGCAAAGCGAATGACTGGCTCCAATTTCATGGATATCAACCGATTCAATATAATCGTGAAATGGGCTACTCCTTTTCTGAAACAATCAGGGATGAAGAATTGAATGTAAAACTGACAAAACGCAATTATATATTTTCAGAGACAGATAGGGAAAAGGTTTTTTACCTCATGATCCTGTTAAGCCAAGAAGAATTGTCCGTCTATCATTTCCAGACGATCACCGGGGTTTCGCGAAATACGGTGCTGAAGGATTTAAAAAGACTTAAAGAGAAAAACAGGGACATATCGCTCAAAATCCAGTATTCCAAACAAGATGGCTACGTGGTGATTGGGGAAAGCCGAACAAAGAGATATATCATTGAACGTCTCGTGCATGATGTACTGAACAGTCCCAATAGTGATTGGATCATGGAGTGCATATGGGGAAATCATGAAAAGCAAATCAGCTCGATCCGGTTACAGCTTGAAAGGGCCGAACGTAAATTGGGCATCACCTTTACGGATGAACGGCTTCATGAACTGAGCTATTTATTTCTATGTACAGATCAACTCATAGGAAAAGGGGAAGAGTTACAGGCCGACCAGAGCTGGGCGCCGTTTGTTGCGACGGAGGAATACAAACTGGTTGAGGAGATGACCAGGACGAATGCGTTTCAATCAGTATGGAGCGAAACGGAAAACTTATACGCAGCCTTACATTTATTGAGCATGAATCGAACGAAGGATATTTCCCCTCTTAAGGATGATGAAGTCATTCAACACTTATTGCAGGAAATCGTGGAAGAGTTCGAGAGGCTTGCATTTGTTCACCTGAAAGACAAAGAGCAGCTATGCCAGCAATTATACGTTCATTTTAAACCGGCATATTATCGCCTGCGGTATGGTCTCCCGCAAATGAATCCGATGACGGGACGGGTGCAGAAGGTATATCCCGAACTGCATCATTTGACAAAAAAATCCCTGTGGGTGTTGGAGAAAGAGGTTGGCTGTCCAGTATCGGAAGAAGAAGTGGCCTATTTCACGATTTATTTTGGCGGATGGCTGCGCAGGCAAGGGACAACATTGGATGATCGAAAACGGGCGATTGTCGTATGCCCAAATGGTATCGGCATCAGCAATATCCTCATTTATACATTGAGGGAATTATTTCCTGATATTTTGTTCCTGGATGTTTTGTCCGTTAGAAATGCAGCTGAATACCCGCTGTCGTACGATCTTGTTTTCTCGACGGTGCATATGAGAACAAAAGCGGCATTATTCGTTGTACCGCCGATTTTGGAAATGCAGGACAAACATACATTGCGCCAGCAAGTCATGCAGGAATTGTATGGATATACGACGGAAAGTGTGGATGTTGCAGCTTTATTAAAGATCATTTCCAAGTATGCAACCATCCATGAACAGGATCAGCTTGAAAAGGCTTTGAAATCGAATGTGTATACCCATACACCAAAAATAACCCAATTTTCTTTAAAGGAGGCAGAGAAGCCCGTGTTAGAAGAACTGCTCAATATGCAAACGATCCAATTACAGCAGCAAGTTTCCGATTGGAAAGAAGCCATTCAAGTCGCGGCCAAGCCTCTCGTGGACTTAGGTACCGTCGAAGAACGATATGTGGATGCCATGATCGAGGCCATAGAAACGAACGGACCATATGTAGTGATAACGCCTGGAGTGGCGATTCCCCATGCACGTCCGGAGCAGGGGGTCAGGTCTTTATCCATGAGTTTGCTGAAATTGGAGGAAGCCGTGGACTTTGCGCCGGATAAACCGGTCCGCCTGATTATCATTTTGGCGGCCGTAGATAACGATTCGCATCTGCGGGCATTGATCCAGCTCACTCAATTATTGAATGAGCCGGCCAATATAGAAGAAATCTTAAGCACTTCAGATAAATCGGTCCTTATGGAGTACGTTCATAAATATTCGAAGGAGGAAGCGGAATGAAAATCATGGTAGTATGCGGAAACGGATTGGGAAGCAGCTTCATCATGGAGATGAATGTGAAGAAAGCATTGACGGAAATGGGGAAGACGGCCGAGGTGGATCATACGGATCTCGCATCCGCAAAAACGGTTCAAGCTGACATTTTCCTGGGGGCAGCGGATATTGTCGGCCAGCTGGATGATGGAACCCGGACGATCGTCACATTGGAGAACATGATGAGCATCCCTGAAATCAAATCTAAATTGGAAATGCATGTAGGATAAAAAAAGGAGAGATTGATATGAAGAAAATCATGGTAGTGTGCGGTAATGGATTGGGAAGCAGCTTCATCATGGAGATGAATGTGAAGAAAGCATTGACGGAAATGGGGAAGACAGCCGAGGTGGATCATACGGATTTGGCATCAGCAAAAACGGTTCAGGCCGATATTTTCCTGGGAGCGGCGGATATTGTCGGTCAGCTGGATGATGGAACCCGGACGATCGTCACACTGGAAAACATGATGAGCATTCCTGAAATCACATCGAAATTGGCTTCACATCTATAAGAAGAAAACATAAAGAAGAGGGGGAGAGGCAATGCTGGAACTTATCATGAATGACATCTTGGGCACACCTTCCATACTTGTGGGGCTGTTTGCCCTCATTGGACTGCTGTTACAGCGGAAATCCAGTGCGGATGTCGTATCTGGAACGCTAAAAACCGTCATGGGCTTCATTATCATCGGAGCGGGAGCGGCAGTGCTCATTGGCGCCCTTGATATATTCAGTAAAATGTTCGATCATGCATTCAACGTACAAGGCGTCATACCGAATAACGAAGCCATTGTCGCAGCCGCCCAAAGTGATTTTGGGACTTCGACTGCACTTATCATGGTATTTGGGATGGTTGTCAATGTTTTGCTTGCTCGTTTCACGCCATTTAAATATATATTTTTAACGGGACACCATACCTTATTCATGGCTTGTTTACTTGCAGTCACCCTATCCGTCGGCGGGCTCAGCGGATTTCCGCTTATCTTGGTCGGCTCCATTCTATTAGGAGTATGCATGGTGTTGTTCCCAGCCCTCCTTCAGCCATACGTACGGAAGATTACCGGCAGCGATGATTTTGCCATCGGCCATTTCGGGACAATCGGATATTTCGTATCCGCGACTGTGGGAAAATGGTTTGGAAATAAGGAAAAAACGACAGAACAAATCAAGGTTCCAAAGTCTTTAGGATTCCTGAGGGACACATCGGTCGCTGTATCGCTTACGATGACGATGTTCTTCGTGATCGTCGCGTTGTTTGCCGGGCAGAACTATATTGAAACGGAATTATCCGGCGGTTCGAACTTCATCGTATTCTCTTTCATCCAGGCGATAACATTTGCTGCAGGAGTCTACATCATCCTTGCAGGAGTACGGATGTTAATTGCTGAAATCGTCCCTGCATTCAAAGGGATTGCCGATAAAGTGGCACCGAATACAAAACCTGCATTGGACTGTCCGACCATCTTTCCATTCGCTCCAAATGCAGTGATCATCGGGTTTCTATTCAGTTTCTTGGCTGGACTATTATCCATGTTCCTCCTTCCGGCACTTGGATTGAAAGTAATCGTGCCGGGGCTCGTACCGCATTTCTTCACCGGAGCTGCAGCAGGTGTTTTCGGAAATGCCACGGGAGGCAGACGCGGAGCGATGCTTGGATCGTTTGCCAACGGACTCATCATCAGTTTCCTGCCGGCAATACTCCTGGTCTTCTTGGGGGATGTAGGGTTTGAAGGCACAACATTTGGTGATTCGGACTTCGGTGTGGTAGGTCTCTTGATCCTGAGTGTCATGAAACTTTTAGGATTATCCTAAACTGTTATACTGATAAGGTACAGAAATAAAAATATATGAATGAAACCAACAGCCTAAGATCTTATAGATAATGGGCTGTTGGCATTTTCATCATCATTCTGATTTTTGAGGTGATTGGCATGGCCAACAAAGCAATTGTGCTCGATTTGGATGGCACGACATTGAACGAAAGAAATACTGTGAATGAGACGCTGGAACAATACATAGGCGAACTTAGGGAAAGCGGTAAGCTGATTTTCATTGCAACAGGAAGAACGCTGGAAGAGGTGAGGGACGTTTTGCCGGCCGGCATGGAGGCTGATGGAATGGTGACCGCCAATGGAATGTCCGTATTCATCGGAAAGGAACAGATTGTCGAACACGCCCTGTCGACGGAACTTGTCGAAGAATTGGTCGCCAAAGCAGGAGCCGAAGAGATTTTTTACGAAGTTCATCCGAACGAAGGAACAAGGATGGCATTACTTAAAGATAAAGACTATATGGTTAAACAAGGTTTGATACCAAAACCTGAGACAGTCGATGAAAATGAATGGCTATCAAGACAGGATGCAGTCGAAGACAAAATAAGATGGTCAGAACAACTGGATATAAAGAGCGTCGCCAAGATCTACTTTTTCAGCAATGAAATGAATACGATTCGAAAATGGAAAGCTGAGTTGGGGAAAATCAAGCAGTACAATGCCTTTACCACAGCTTCCTCCACCCATCATAATGTAGAAGTGACCGTGGAAGGCATCACAAAAGCAACAGGCGTTCAACTGCTGCTGAAACATTTTCAGCTAGCACCCGAAGAGATCCTGGCAGTAGGCGATGGCGAAAATGACCTCCCGCTATTTAAACTCGCCGGACATTGCGTTGCCATGAAAAACGCCACTGACCTTGTCAAAGAACAAGCCGATGAAGTGACGGAGTATTCATATCGAGAAGATGGACTGTATCGCTTTTTGAAGGGAATGTTTCACTAAAATAACCTGGAAGGAAACAATCTACGAGAATGGGCCTGTTCCAAAGTTTATATTCGGCTGGAATGTTTTTGGGACCCGTCCTAATCGGCATCTTGATTGAAGTGTTTTCAAGATCGACAGGCTACCTGATCATGGGTGCATTATCAATTGTTTCTACCATTCTTATTAAAACCTCCATAAAACGCCCAAAAAAAGAAGCTACAAATGAAGAATATCCTCTTGAAGAGATGCTGATTGAAAGAAAATAGTTTCTTTGAAAAGGCAAGGCAAGGAGAGCAGACCTTAATGGGTTTGCTCTTTTTTACTTTTTTTAAAGTTCAACTTCACGTTATTAATAAAATGCATGCAGATTGTCTTAATGGCCATAATGATTTTTATTCACAAAATTTCATTAATATTGACGGTATCAATCTATGACTTTATCATAACAGCAGGATAATGATAATCATTTTCAATTATGATTAACTCGTGAAGAAGGTATAGATGACGGGAAGGGTGCAAAATATGAGGGAATTTAGAAAAGTAAGAACGTTTGGGGGAGGAGCATTCATCCTGTTACTTGCGATTATGGTGATGTTATCAGGATGTAATAATTCTCAAAAAACAACAGAAGCAGAGAAGACTTCTGCTGATACAAGTAATCAAGAAATAAGGACGATTAAGCATGAAATGGGAGAAACGGAAATGAAAGATACTCCGAAAAAAATAGTTACACTTGAGTTATCTTTCGTTGATTCTTTAAATGCCCTAGGGATAAAACCTATCGGGATTTCGGATGACAACAAAAAAGAGATGATTACAAAACTTGTAGGTCAAGAGATGGATTATACTTCTGTAGGAACACGCGAGCAGCCTAATTTGGAGGTGATCAGTTCTTTACAGCCGGATTTAATCATTGCGGATGCTGAGCGGCATAAAGGGATTTATAAAGATTTACAGCAGATTGCTCCTACCATCGTTTTAAAAAGTCGGGAATCTACCTATCAAGAAAATCTGGATTCATTTAAAACGATTGCAAAGGCAGTAAACCAGGAAGATGCTGCAGCAAAAAGATTGAGCGAGCATGAAAAAACGATTAAGGAACTTAAATCAAAGCTTACTGTTGATCCAAATATGACGGTTTTACCAGCAGTTGTACGAGATACTTCATTCCAAGCCCATACTTCATCTTCTTATGATGGAGAATTGCTTGAGCGCATGGGATTGAAAAATGCCATTCAGCAGGAACTGCCACATGCCGAGATGAATCTGGAGCAGCTTGTCGAGATTGATCCGGATGTGCTGCTTTTAGCGAACAATGAGGGTAAGTTACTTACTGATGAGTGGAAAGACAATCCTCTTTGGAAAGACTTGAAGGCTGTAAAAAACGGACAAGTGTATAGTGTTGATCGAGATTTATGGACGAGGTACCGCGGTGTTGTATCCGCAGAGGCCATTGCTAAAGACACTTTAAAAATGCTTGGAGAAGAATAGACGAACAAAAGCGAAGTAAGAGATCCCATTCTTACTTCGCTTTCCATTAGGATTAAATTTTGTCAGGAAGTGTGTTGTATGGTCAATGGAAACTGTAGGTAGAAGTAAACTGAAAGTATTATGTACGGCTATAGCTGGAATCGTTTTGTTAATTTTAGGAATCCTGGCGAGTATTTCTGTGGGAGCGGCCGATATTGATGCATCAATGGTTTTGAAGTCCTTTTTTGATGCCGACTCGTCCAAGGAACAGACTATTATCAGGACTCTTCGATTGCCACGAGCTTTAGTTGGGGCGTTGGTCGGTGCTAATTTAGCGGTAGCGGGTGCTCTCATGCAGGCTATTACCCGGAATTCATTAGCTTCTCCGCAAGTGTTTGGTGTTAATGCCGGTGCCTCATTTTTTATTGTGTCAGCTTTTGTTTTCTTTCCTAACCTTTCTTCCGTGTCTCTAGTTTGCGTTGCATTCATTGGTGCAGCAATGGGAGGGATGGCAGTCTATTCTTTTGCTTCGGGAGGAGGAATGACCCAAGTGAAGCTGGCATTGGCTGGAATGGCTGTTCACTTTTTTTTATCTTCTTTAACGCAAGGCATGATCATATTTAGTGAACAAGCGAAAGATGTGCTCTATTGGTTAGTTGGGTCTGTTAATGGAAAAACATGGGCGCACGTGAACATGATCCTTCCTTGGTCTCTTATCGGTCTGCTTGTTGCTGCCATGTTCTCTCGCTCTGTTTCCATCCTTGTCTTAGGAGAAAATATGGCGCAGGGACTTGGGCAGCGGGTGTACCGAATCCGTATTTTGGCAGGAATATTGGTGATCATTTTGGCAGGATCTTCGGTTGCCGTCGCAGGCCCAGTGGGATTTGTGGGATTGATCATCCCTCATATCGTCAAGAGACTGGTGGGCGGGGATTATCGAAGAATCATCCCTTTTTCTGCATTATTCGGCGCTTTACTCTTAGTTTACGCAGATATTCTCGCACGTTTCATCGCTTATCCTTTTGAGTCGCCGGTAGGCATCGTAACCGCTATGATCGGTGCGCCATTCTTCCTTTATTTAGCGAAGAGAGGGAGGAATATTAAGCAATGAAACTAAAACGGACATTTGGGTTGAAATCAACTTTGCCCCCTTATTCCATTATCCTGTTGCTGACGGTTACCGTGCTGATTTTAGCAATCGTGAGCTTGGGCTTAGGGGCCATTTATATTTCACCTTTAGAAATTCTTCAAAATTTCCTTGGAAATGGCATGCAAAGTCAGACATTCATTCTGCACAACTATCGCATACCGCGCATTCTAATTGCCGTGATAGTGGGGGCCGGATTGGCAACGGCCGGAGCCATTCTGCAAGGTGTCCTTCGAAATCCGCTGGCTTCTCCAGATGTGATTGGGGTAACAAAAGGGGCCGGATTGGCAGCAGTTATCGTCATTGTTTTATTTCCGCAATCGCCCATTATCATACTGCCTCTTTCAGCATTTATCGGAGCGGCGGTCATGGCGGCCATTTTGATGATATTTGTTTATAAAAAAGGAGCTCAACCAAATACGATAGCTTTGGTCGGAATCGCTTTAGGGGCCATATGTCAAGCTGGCATAGAGTATTTCATGGTCAAGTTCCCGGATGATGTAAACACGACACTGCTGTGGTTGACTGGCAGTCTATGGGGAAGAGGATGGGATCAAGTATTCATTTTGCTTCCATGTCTTGTGCTTGTACCGGTATTGATTGCATTAACTTCTAAAATGGATGTACTGAGCCTTGGAGACGATATGGCCACAGGTCTCGGTGAAAGGTCAAAATTACTGCGTTATATATTGTTAAGTGTTTCTGTCATATTGATCGGAGTCTGTGTAGCTGCGGTTGGTTCCATTGGGTTCATTGGTTTGATCGCCCCCCATATTGCAAGGAGAGTGGTAGGGTCAAAATTCAAGGTTTTACTTCCTGCTTCAGCTCTTTTTGGTTCGATCTTTCTACTTGTTGCCGATAGCCTGGGAAGAGGATTATTCCCTCCAATAGAAATCCCCGCCGGAATTATCACTGCGGTGATTGGTGTACCATATTTTTTATATCTATTGCGCCGTGAAAGAAAAATAACATAAGGAAGGCTGAATATCATGACAACATTATCAGCAGAGCATCTTTCGCTCTCTTATGGGGCAACTCAAATCATTGATAATATCGATTTGGAAATTCCTGAAGGTAAGATCAGTATAATCATTGGTTCCAATGGTTGTGGCAAATCTACGATTCTGCGGTCTCTAGCTAGATTATTGATGCCGCAGCAAGGCACGATCTATCTAGATGGAAAGGCCATTCATCAGCAATCTTCCAAAGAAGTGGCCAAGAAATTGGCCATCTTACCCCAAGCTCCGGAAGCTCCGGAGGATATAACCGTTAAAGAACTATGCTATTATGGCAGGCATCCGCACAAAGGCTTATTTTCCAGACAAACCCCAGAAGATCATAGGATTGTCGACCGTGCCTTATCAGCAACAAAAATGACGGAGTTCGCTGATCGGACATTGGATGCATTATCTGGAGGACAAAGGCAAAGAGCATGGATTTCGATGGCCTTGGTACAGGAAACCGACCTTTTACTGTTAGATGAACCGACAACCTATCTGGATTTAGCGCACCAAATTGAAATATTGGAATTACTGCGCGATTTAAACGAAACGTATGGACGCACGATTGTCATGGTTCTGCATGATTTGAATCAAGCGGCACAGTATGCCGATCATCTGATTAGCATCAAGCAGGGAAAAATCTATAAAGAGGGACCGCCTGAAACGGTATTCACAAAAGAGATGATCAAGGACGTTTTCAGACTGGAATGCTGTATTATTGAAAACCCTGTTGATCAAACGCCTCTATGCATTCCCATTGGTTTATCTCAGGATTGAAAAACTAATTCTGATAAAGTTAGAGATGCATTTAGAGTCTATCGAAGTCAAAAAAACATCAGGGGGATTTCCCATCCCCCTGATGTTTTTTTGTTCTTATTTATTTCCTGGGGCAGGTTGATCGACCCCTGTAATTCTATGTCTATGCCCATCATCTTCCGTTGTATAAAAATCATAGTAATGAACATGCATTCCATTTCCAACCGGAATGGGCGGTCCCGAATATGCCTTATAATAATGGGAATGTCCATCCTCAAATAACACATATCCTTCAGTATAATGAATATGTCCTCCCTCTTGTGATGAAATTGGCGGGGATGTTACATCTAAACATTGATGGACATGGCCGTCCGCTATGGAAGTATAATCAACAGATCCATGATTGTGATGTGGTACAAACCCAGATACAAAATCATTTTTTCCTACCTTATTCAATCTCTTCACCCCTTGTACATAATAAAAAACGTTTTATAAAACATATGCTTGGAACAACAAGATGATTCTTAACGACAAATTTATGGAAGGAGGGGTTAAAACGTGGAAAACCAGAATCATAATATAATAATTCCACAGTTAAATGTTAAAATGGAAAGACTTATATATTAAAGGAGACTACTATTTTGGAAGCCAAATGTATTACATTCTATGAGTTTGGGGATCCGCAAACGGTTTTAAAAGTTGAAAATAAATGTATTCAAAAACCTTTCGAGGGGGAAGTCCTCGTTCGGATGATCACACGTCCCATTAATCCGTCTGACTTGCTGCCCATTCGCGGTGCCTATTCCCACCGAATCCCTTTGCCTTCCATACCTGGTTATGAAGGGGTCGGCATTGTAGAAGAGGTGGGTCCAGCGGTTTCGAAAGAGCTGATAGGCAAGCGAGTTCTGCCTTTGCGCGGTGAAGGGACCTGGCAGGATTATGTTAAAACATCAGCGGAGCTGGCAATCGTCATTCCGGATTCGATTGAAGACCATATAGCAGCGCAATTATATATAAACCCGATAACTGCATGGCTTATCTGTACTGAAGTATTAACTTTGAAACCGGATGATGTATTACTCGTAAATGCTTGCGGATCTTCCATTGGCCGTATACTCGCCCAGTTATCCAAGATTCTTGGATTTAAGCTGATTGCTGTAACGAGAAACGATAAGTATACGGAAGAACTGCTTGAACTTGGTGCGTCATATGTGATCGATACATCCCGATCATCATTGCATGATACAGTGATGGAAATGACGAATGGTCGCGGTGCGAAAGCGGCCATAGATTCAGTGGGCGGCATCGATGGTTCAGAACTAGCTTTTTGTGTACGGCCTAAGGGCATCTTATTAACGATTGGCCTTTTATCAGGACAGTCTGTGAATTGGGCGGAAATTTCACAAAGGACAAAAGTGGATGTTAGAATGTTTCATCTTCGGCATTGGAATCAGCAGGCTTCCGTTCGAACTTGGCATGAAACATTTAACCTTTTGATGGGGTTCATTGCAGATGAAAAGTTGAAGTTCATGATGCCGGATTCCCACTACAGCCTTCAAGATGTTCAAGAAGCGATTATTGTCACGAGCAATAAAGGGAAGATATTTTTAAGCAGCTGATTTCGCAAAGGATAACTACTTAATTGAAGGAAGCATTCATCTTGGTGCTCTTCCAATAGGTTCCTAAGGTAAAGTGAAATGGCCCCTGATAATATGGAATTACTTGATTACCTGTAAGGTGCTAGTTTAGAATGCGGAATAGGACATGTTGATACTGATACAACTTTGGAGGAAATACTTATGAAAACAATATATGTGAATGCTACATTTTTTACGATGGACAAGGAAAACCAAATCATTGAAAACGGCATGATGATTGTACAAGATCATACCATATCCTACATCGGCCAGCATGATGAACAACAATTGGCAGATGCAGATCAAGTGGTCAACCTTGGCGGGAAATGGATCATGCCAGGCCTTGTGAATGCCCATTCGCATATTGTAATGACCCTTTTACGCGGTATCGGGGACGATATGCTGCTGAAGCCATGGCTTGAAACGAAAATATGGCCGATCGAAAGCCAGTTTACAACGGAAATCGCCTCTGTAAGTTCACAGCTAGGCATTATGGAAATGATGAAATCAGGAACCACGACATTTTCGGATATGTTCAATCCTAATGGAATAGATGCAGGTGCTGTCATGGAGACGATAGGCGAAACAGGAATGCGCGGAGCCTTTTCCTATACGATCTTCAGCTTGGGTATCGAAAAAGACCAGAAAGCGAACCTCATGGGGGCTGAGCAGTTTTCAAAAAACTATAAAGCATTTGCCGATGGCCGCCTGACTACCATGGTCGCACCGCATAGCCCATATGCCTGCACACCTGAAGCAATCATGGAAAGTGCACGAATTGCAAAAGAGAATGATTTGATGGTGCACATCCACGTATCGGAAACGGACTTTGAAATCCTCGACATCGAAAAACGTTACGGATCCCGTCCTGTCGAGCACCTTCGCCGTCTAGGCCTGTTCGATCAGCCTACCGTCATGGCACATGGAGTGGTCCTTAATGATGAAGAGCGGGCGATCCTAAAACAGCATGATGTTCGCGTTGCCCATAATCCAATCAGTAACCTGAAGCTCGGATCTGGGATAGCAGATGTTGTCAGCCTTCTTGATGCAGGCATTAAAGTGGGAGTGGCAACAGATGGCGTCGCCTCCAATAATAACTTCGATATGTTCGAAGAAATGAGGACAGCCGCATTACTGCAAAAAGGAATGTATAAGGATGCCACAAAATTCCCTGCACAAACAGCACTCGCCATGGCCACAAGAATGGGTGCCGAAGCGATAGGCATGGGTCACACAGGATCACTGGAAGCTGGTAAAAAAGCAGATTTCATCACCATTTACCCATATAACAAAGAACACCTGCAGCCACTGAGTGAAGCCTATTCGCACCTGCTTTATGCAGCACGCGGAAATGACGTATGTGATGTTTACATCGATGGCAAAATGGTCGTGAAAGATGGCCGCTGCTTAACGATCGATGAAGAAAAAGTAATCGCCGAAACCAATCGTCTGCAAGGAACCCTATCACGATAACACTGATGGGAGAACAACCGGATGCCCAAAGAAAGGAGCTGCCATTTGCAGCTCCTTTTTTTTATGGGTTGCGGGAGTAAATATTTAGAGGTAAAAAAGGAATGGCCGCTAGTATTGTGGAATAAATGGTTTACTTAGAAATCTGTTGTGAGTCCAGTTACGAAGTAAGCCAGCTAAAAATAGTAATATAATGGGGACGGCAAAAACGGTTAAAAACGAGAAAATGCCGCTGACCGCAAGATGAGCCAACTGCTAATCAGCAAGCAGCTGGATAAAAAAACTTAAATCGCATGGTTCATGAATTACTGAAAATCTACGTATTAATTATTCACGATTTTCCTATTTCGTTTCTTCGAGGGAAATGGTTGAAAAAGGAGGACAAGATGAATGGACAGGGAATCTTAATTATTAAAAGAGCATTTGTATCAGCTGGAGGAGAAATTGTTAAAATCTGAAGTTCGTACATCTCCAGAAGTGCTTTCATCCTTATTGAAAGATGATTTCTTTGAGTTCGGCAGTTCGGGTAACATATGGTCAAAAAGCGATTTTATGGGGCAAGAGGGAGCCGGAGCGGTGAACATGACATTAAGTCAATTTGAGATGCATCCATTGTCTGATGATACCGTGCTAACTACATACCGGATTTTTGATGAAGATAAGCTGGAACATACCTTAAGAAGTTCAATCTGGAAATGTGCGAATGGAAGATGGCAAATGTTTTTTCATCAAGGTACAAAAACAAAAGGGCTCCTTTAAGCTTTTTTTTTATGAAAAAGAAAGTTTTTAAATTTTGAAAGGTACATGAGTTTTCCTAGCATGAAAACTATTTCACTAAAATGATAGGGGTGGATGAAGTTGATCTTTCGGACCATTGATACGGACAAAGATAAAGATACTATCATTAATTTCCGGAAAGATTCCTTTGTTGTAAGTTTTGGAACTGATGCTGGTTTTGGAGATGAACATGCCTATCTGCAACGAATGGAAGAAAGGGTCCGCAAATTTCCGGATGGACAGGTGATCATTGAAAAGGACCAAGAACCGATTGGACAAATGGAACTTCAAATTCGGGAGTATGAAGGAACTGAAATTGGCTATGTGAATCTATTTTATCTTATTCCCGAATACCGCAGTAAAGGCCTTGGCAAGGAATTGGTTCGCTACGCAGAAAACTTTTTCAGGCAATTTAATGTAACCGAATATCATCTAAGGGTTTCTCCGGATAATCAAAGGGCGATTTCTTTATATACGAATTCAGGCATGGTGAAGATAAGGGAAGAAAATGAAAAATACCCTGTATGGAGAATGAGTAAATCATTATATTAATATAATTAAAAAGTATCGATTCACTATACTGTGAAACTATTTATAGCGATGAAAAATATGGTTGACTTTAGCGAAATTAGAATATATAGTGAAGGACATAATTAAATATAACGTTAATTCTTATCAAGAGATGTGGAGGGACTTGGCCCTATGATACCTCGGCAGCGGGTTTTTACTTTTGTAAAAATACTGTGCTAATTCCAACGGACGAAAGTTTGAAAGATAAGAAGGAGCTTTTCTTAGATAATTAATTTAAGAGTTTACTCTTTTTTATGTCTAAAAGAGGCCTCTTCTGTCTGATGACGGAAGAGGCCTCTTTTGTTTATTCAAAATGTATATGGTTATTTGGAGAATTGGTGCAGTTACTCGTGAATTTTGCAGTTTTACTCGTGAATTTCGAAAATTTAACCCTATCATTATGAAGCGTTGCAAAGCTCTTCTCTCTGGATAAGGAATTCGTACAAATAAACAGCATGGGGGGAGATTGGATGATTGAGTTTCAAGGTGTTAAAAAGGTTTATCAAACAAAGAAACAGACTGTCGAGGCTTTGAAGGGCATTGATTTGACAGTGGAAAAGGGGGATATATTCGGGGTAGTCGGTTATAGCGGGGCCGGAAAGAGTACGTTGATCAGGTTGGTCAATTTGCTTGAACATCCTTCAGATGGTTCGGTGGTTGTTGGGGGCAAGGATTTAACCAAATTAAGCCCGAAGGAATTACGGGCAGAAAAGAAAAAAATCGGGATGATCTTTCAGCATTTCAACTTACTAAACTCAAAAACTGTTTTTGATAATATTGCCATGCCGCTGGTTTTATCGGGAACTCCAGCTAAGGAAATCAAAGAACGTGTAGGCGAGCTATTGGAGTTCGTTGGCTTATCGAGCAAAGCAAAGAGTTATCCGGAACAATTATCCGGCGGGCAAAAGCAGCGGATCGGCATTGCGAGGGCGTTGGCTACGAATCCATCGATCTTATTGTGTGATGAAGCTACGTCGGCATTGGATCCACAAACAACGAGTGCAGTTCTGCAGCTCTTAAAAAAAATTAATAAAGAATACAATATCACCATTTTGCTAATCACTCATGAGATGTCTGTCATTCGGGAAATTTGCAATAAGGTAGCGGTCATGGAGGGCGGCTGCGTTGTTGAACAAGGTTCGGTTTTCGAAGTTTTTGCCAAGCCGCAAACGGATATTGCAAAAAACTTCGTGAGAACGGTCATACATGACGAAATTCCACAAAGTTTCTTAAAAAGCATAGGGTCCCATATCCCGATTATTTGGAAAATTAATTTTATTGGAACTACTTCGGGTACTCCTTTACTTTCAACCATCTCGAAGAAATATGATGTTCATTTAAGTGTCTTATCAGCCAATATTTCTGAAATCCAGGAAACTCCTTTCGGGAATTTGATCATCGAAGTGACGGGGAGCAAAAATGAGGTCGACAAGGCTTATCAATATATTAAAGATGAGGGGATTCTCGTCCAGGAGGTGCAAGTATAAATGGGTAATACGCTTTGGGGAATGGAAATAACGGCAGAGCAGCTGTCGACAGCTTTCGGTGACACACTTTATATGGTAGCCATCTCATTGATATTTTCCGGATTGATCGGGCTTCCGCTCGGTATCCTGCTTGTCATTACAAGAAAGGGTCACATCCTGGAGAATAAATGGATTTTTAATGTATTGAACCCGATCATCAATATCCTGCGGTCCGTTCCTTTCATCATCTTGCTTGTAGCACTCATTCCGTTTACAAGAATGATTGTCGGCAGTGCGATCGGAACGAATGCGGCCATTGTTCCGCTTATCTTTTACGCGGCTCCTTATATTGCCCGGCTTGTGGAAAACTCACTGTTGGAAGTGGACAAAGGGATCATCGAGGCAGCTCAGGCGATGGGGGCGACAACATGGCAAATCATTTACCACTTTTTGATTCCCGAGGGACTTAGCTCGTTGATCCTGACATTTACAACAGCGACAATCGGGCTTGTTGGATCTACGGCGATGGCAGGTGCCGTCGGTGCAGGCGGGGTCGGGGATTTAGCCTTGGCTTACGGTTATCAAAGGTTCGATACGATGACGATGATTGTCACAGTAGCGGCACTCGTGATCATCGTTCAATTATTGCAATCCACCGGGAATTTTGTTTCAAGAAAAATCAGAAGAAGATAAAACTAACAGGAGGCAGGAAAAATGAAAAAAATCTTATTAACGATCATGGTATTGGCATTGGCCATCGTGGCTTCAGCATGCGGGAATGAAGAGGGTGCATCAGGGAGTTCGGGTGATGTGAAAACAGTGAAAGTCGGTGTCAGCAGCGGGGATACGAGAACATGGGAATACATTGTCGACTTGGCGAAAGAGGACGGACTTAATATCGAACTGGTCACTTTCAATGATTATATCCAACCGAACCTTGCGTTAAGCGAAGGTGAAATTGATGCCAATTCATTCCAGACCGTCGCCTATTTCGATGAATTCGTTCAAGATCAAAATCTGAAATTGGAGGCCATCGGGTCGACTGTCATTGCACCTATGGGCCTTTATTCGAAAAAACATAAAAGTCTCAAAGATCTTCCGGATGGTGCTACGGTAGCCGTTCCGAATGAAGCAACAAACTTTGGCCGTGCACTGCTCCTGCTTCAGGAAGCTGGATTGATTACATTGAAAGAAGAATTCAATGGATCGGGATCATTGGAAATCATTAAGGAAAATCCGAAAAACTTGAAAATCCAGCCTGTTGCTGCCGGCAATACACCGCGTCTATTGGATGATGCCGATGCTTCAGCCATCAATAATAACTTTGCCGTCGAAGCAGGCCTTACATTAAAAGATTCTTTATTCCATGAAAGTAAAACGGCGAAACCATATATTAATATCATTGCAGTTAAAAAGGGTAATGCCGATCGTCCTGAGCTGCAAAAATTAGTGGAGCTTTATCAATCGAAAGAAGTGGAAGCGTTCATTGAAAAAACGTTTAAAGGAAACACCATTCCTGCCTATGTTTCTGTAGATGAATTAGTGAATTACCAGGATGCTTGGACAAAACCAGCTAATGAAAAGTAATGGATGGATTCAAGAAAAAGGGGAGATTAAGACATGGCGAGAGAATCAGTGCTGAAGCAGCATAAGCAAATCATTGAAGATCATATCGACCTTCATTCCGAATTATATATCGAAACGAGCCAAGCCATTCATGCTAAACCTGAAATTGGAAATCAAGAGTTCTTCGCTTCGGATACATTAACCGGAATACTTCAAAATGAAGGATTTGAAGTGACCCGCAATATTGCCGGGCATGAAACAGGGTTCATCGCCAAAAAAACCTCTTCAAAGAAAGGACCTACAATTGCCTTTTTAGCCGAGTATGATGCATTGCCGGGTTTAGGCCATGCTTGCGGCCATAATATCATCGGCACAACGAGTGTGGCGGCAGGCATTTCCCTGGCTCAAGTGCTGGAGGAAACGGGCGGAGAGGTGATCGTTTTCGGAACACCGGCTGAAGAGGGCGGGCCGAATGGAAGTGCAAAAGGAAGCTTTGTGAAGCACGGTCTATTTGATGGGGTGGATGCGGCCATCCTTATCCATCCTGCAGGAAAAACGGGGGTAACAAGTCCGTTTTTGGCTGTCGACCCCCTTGATTTTCATTTTTACGGGAAGTCTGCACATGCAGCAGCTGCACCTGAAGAAGGCGTGAATGCACTTGACGGGGTGATTCAGCTGTTCAATGGCATTAATGCTTTGCGTCAGCAGCTCCCGGCCGAGGTCAAAATTCACGGAATCATCACCAATGGCGGGGAAGCGCCTAACATCATTCCTGAATATGCTTCCGCCAGATTTTACATTAGAGCAACAACGTGGAAACTTTGCCAAGAAGTATCCAATAAAATACGTGCTGTTGCTGAAGGGGCGGCACTTGCCACAGGAAGCACGGTTAAAGTGGAACGTTTCCAAAATGAAGTACTCGATTTTGTCATCAATCCAGTTCTGGATGGACTGCTAAAAGAAGAACTGACTCAATTAGGGGAAGCGGTGGCTCCTCGAAAAGAGAGTGGCTTTGGCTCGACGGATGCAGGTAATGTAAGCCATGCAGTGCCGACAGCACATCCTTATATAAAAATTGGACATGATGAGTTGATTGCCCATACGAATGAATTCCGCGACTGTGCCAAATCTCCTGCTGGAGACAAAGCCATCCTGACCGGAGCAAAAGCTCTAGCACTTACGGGGTATAAATTGCTTTCGGATAAAGACCTGTTAGATCAAGTGAAAGCGGCATTTCATGAAGCGAAGCAAACGGAAAAATTTTGAGTAGCAGCCATTATTTTTTCGATTCTTGTATAATCGCCTAATAACCTTATTATCTCGTTAATCCCTGTGATTCTTGCGTTATACATTATTGTCACGAACAGTTATAAGTAAAGGAATGAATTTTATTTGTTTCTTTCTTATTCTGTTCTTTTTATTTCCCGTCTTTTTCTGCATAAAATCCTTCAAATTCTTACTTAATTGAGTAACTTCTTTCCTGACATTTCAGATTCCCCCTACAATTTTTCACTCTATAACAATTGGTATAGCAGGTTTAGCCTTTACTTGTTGACTTTTTAGTACGGTCGTACTAAAATGTGGGTATCGTGAAAACAAAAGATAAAATCATTCGAAAATCAGTAGAACTTATCTCTCTATATGGTTATGTTAATTTTTCTATCGGAAATGTTGCTAAGGAGGTACAGGTAAGTAAAGGTGTTGTAAATTACCATTTCCCTCAGAAAGAATTATTATTGGAAGCAATAATTACTCAATATTATGAAAAAGCGGCCATTTATATGGGAGAGCACATAATCTTGGAGGAAGATGCAAAAAGGATGTTAGAATCATACATCGAGTCTAACTTAAGATTCGTGTCGGAAAATAAAGCAGAAACATTGGCAATAACGGAAATAGTGCTTAACGGAAGAAATGAAAACGGAGAATTGATCTTTGTGGATGAAAATAACACCATATTAAATCCACTAATCGAGATTTTTCAATACGGGCAGGATGTTGACAGGAGTTTTAGAAAATTTCCTCCTGAAATAATGGCTAGAGCAGTTAGAAACGTAATTGATAGCTTTAGTTCAACAATCGCAAAAGAAGAAATAACTGATATTGATTCTGCAATAATGGAAATAAAAACCATATTTGATAAAGCCACCGAAAGAAGTGATTAATAATGTCTAAAATTACGAATGAAGTACTAAGATTTATAGGGATTGTCCTATTTATATTTGCAGTTCAGGGATTGATAAGACCGTTGTTCAACATGTTTTTTGGTCATTCGTTAACTTTTAACTTATTCTCTCTTCCAAGTACAGCTTCACTCGTCCTCTATGTGATCATTTTAGTATTAGGAATATGGTTAGTTAAAAAGACAAAACCATTTGACAGTGAAAAAAAATAATGGCTTTATAAAACATTGCCTTTTCCCCAGGAAAAAAATAGTTGACTACGGAGCATGTAGTTAGTATTATAATAATACCGAGTAATTAAATAGGAATTATAGGTTAATTGACCGGAAAACCGGAGACTTTTCTTTCATGTAAAGAGGTGTCTCCGGTTTTTTTGTGAATGGGCAAGTCAATACGTATTAAAAGGAGGATTTATCATGGGGACATTATTGCGTAAAGCCATTGAGAAAAAAAGGAACTTCCTGATCAACAAGTTGATTAACAAGGGAGTTTACAAAAAGAATGACATCCATCTATTTGAATTGACCTTAACCGATTTAGAGAATGAATATATTAAAATAAGTAAAATTGAGGAGAAGGAATCCGACGATCATTCCCCCTGTCTAAGGAAACATTTCATATTCTATGAGAATAGAAGGAGAGGGTGAAATGGGGAAGGGCTTGGAAGAAAGGCGGAAGGAATTAATCTATAAACTTATGATCCATACTGTAAATAAAACGGTGGAACAGCTTATGAAGTTAACCTTGAAATAATTGGAAAAAGAATATAAAAAGGTTCAAAATGACTGTCACCCCCATAGTGATGCGGGTTCTATACATTGGGTCCATACAAAACGGCAGTAGGGTGAATGTGGAACATTAATTCACCATAAAAAATTTCATCATTTTGCTAACGGCTGCTTGTGCTGATTCTGCATGATATTTTGAATGGTAAGGGTCGCTGAATCCGTGTTCCCCCATGAATTTATGAACTTCGACATCCTTACTTTCTAAAGCTGAAATTAACTCATCGACATTAAATGATGGCTCTTCTAGGGGGAAAAATAGCAGTGCAGGGCATCGTGGCGCCAATTCTGCATAATTCCTAATACGCGAACCGTAGTAACCAACAATTCCATCGACACACTCTTCCTCACTGCACAGCCAAGCTACAGTTGCCCCTGCACTGAATCCAAGAATGAAAATCTTTTGGTATTCATCTTTTATATCCGATAATATATCCTTTATCTTATATAAAGCATCCATGAAACCTACGTTCTCCATAAAATGTCGATAAGCAGCATCCTCTTGGGAATAATCAAATGGCATCCCACGTCCTAACAAATCCGGACAGATCACATCAAAACCTTGATTTGATAATAACTCACAATAACCCTGCATATGTTGATTCAGTCCATATATTTCATGAATGACAATGATGACAGTATCGGACTTTTTCTGTATGTGCAGCATCTTTTACCTCCTTATGCGAATTTCTTCTATTATAAATACAGCCGTCTCCCTTCAGACGCTATATACGAAGGGGCATAGCAGTGATTTTTTAATAAACATGGAAATGAACTAGGTTCTCTTTGAATGATTAGGTATAGGGAAGTTCTTTTCCTTCTAAACATGCCTTTAAGTTAGCCAAACTAAGTTCATATCCGTCCATGTTAATAAATACTCTAGTGCCTTGGGATTCTGGGAATATTTCGAAAGTGAAAACGAGTTTATCCGAATCCGAAGAATAAGAAAACCTTTCGTAAGGGATTATCTCTTGGATTGTAAAGCTCATTGGGATGCTTTCATTCTCTTTAAGATTGTTATGTGCACTAGGCATTAATACGAAGATTGCCTTCTCTCCAACCTGGAGTTTAGGAATATTCCATTTTGAACCCGGGGCATACCATTTTGAAATGATTTCATCATTCGTGATCGCATTCCAAACCGTTTCCTGTTTTTCTTGAATTAGAACAGAGTTCCTGTCATTATTCATTTGACTAACCTCCGTATTTTTCCTTGGATTATATAGAAAGTTCAGGAAATATACAAGACACCACTAAGCTTCTTTAACCGCGTGACAATATTGTAAGACGGCAGCTTAAACTGTTAGGAAGAACGATGGCGATATATTTCCTTTCTCTTTAATATGTAAGAAAAAGAGGAAGGTTGGGTATGAAATGGACTTTTTTGAGTTGAATACCAATGTATTCAGAATGATCAATGACTTAGGGAAACAGTACGATTATTTAAACCCTTCTGCCATTTTCATTGCCGAGTACATGGTATTTTTATTAGCTTTGGCAGTCATCTTAATATGGTTCACTCGAAATGAACAGAGTAGGATGATGGTTGTTTGTGGGATGATTACGTTTGTAATGGCTGAAATGATGGGGAAAATGGCAGGGAGATTGCATTCGAATAATCAGCCATTTGCCGAATTGGCCAATGTTAATCAGTTAATTGAAAAAGCAGTGGATAATTCATTTCCTAGCGACCATACCATCTTGTTTTTCTCGTTTTGTGTATCTTTTTGGCTTTTCAAAAGAGGATGGTGGTTGTTATGGATCATGCTGGCTTTTCTTGTTGGCATTTCCCGTATTTGGGTAGGTGTCCACTTTCCGGCGGATGTGCTGGCAGGAGCAATACTGAGCACCATTTCAGGATTGGCGGTTTACCTTGTTGTTCCTAAAATAAGCTTGATTCATAAATTATTAGGGGGATATGAGAGGTATGAAGAAATGGTTCTATCCCCGTTAACTAAATCGAAGGAAAAAAAATCAAAGGATTTGTAAGCGAAAACAGGGTTGCTCAGGCAGCCTTTTTTTTATAATACAAAAATATCCATATGGTGATTCTGATGGTAAAATTAAGTGATAGCAATCCATCGCAATGGGGGGACTTAATATTGATTGATATCCAAGAAATCAAAGACATTATCAGGCATCGCTATCCATTTCTTTTAGTTGATAGAGTTTTGGAACTGGAAGAAGGAAAGAGGGCGGTGGCCATTAAAAACGTCACGGCAAATGAAGAGTTTTTTTCTGGTCACTTTCCCGATTACCCAGTGATGCCAGGTGTGTTGATCGTGGAGGCATTAGCACAGGTAAGTGCTGTTGTCATGCTTACAAAAGAAGAAAATAAAGGACGGATCGGACTTTTGGCCGGGATCGATGGATGCCGTTTTAAAAGGCAAGTAAAACCAGGGGACCAATTACGTTTAGAAGTGGAGATTACTCGCTTGAAAGGTCCTATCGGTAAAGGAACAGGAAGGGCTACTGTCGAGGGGGAAACTGTATGCGAGACAGAGCTCATTTTTGCTTTTGGTGATTGAGGTGATACCGATAAAAAAAGCTTACGGGTATGTGACAAGAATCAATAATGGAGAAACACAGGTATTGGTTTTTCAACATCCCATTAAGGAAGCCGGTATACAGATACCCAAGGGAACGGTGAAGCCTCAAGAAGATGCTTACCAAGCAGTGATTAGGGAAATGAAAGAAGAAACAGGTCTGGAAAATTTTCATGTAGAGAAATTAATAATAGAAGATTTTTGGGAGAACGTCGATGGTGCCATACATAATAGATATTTTTATCAAATAAGTGTGTCGAATGTTCCTGATGAATGGGACCATCAGCCGACGGGTGGAGGAGATGAAGCGGGGCTGACATTTCATTTCTTCTGGATTTCATCCGAACATGAAGTGCAACTTATCAAAGGGCATGGAGATTATTTAAACCGGATATTTACCTAACCTGCAGTTTATCACAGCCGGCCAAGATCATTATTGATCTTGGCCGGCTGTTTTTTAATGATCAGGTTTGTTTCTCGGTAATGAAAGTTTTTACGGTTGGCGGTTCATATGTAATGAATTGATCAAGAAGTCCATTTGGTTCAACATCCACCAGCGCCATGGAACGGAATTTTTCATGAAGGAACTGTTCGTCGGACATATGGTTGAATAAAGCAACCAAAGGATCATAATAGTGATTGATATTTAAGAGTCCGCAAGGTTTTTGATGAAGACCAAGCTGAGCCCAAGTGAAAATCTCAAAGAATTCTTCCAATGTTCCTGGCCCGCCTGGCAAAGCCATGAACCCATCTGCAAGCTCAGCCATCTTTGCTTTTCTTTCATGCATGGATTCCACGACGATCAGCTCGGTTAAGTTCTTATGTGCTATTTCCTTTTTTTCTAGGAAATCTGGCATTACGCCAATTACATTTCCGCCTGCTTCCAAGACGGAATCTGCAACTGCACCCATGATTCCTACACTTGAGCCTCCATAAACAAGGGTAATCTTACGTTTTGCCAGTTCCGCACCCAGTTTTTTAGCCTCTTCTACATAGACAGCAGATGCACCTTTGCTTGATCCACAAAATACAGCTAGACTTTTCAAAATATCACATCTCCCATTTAGTAATCTTCCTTTCTTATCATACAAAATTAAAGGGGATTTGTTAAACTTGAATGATAAAAAAGAAGGGTGGATGGATATGGACGTCACTGAATTTCAACAATGGGTAAAAGATTATTATGAAGTACGGGGATGGTCAGAATTGGACATCTTCATTCGCATTGGCTTTTTGGCAGAAGAAACTGGCGAGGTTGCACGAGCCATTCGTTCCCTTGAGATCGGCAGGGATAGACCTGATGAAGTTATTGGTTCGTTTGAAGAAAACATACAGGAGCTAACCGAAGAGTTGGGAGATGTGTTAGGAAACTTGATTGTGATTGCGAACAAATACAATATCCCCTTGGAGGAAGTGTTCAATGCCCATAAAAGGAAACTATCTGAACGTTATAATCAAGCATAAGTTTCTTCTCGTTTAATAGGTGAACAAGAAGTTAATTTCAGTAAACCTGTGAAAGAGCTGTGACTATCAGCTCTTTTTCTTATGGGGCAAACGATAGTTTATCATTCCATTTTATTCCTTAAAAAGAAATACTTTCAGTCTTTTATCCCCCTCCATTAATAAAGAATTCACAAAATATGGGTAGTATGCGCGATTGAGATTGGATTTTATTGGGTATACACTTGGATTAAAGGAATGAACGTTCATTCCGCATCTTTTGAAAAAAGGGGGGATCATTATGATCACGGCAGCAAATAAACGAGACAGTATAATAAAAAGCGCTTTAGTGCTTTTCGCAGAACGGGGATATGATGCGACGACGATTCCGATGATTGCTGCATCGGCAGGAGTTGGAGCGGGTACCATTTATCGTTATTTCGAGAATAAGGAAGTGCTGGGCAACAAGATCTTTCAAGAGTACTTGGATATTTTCACTGAAACGGTCAAGAATGGATTTCCTCATGATGATTCAATTCGCACGCAGTTTCACCATATTTTTAAAACGATGGTTCACTTTACAACCGAGCAGGACCAAGCTCTTTATTTTATTAAAATCCATAGTGGGGCCCATTTTTTAAATGAAGATAGTCATGCCAGCTTTCAAGGGCTATTGAATATATTCAAAAACTTCTTTGATTCAGGAAAAGAGAAAAAAGAAATTAAGGAGCTTCCTTCTTCAGCTTTGATTGCCATCATTTACGGAGCTTTTCTTGAGCTTGAGCGACTTGTTCGCATCGGGGAGTTAGAACCTGAACCAAAACTTTTGGCAGATGTGGAAGAAAGCTTTTGGGATGCAGTGCGATTGCACGTTTAAGACACTTTCAAAATAAACGGAATGAACGTTCATTCCGCAATCTAACTATCGTAAAGAGGTGCTAATAAAATGGAAAATACAACTCAGTTTCCACAGCCAAAGACATATGGCCCCCTAGGCAGCCTGCCTATCATTGATAAGGATAAGCCCCTTCAGTCTTTCATGAAGCTGGCACGAGAACTTGGGCCGATTTTTCAGTTTCAATTTCCGGGTCGAATCACTACATTCGTCTCCAGTGCTGCCCTCGCTAAAGAAATATGTGATGAAACAAGATTTGATAAGAAAGTCGGTCCAGCCCTGCAGAAAGTGAGGGCGTTTGGCGGTGATGGTCTCTTCACAAGTGAAACGAAGGAACCGAATTGGAAAAAGGCCCATAACATCCTGCTTCCCAGCTTTAGCCAGCAGGCAATGAAGGGCTATCATGCTAAAATGGTGGATCTTGCTACCCAACTCATTCAAAAATGGGCTCGCCTGAATCCGGCTGATGAGATAGATGTTCCTGAGGATATGACACGATTGACCTTGGATACGATCGGACTATGCGGGTTCAATTACCGCTTTAACAGTTTTTATCGGGAGACCACCCATCCATTTGTCAACAGTATGCTGCGTGCGTTGGATGAAGCGATGAGCCAAACGCAGCGGCTTGGAATCCAAGATAAACTGATGATCAAATCTAAAAAACAATTCAGGGAAGACATTCAATATATGTTCTCTCTAGTGGATGAATTGATTGCCGAACGAAAACAAAATGGCGATCACGGAGAAGATGACCTTCTTTCCCATATGTTAAAAGGAGTCGACCCTGAAACGGGTGCATCACTGGATGATGAAAATATTCGTTTTCAAATCATTACCTTTTTAATAGCTGGGCATGAAACGACGAGCGGTCTCCTATCGTTCGCCATCTATTTCCTCATGAATAACAGAGACAAGTTAAAAAAAGCGCAGCAGGAAGTCGATGAAGTGCTGGGTGATGATGTTCCTGATTATAAACAAGTGAAAAAGCTGAAATATGTCCGGATGGTACTGAATGAAACGCTTCGTCTGTGGCCGACAGCTCCGTCGTTTTCCGTTTATGCGAAAGAAGATACCATGCTGGATGGAAAATACAATGTGAAGAAAGATGATGTGTTCTCACTGCTCATTCCCGAGATTCACCGTGATCCATCCGTTTGGGGTGATGACGTTGAATCGTTCATTCCTGAGCGGTTCGAGGATTTGGATTCCATCCCTTATCATGCGTATAAACCGTTTGGAAACGGGCAGCGCGCCTGTATCGGACAGCAGTTTGCGCTTCATGAAGCGACACTGGTGCTTGGAATGGTTTTACAGCACTTTGACCTGATCGATCATGAAGAATATCAATTGGAAGTTAAAGAAACATTGACTCTTAAACCGGACGGATTGACCATGCGCGTTTCACCGATGAAGCCGGCGATGTCGTTTACCGTTGCTTCTTCAGAACCAAACTCTCCGGAAAAAGGTGCCGCGGTATCTCCAACCGAATCAGTACATGGAACACCATTACTCGTCCTGTTTGGATCAAACATGGGAACAGCGGAAGGGATTGCTCGTGACCTTGCCGAAACAGGGAAGCGGCAAGGCTTCCATGCCGAAGTTGCCCCTTTAAATGATTACACCGATCGGCTTCCCAAAGAAGGAGCTGTTCTCATAGTTACGGCATCCTATAATGGAAATCCCCCTGATAATGCAGGTGATTTCGTTTCATGGCTGAAGGAAAGCCATGGTGGCACATTGGATGGTGTTCACTATGCGGTCTTCGGCTGCGGTGACCGCAATTGGGCCAATACGTACCAACGCATTCCAAACCTCATTGATGAGCGGCTGGAACAAAAAGGTGCAGTGCGGCTGTCAGAAACAGGCTATGGAGATGCTAGCGATGACTTTGAAGGGGATTACGAGAAATGGACAGAAGCCCTTTGGCCGAATCTTGCCGAAGCCCTGAACATTAAAGTCAATGAGAATGATCGGGAAGTCAGCTCGATTACGATGAACTTCGTAAGTGATGTGAGCGGCACACCGCTTGCCCGCACGCATCATGCGTTTACATCCATTGTAAAAAGGAATGCTGAATTACAACATGAAGATAGCGGAAGAAGTACACGTCATATAGAATTAACGCTGCCAGAGGGAATACACTATCAGGAAGGCGATCATCTCGGGGTGCTTCCGCAAAATCCAGCGGAACTTGTCGAGCGAGTGCTCAGTCGATTTAACCTAAACGGCCAAGATTACGTGAATCTGACTGGGGATTCCGGAAAAGCTGCCCATCTTCCTACAGGAAAACCGGTAAAACTGGAAGAGTTACTATCAAACCATGTGGAGTTCCAAGAACCCGCCACCCGGTCTCAAATACGGGCGCTTGCCACTCATACGGTATGTCCTCCACATGTAAAAGAACTTGAAGATCTTCTATTGGACAATACCTATAAACAAGAAATCCTGAACAAGCGCATAACCATGCTTGACCTAATCGAAAAGTATCTTGCATGTGAAATCCCGTTTGAACGTTTCCTGGCTTTACTGCCACCTTTAAAAGCAAGATACTACTCCATCTCAAGCTCACCACTCCACAACGAAGGAGAAGCAAGCATCACCGTAAGCGTCGTCCGTGGAGAAGCTTTGAGCGGCAACGGGGAATACAAAGGAATTGCATCGAATTATTTGGCAGAACGCTCCCAAGGAGACAAAATAGCCTGCTTTATCAATATGCCGCAATCCAACTTCCAGCTGCCAAAGCAAACAGGAAAACCAATCATCATGATCGGCCCTGGAACAGGCATTGCACCATTCAGGGGATTCATACAATCACGTCGCGCCTTGAAAGAAAAAGGTGAAACGCTAGGGACGGCCCACCTCTACTTTGGATGCCGTAATCCGGAACACGATTTCCTCTATCAAGAAGAACTCGTCCATGCCGAACAAGAGGGCCTTGTAACACTGCACACCGCTTACTCCAGATGTCCCGGTCAAGAAAAAACATATGTCCAGAACCGATTGGCGGAAAACGCCCAAGACATCCTTCCTTTATTAAAAGAAGAAGGAGGACACCTATACATCTGCGGAGACGGAAGCAAAATGGCGCCAGATGTTGAACGAACCATAATTGACAGCTATATGCATATCTATCAAACACAGAGAGAAGAAGCCACAGAATGGCTGCAATCATTAGAGGAGAATGGCAGATATGCGAAAGATGTTTGGGCAGGAGCATAAATAAGAAAAGCAGCGATCCTTAAAGGAATCGCTGCTTTCTTATGAAAATACGAACTCACGAGTATATAGTGAAATTCACCAGTAAAGTGCAAATTCACGAGTAAAATAGCAAAACTCACGAGTAAATTGCGGA
The DNA here is from genome assembly GCF_056397085.1 of Peribacillus sp. 05N428. Taxonomy (NCBI): domain Bacteria; kingdom Bacillati; phylum Bacillota; class Bacilli; order Caryophanales; family Bacillaceae; genus Peribacillus; species Peribacillus sp. 05N428. Next base: position 1,381 of record NZ_JBFTMS010000026.1, on the reverse strand, counting down.
AATTCACGAGTAAAACAGCAAAACTCACGAGTAAATTGCTCAAACTCACGAGTAAAATAGCGAAACTCACGAGTAAATTGCGAATACACGAGTAAAACAGCGAAAATCTCGAGTATATCGCTCAAACTTTCGAATATATCGCTCAAACTCACCAGTAAAGTGAGAATTCACGAGTAAAATAGCAAAATTCACGAGTAAATTGCTCAAACTCACGAGTAAAATAGCGAAACTCACGAGTAAATTGCGAATACACGAGTAAAACAGCGAAAATCTCGAGTATATCGCTCAAACTTTCGAATATATCACTCAAACTCTTGAATATATCGCCCAAACTCACGAATATATCGCTCAAACCCCCGAGTGATGACGGAGAGCGTTTACGGATTCCATTTTCATTGTTAGAATTTGAGAATGTGTTAATACTTTGGAGGCAGTGGAAGTGAGGGATGTTTGGTCATGATCCTTCTTATTTATATGTGTTAAGTATTTTTTGCTTCACTCCCATTAACCAGCTTAGCCATGATGGGGCACGAACTAACGATAAAGGGGTTCTTTTTAAAATGTTTACGTATACTGTTTGTTTTGTAAAGAAGAATAATGAACTTCTCATGCTTAACCGGGAGAAAGCTCCAATTATGGGTGTCTGGAATGGGGTGGGTGGCAAAATCGAGAAAGGTGAAACACCTGATATGGGTGCGCAGCGTGAGGTATTTGAGGAAACGGGGATAGAGGTAAACTCCTTTTTTTCTAAAGGAACCGTAACCTGGGAGACTCCAGAAGGTGAATTGGATGGAATATATGTATATTTGTATATGGCGGATGAGGATTTAATTTATGAAACACCGAAAAAAACGCGGGAAGGCATTCTTGATTGGAAATCCATTGATTGGATACTTCATCCGCTTAATCTCGGAATTGCTGAGATGGTTTCACAGTACTTGCCGGTTTTATTGAAAAAAGAAGGAAACTATACATTCACTTACAAAAATGGTCAAATGCATAGATTTTGAACGAATCTCGTACCCTTTTGAAACTTGAATCCTTAAAGGCGAACTTCATCAGAATAATAGTTGCTTTATATGCCTATCAGCTAATTACCGGAAGTGTTCGATTTTGTTAATAACAGGATTAGCTGAACCTCAAAAAGATAGAAAATGAGGTTTTTTGAAGTTTGCTATTGTCTCATTATTTCTATTCGTTGTTTCCATACTGGGTTTCTTAATGGACTAACAAGGTTAGCATTCCTGTAGTTCGTTATTTTTCAGCTTTGAAAAAAATAGGGCTCCTCAGTAAGATATGAGTAAGACACCACTCAAACTCAAAACCTTAGGAGGAACCCTAATATGAAGTTTAAAATGCAAGATAAACAAAATCAACTAAT
>NZ_JBFTMS010000025.1:0-79614 GCF_056397085.1 Peribacillus sp. 05N428 | reverse complement strand
ATTTTAAATCGCTGTGTTTTTCAGCGACCATTTCATCTTATCATTTTCATAGTAAGAAGTCAATAGTTATTATTTCTTTCAGCAACCTGCCAAAAGCGATGAATTTTTTTGCATGTCTTAGTTGGTGCTTATTTATATTAATCCCATTTCACTTTAAAGTCAATGCTTTTTCTCCATTTCTTATATTTATATATTATCGGTGATTAGCATCTTCAGTTTATCAACAATTCCAAGACAGCACTTATATAATAGAAAGACAAAAATGACCTGATAAGTATCTTCATATCCTTTTTGATGCTTCTTAATAATAGTGAAGTTTTGGGACATAACCAAGTTGACTTCATAATTTTCATTATGCTATTATATAACCAAGTAAAATAATCGGAATAGTTAATTTTATTAAAACTTTCTATTAACAAAACTTAGCTAAATCAAAGGAGATGGGAATATGACAGCAGCAATGGTAATACCAGGTGCGGAATCTTTTTTCTTACCCGGCAATTCTATCGGCATCCTTATTTGCCATGGTTTTAACGGAACGCCACAAAGCGTAAGGTATTTAGGTGAAAAATTTGCCGCCAAAGGCTTTACTGTCTTCGCTCCTCGACTGGCAGGCCACGGAACGGATGAATATGAAATGGAAACAAGTCATTATCAAGAATGGATACAAGATGTTGAAATGGCTTATGCAAAATTAAAGCGAACCTGCACCCATGTTTTCGCCATCGGACAATCCATGGGAGGTGCCCTTGTTCTTGACTTAGCGACAAAATTGGCTTGTGATGGAATTCTCACCATCAACGCCGCTCTCCAAGTTCCTGAATATGAAAGATATCGTAACCAATCGGTTCCACGCTTCATTCCCGAAGGCAAGCCTGACATAAAAGACGATACACCTAAAGAAATCACATATGACCAAGTTCCGTCAAAAGCGATTAATCAATTGCTTGATATAATGGAACATACCAGCCAAAAACTAATAGACGTTTCGTGCCCGATACTTATCTTCCATTCACCAGAAGACCACGTTGTACCGGACTCGTGTTCCTATCAGATTTACGATACTGTCATGTCCGGTGATAAAGAGATGGCGCGCCTTGAAAATTCATATCATGTGGCGTCGTTGGATCATGACAAAGATCATATCATTGAACATTCCTATCAGTTCATTCAAAGGTTAAGTAAAAGGGAAATCATCGCTTCTTAAAACTCCTTTCTCCATATAAATCAGGTTTACCCACTCACTTCATGGGTATATACAGTATATAAAGAAAAAGGAGGTAACATAATGAGCGGTTTATCAGACAAAGTAAAGAGTGCTGTAAATAAAGTTAAAGGTGAAACGAAAGACCAAGTCGGAAACGCGAAAAATGATCCTCACTTACAAGCAGAAGGTAAAGCCGATAAATTAAAAGGCAATCTCCAAGATGGCATTAGTAAATTGAAAAATGACCGTTAATTGCAAATAGCCGAATACAGGATTCACTCTCTTAACGAACATTCTCATTTCATATAAAAGTGACCCCCCTTTTATAGAGAAGAGGCGGCAGATGATCTGCCGCCTCTTCCTTCTTCAATTCGCTTGAATAACCACAACACACATATCATCAGGCTGATCTTGCTGCATTTCAGGTGACATCAAAAAATCGATAGGGGGAGATTCTTTACAATCAAACCATCTTGTCGAGACCGCTTCTTTTATTTGGTTGAGCCCTTCCGTCCCTTCTCGATCTATCGCTTCCATGACTCCATCCGTAAATAGCATAAGCTGAATCTTCTCTTCATAATGAATGACGGATTTCTCTATTTTCATCTCGGTGAAGAAACCAACAGGACATGTCCCTTTTGAAAGGGAGACCACTTTTCCATCGTCCATTAAAGCAAATCCAGGAGGATGTCCGGCATTTACATATTCCACTGTCTTTTGCTCTGTATCAATGATCATATAAATCGCGGTAAAATAATAATGCACTTGATTATCATCTTTATTAAGGGTACTCATCCAGCGATTCATTTCATTTATTACTGACACTGGGTCCGAATGAGTCCTGATGGCATCCCTCAATACGGAGGATATGAACATACACACAAGTGAGGCGGATATGCCATGCCCCATCATATCCAACAGGATGATCCCATACCGATTTTCATCGATGCGGTGCCAATAGTACATATCCCCTGCTAATTTATTCGCAGGTAAGTATGATGCCCTTATAGTTAAGTGGTCATTTATAATGGGTTCACTTAATAAGCTGCTTTGAACCTGCATGGAAAGATCCAATTCATTACGGATTTTTTCATCCTGCATTTTATGCCAATCTTTTTCATATTTAAGTCTTAACCCCACGCGAATCCTCGCAAGTAAATCTATTTTATTGATGGGCTTCATTATATAATCAATTCCGCCAACATCAAGTGCCTCGGCCACCTTGTTTGAATCTTCAAGGGCGGTCACAAAAATCACGGGTATATCTCTAAGGTGAGGAATACTTTGAAGTCTCCTGCACGCCTCTATCCCATCGATCTCCGGCATCATGATATCAAGCAGAATGATATCAACTGAAGTCTCTTTAGGTTGCGGACTATCCACCTGTAAATATTCAAACATCTCAACAGCTGAAGTTAATGATAGAAAATCCGTATAGCCAGCTCGTTTTAGAATTTTCTCTATAACGAAAAGGTTAACCTGGTTATCATCTACGATTAAAATCGTCATTCTTTCATTCCCCTTTTGGCTTATATCGAGCGGCAACATTTATCTTTTTTATATGGAACAGTACTTTTATAAAGCTCCCTTAACAGGGATTTTTCCATTATATTATAACGAAGTTCAGTCTCTTTTAATAATAATAAACTGCAGTCGAGATTCTGCATGGAGACCAACTCATTATATATACCCCTTCTTCCGATGACTTAAACATAGTTATTCAAAAAAAGTGAAAAATAATTTAATCAAAAAGAAAGAGTCCGCATATATGCGGACTCTTTCTTTTTACAGTTTCCGATAAATCCGTTCCTTTGAATCAAAGTCCTCATAATCCTCCGAAAAGGATGATGTATGAAGAGTTTCCTTGCTGCCGACCGCAAGGAAGCCATCTTTACAAAGACTGTCATAAAACAACTGATTAACATAGGTCTGTAATTCACCGGTAAAATAAATCATCACATTCCGGCACATGATGATATGGAACTCATTGAACGAACCATCAGTAACTAAATTATGCTGGAAGAACACAATGTTTTTAAGGAGGCCCGAATCAAGATAAGCATTTTGATAATCGGTTGTATAATACTCCGAAAATTCCTGGTTACCTCCAGCTTGCAGATAGTTTTTCGTATAAGACTGCATTCTATTTAAAGGTAATATCCCTTTTTCCGCATGACGGAGGACTTCATCATTCATATCAGTGGCATAAATCCTCGCCTTATCATAAAGTCCCTCCTCCTTGAGGATGATCGCCATGGAAAAGGCTTCTTCACCGGTTGAACATCCCGCATGCCAAATTCTGATTTCAGGAAGTTTTTTCAGGAGCGGTACAATATTTAAACGAAAGGCTTTAAAGAAATCCGGATCGCGAAACATTTCAGTGACATTTATTGAAAAATCTCTCAATAGCTTCTCGACATACCCTTTTTCATATAAAACCATTTCAATCATTCCGCTGATCCTGCGAACATGGTCCAGCCTCATTCTATTTTCAACTCTTCTTTTTATTGAAGAACGCATATATTTACGAAAGTCAAAGCCAGAAACGGAATAAATGGCCTCTAGCAATAATTCGATTTCTAAATCTTCTCTTTCTTCAATCGTTAAAGTATCCTTCATGAAAATCCTTCCTCACCCATACTATCAATCAATTAGTCAGCCATACTCTTAGGACGGATAGCAGCTGATCCAATTTTAATGGTTTGCTGACATAATCGGAAGCGCCGGCCTTCAGGCATTTTTCCCTATCGCCTTTCATCGCTTTTGCAGTTAACGCGATGATTGGAAGATCCTCGAATTTACTTTGCTCGCGAATTCTGGTCATCGTTTCGTAACCGTCCATACCCGGCATCATGATATCCATCAATATAACATCTATATTGTTTCCTTTTTCAAGGAGTTCCAAACATTCAAAGCCGTTTTCAGCTGTAAGGATTTCCATCCCCTCATGCTTCAGCGCATTTTTCAGGGCAAATATATTACGGTGATCATCATCGACGACCAGTACTGTTTTATTGCAGAATGGTTTGGCCTTATCCAGATCTTCTTCATCCATCATACCTGCATCCGGTTCTCCCTGATCGCCAAAAGGCGCGACAGAATCATCGTGGTTAGCTGCTGCCACTTCCGGAGAAGCAGCTATTGCTTCGTCGACATTTTTGAAGCCCTCTGGCATGCTTGGAATAAAGAAAGTAAAGGTACTGCCTTGCCCCTCTTCACTATCTACAATGACCCAGCCTCCCAGAAGTTTGGCAAACTCCCGGCAAATCGATAGCCCAAGTCCTGTACCGCCATATTTTCTCATTGTAGCTCCGTCACCTTGCTGGAATGCTTCAAAGATAAGTTTTTGCTTCTCTTTTGATATTCCGATGCCAGTATCCGTCACCTTAATTTCAACCCAATTGCTTGCTCCTTTTGTCTGTATCCATTGTGCTACATTTTCTTCATCAGCTTTTTTGATTTGGACAGACACAGAACCTTTTTCCGTGAATTTAAATGCATTGGATAGCAGGTTTTTCAAAATTTGCTGGAAGCGCTGTTCATCCGTAAAGAAAATATCCGGAACGTTTTTACTTTTTTCGATTATAAAGTCAATGTTCTTTTTCTTCGCTACATGATCGAAGTTACGGTGCAATAACTCAGGAAGCTCACTCAAATTCATTTCATCAAAGACCACTTCAAGCTTTCCGACTTCAACTTTTGATAAATCCAAAATGTCATTGATCAACGTTAATAAGTCTTGGCCTGATGAATTAATGACACGAGCGAATTCCTGTTGCTCTTCATTTAATTTACTATCATTAGGATCTGAAAGCATTTCTGATAAAATCAGGATACTATTGAGCGGTGTCCGCAATTCATGGGACATATTTGCCATGAACTCCGATTTATATTTTGAACTTAACTTCAATTCTTCCGCTTGTTTTTCAAGATTCAGTTTAGCGACTTGAAGCTCTTTCGATTTTTCTTCCGTTTCACGATTTCTCTCTTCCAATTGTTCATTGATCATTCGCAACTCTTCAGCCTGTGTTTGCAGTTCCTCCGATTGGGCTTGCATTTCCTCTGACTGTGATTGCAATTCTTCCGATTGAGCCTGTAACTCTTCAGTCTGTGCCTGTGATTCCTTCAATAAACGCTCTATTTCCATCCGGCCCTCTACATTATTGATCGTGATGCCCAGAGTATCAAGAACCTGGTTCAGGAACGTTTTTTGCAGCTTCGTAAAGGCCTCCAAACTCGCCAGTTCAACCATCGCCACCACTTCATCCTCAAAAACGACTGGCGCAATGACAATGCTTTTCGGGTTGACTTCCCCCAATCCTGTCGTAACCAATTGGAAATCTTCAGGGATATCCTCGATGACTTTGGATTTCTTTTCAAGGGCGCATTGACCGATCAAACCTTCGCCAAGACGGAATTCACGCCTGCCCGAATCTTCACCATCTCCAGCAAAGCTGGCAAGCTTTACAAAGCGCATATCCACACCCTCACCCCGTTTGACGTAAAAAGCTCCAATTGAAGCTCCCATCATCGGTGCAAGTCTTGTAATGAACCGGTCAGCAAGGACTTCCACATCAACAATGCGCTGATACATGGTAGCTATATCTGCAACACGGGTCTGAATCCAGTTCTGTTCACTGATCTTTTCAGTGAAATCTTTTTCTTTTTGATTATAGATTTCAAGCGATTCCGCCATATCATTGAACGATTTCGCTATATCCCCAATTTCATCAGTGGTCCGCACCGGGATTCTTGGTATGACCGACAAATTTTTATAATCGATATTTTCGATGACCTTCGTAATCGATTGCAGATCTTTCGATGTACTGCGGATCATCCAAACAACCGTTACGGAGATGACCAAAATGCTGAGAATAACCGCAAAAATTACAAATCCGATCATATCTTCATAGGTTTGTTTCGAATTACTTAAAGTATCTTTCATGACACCTTCTTGGTAATCCTTAAATTCATCCATCGTACTGATGACTTTCGTTCGCTTTTCCCTTTGGTCATCCATCAGGCTTGAAAGATTATCAGAAGAGTTTTCCGATTTTATCTTTTGGATGATTTCAGCCTCCGTTATGGAGTAAGAAGCATATTGGGTCTCGAACTCTTTCAATAATTGCTTCGCTTTCGCCTTATTTAACGAACCTGATAACCCGGCAATTTTTGATTCAATCAAATTATGATTCTCATTGATGATTTCGAGGCTCTCTGCTCTTTCTTCTTTATTTGCATCATTGGCTGCAAACAAAATCTCACGGTCCGACCTAGAAAAAAGCTGACGGATTTCCATCGAAGCTTGCACTTTTTCATAGCGATTTTCAACTATTTCAGTCATGCTGCTCTTTAAATTGTTTAGCGTAAACATCATGAATGAAAGTAAAATAGCCAAGAAAAGCAAGATCAAACCAAATCCCAACATTTGCTTTTTCTTAAAACCCATTTTTTCCCGCCCACCTTCAATACTTATTTATACCAGCCCGAAATAACGGCATTGCAAAATACTAGAACTCACCTTATATTCTTTGAAATGATATATAGATAGTTTCATTGCTCAAAATCAATTTTAACATTTTCCAGGCTAAAATGGTTACCCACACTATCATTTTACATGAATTCCTTTTCCAATTAAGTAACAGTCTGCCTTACCATTGTCATAAACACCCAAATATATGGTTCGTACATAATAAAAGCCGAAAGTTTTCACTTTCGGCTTTTGGTGTGATCCTGTTTATTTAATCTTCTTCACTTCAACATATAAAACATGGTGGCCGTCCATTTCCTTTACAGTAAATTCATATCCGGCGTATTCAATTCTATCCCCGACAGCAATTTCAAATCTGCCTGTCAGGAACCATCCTCCCAATGTATCGATATCTTCCTCCGGCAAATCGATCGCAAGGGTATCATTAACATCTTCAACCAATGTTTTAGCATCGAATACATAATGCCCTTCCTCAATTTTTTGAATGAGCGGACGTTCATCCTGGTCAAATTCATCTCGGATTTCCCCGACGATTTCTTCAAGGATATCTTCAACCGTTACAAGACCGGCTGTTCCGCCATATTCATCGGTCAAAACTGCCATATGGATCCTTTCCTTCTGCATTTTAAGCAGAAGATCATGAATGGCGATCGTTTCAAGAACACGGATGATGGGTGTTACAAAGGAATCCACCGTCAAAGCCGTTACATTATCTTCTGTAATGGTCGCTGTATAAAGTCGCTTGATATTGACCATTCCCACGACATTGTCTTTATCACCGTCTATGACCGGATACCTTGTGTATTGTTCCTCTTGAATCAGTTCCACAACTTCCAATAATGGCATGCCTTTTTCGATAACGGTCATTTCCGTACGCGGAACCATGATTTCATTGGCAATACGCTCATCAAATTCAAATATCTGATTGACATATTTGTATTCCGATTGGTTGATCTCACCGCTTTTATAGCTTTCCGATAAAATGATGCGCAGCTCTTCTTCGGAATGGGCCATTTCGGACTCGGACGCAGGCTTTAATCCGAACATGCCCGTCAGGAGACGTGCAGAACCATTCAGTAACCAAATGAATGGGTATAAAATGCGGTAAAAGAGAATTAACGGCTTTGCAAATAGCAAGGTTACCTCTTCTGCCTTTTGAATCGCAACCGTTTTCGGTGCGAGTTCGCCGACTACAACATGAAGGAATGTCACGGAACCGAACGCGACCAGGAATGAGATGATGTGACTTACAGATTCCTCTAATCCCCATTTAGTGAACAATGGTTTTAAGATCGCCTCGACCGTCGGTTCACCCAACACCCCTAAACCTAATGCGGTTACTGTAATCCCCAATTGACAGGCAGATAAGTACTCATCGATATGCGATGTCACTTTCTTGGCTGCGAGGGCATTTCTATGACCTTCTTCAATTAATTGATTGATCCGGGAACTTCTGACTTTCACGATTGCAAATTCCGATGCAACGAAAAATGCGGTTAATGCTATTAATGCAGCTACTGCCAATAATTTTATAAAAATCTCCAATATGTGCGGGTTCGCCATATAGCTCCAATCCTACTGACCTTCGGATTAGACATGTACGGCTTAATCCCAAGCACCTCCTGTATAAATGGTTATTTTCGTTTAATAAGCGATTTTTGCCTTATAACATGAACCAAAACCATTTAGCCTATATCGTTAATATGCACCTTTGTGCATAAAACTATAGAGCTAAATTTTAATCATACGAGCAACACTAGTAATGATTGGATCAAGGCCATGCTTTCACGGGATATCTGTTTTTTTAGAAGAAGCTCACTTTTTCCGTCCTTTTCAATCAAGCTGATGAATTCCTGAAGTTCTTCGTTCAGGCCATCCATTTTATTCTTGAGCTGAAGACCTTTTGCCTCAATTGCTGATGCGGCTTCCTTATCCTTTTTAAGTATTTCTTTAATATCTTCCAATGTAAGGTTTTCTTTTTTGTATCCTTCGATACGGCGGAGCCTTTCAAGTTCACCGACTGAATAATAACGGTAATTAGAGGCGGAACGTTCTGCTTTAAGCAAGCCAAGATTCGTATAATAATCTACGGTTCGTTTCGTAACATTCGCCATTTCCGCCAACTCGCCAATTTTTAAAGTCTCGTTCCCAACATAGCCCCTCCTAACCGTCACGTTATGGTTTAGACACATCTAAAATATGTCTATTCTTCCTGACGTTTTATTCTATTCCATAATCGTACATTATTTTAATTGAAATGAAAAATATTTATTATCCTCTTTACCCTTCATTGGAAAAATAAAAACCGATTAATTGAATAATCGGTTCAGACTGTAGACAAACGATTGCCTGCATTTTTTGAGAGTGTATGAAATATGAACGCTGATTGGAACGTAAGGCACTCGTTTTCCGCGGTCTCCGGGAGCCTCGAACACCCGCTCCAATCAACTTTGTTTAAAAATTAAGATGGAACCCTTTTTGTCCACAACTCAAACCGCTTAATGGTTTAATTTAAGATCTATTCCAGTGGATTTTATTTTTTTGTTTTAACTGAGAATTGATTGCTCAGTATCTTAGGACCGCACTGGCATAGGGAAGAATGCTTTAACTTTTTTATTGGTGTTCCACATGTTCCACAAACTTTTGCTACCATTTATACTGTCCTCCTAACTTTTATTTCATGATAAATATATTATACTACTTTTATAATAATAATCAATACTAAATTAAAATTATTATAAATAAGGATATCATTTGCATGATTAACCTTTCACTTCACAAGTGATTAAAATAAGGATAAAATATAACAAAACACATCAGGAAGGTTGGTTTTCTATGACGAGTGAAATTCGCTCCATTCCCCGTCCCTTAGTACGAACGAATCAATGGGTCATTTTGTTAAGCGTAGCCACTGCCTTATTAACGGGACAATTATGGATATTAGCCATTCCTTTAACAGCGGGACTTTTGGGTCTTCTCTTTAATTTCAATCCAGTGATGCGTCTTGCCAAGCTCTTTAGTTTGCTTAGGACTTGGATTCACTTCTTTTTTGCTTGGTTGGGATGTTACCGGATATATATTCACCTTGATGGTCGGAATGGCTTCACTCATAGCCATTCTTGGATTCTGCATCGGCTGCTTCATCCTTTATCAATGGAAGCAATATTCCTATCGCCGATCTATTCGCTAATACCATACACAAATGGGACTGACATGCATCAGTCCCATTATATTATTTGGTTGTACGTAAGAAATTACTCTTTTTGACCCAAATGGTCGCCAAAACAATCAGCAAAATCAATACAGCTTGCGGCACCAGCGTTTCCATTGTTGGATAAAGACCTATCGTTTCTACAAACGGAAAGGAACTGATCGTATTTGTCTGTATCACCTGTGAAACCTGAAGTGAATGAATGGAGACTCCAAGAATCTTGAAAGCCAAGGCATATATGAGTACCGTTGCCGCTTTAAAGAATAGGGTCATCGGTAATTTCACACTATAGCGCAGCATGATGAAACCAATTACCACTAAAATGAGGAAGGCAAGGAAAATCCCGCTCAGCAGCTGCTTTAATTCCATATAAGGAGCCATACCGGCATAAAAGATAATCGTCTCGGCCCCTTCACGGAATATGGATAGAAAACTGATCAAAGCGAAAGAGATGATGCTTCCCGTAGCAATGGCTTGGTTCATTTGCTTGTCGATATACCGGTTCCATGCATGAACATTCGATTTACCATGAAGCCAAAGACCAATTGTCAACATCATTGATACGGCTATTATCCCAGTGATTCCCTCAATATATTCCCGGCTTGACGCAGCCGTGATCTGAGAGAAAACGATATTGATTATGACCGCCAATATGGAACTGGCAGCTAAACCCGCACCAACCCCTGTCCAAATCCATTTTTGTTTGTCCGCTTGCCCGATTTTCTTTAGGAAAGACAGCAATGTAGCTACAATTAAGAGTGCTTCCAACCCTTCCCGCAAAAGGATCGAAGCGGCATCCCATGTCGTATATCCCGTATCTTTAATTAAAGGGAGTAACCTTGTGTTTAAATCGGAAACGATTCCCTTCGCTTCCTCCGGCTTTACCTTTTTCGATTCTAACAGGCTGATTGCGGTCGGGACTTTCGTTTCCATATCGCTGTAAAGCTTGCTGTCCCTTGTGGAGACCTCCCCTTCGACATTAGGCCAAATTGTCAAGATCTCATTTAGCTGATCAACGGCAGAATCGATGTCACCCTTTTCAATATCCGTTGCACTTCCTTGTAAAAGTTGCGTTATATCCCCAAGGGAATAGGTATTCTCCTGGCTTCCCTCTTCAACTTTACCAGCAAGGAAATCCTCGATTAGGCCCTTCAATTCAGCTAGATTTTTTTGGGCTTTTTCCGAATCAGGTGGGTCTTGAGTAATCGCTATCCGCACAAAGGCCATTTTCGTTTCAAATTCACCATATGCAGCAACACTTTTCTCCCTGACAATGACCTCTGCGTCGGTCCATTGACTCAGAAGGCTGGTATATTGAACTTTAGCTTGATCAAAGTCACCTTCAGTTATCGAAGCTTCCAACTTATCTAATAAAGGAAGTATCGCTTCTAAGCGTTCTTCATAGTCCGTCTTGTCAACAGGGTTTTCGTTGGTATCATAAATAACAAGAGTACTGGATAATGCCGATAATCGCTTCTTGATTTCATCTGTGGAGGCTTCGTCTCTCACAGCACTTTTTACCGCAGACAGCCTCTCGTCGACTTCCCTCGCACTCTTGCTGTCCGTTTTTATCGTTTGCCAATCTTTCTCGAAAAGATCGATATTTTTCGACACTTCCTCAAGGTCTCCGGATTTTACCTTCATTAAACTATCGCCAATATAAACAAAAAGCTGATCATGGTTTTCACCCGCCGAAACAACCCTTACAGCCGTCGAAAGAAATAAAAGGCTGACTATTAAAACCAAAATCCCACTCTTCCATTTAGAAACGGTCATACTGGTCCCTCCTTATTCATGAACTAAAATCGCCAACTGGATAATTTCCATGCTGGCGATTTTCACGTCCTCATTTGAGATTATATTTATCCAAAAAGGGAATCCCCAATATAGCCACCCTTTTTCACACCTGGTAAACAAGCGAACATGGCACTGCCCTTGTGAACGATATATTCGTTGAGCTTATCATTTTTCGCCAGTCGCTCTTGTATGGGAATGAATTGTTTACTTGGATTTCGCTGAAAACAAATGAATAGCAATCCTGCATTGAAGCTCCCTGTTTTAGGATCCATGCCATCTGCATATGAATATGGACGCCTCAATATCTTTGCTTTTCCGTCCCCCCTGGAAAGACTCATATGCGAATCTTCCGGAATGACCCGATTTCCATTTGGATCTTTAGCTTCAAGGTCCACGGTATCGAACTCATTCTTCATTCCTAATGGAGCTCCACTGTCACGATGACGGCCAAACGTATTTTCTTGTTCCTTCAATATTGTCCGGTCCCAAACTTCAATGTACATCTGGATTCGGCGCACCACCATATAACTGCCTCCAACAAGCCAGTCAGGACCGTCTTCACCCTTCACCCAAACATGCTCATTCATTTCATTGTCATTATTCGTATCCGGATTGACCGTCCCATCCTTAAACCCGAAAAGGTTACGAGGTGTCGTTTTTTGTGAATCGGCTTGCTTAGTCCGTTGAAAACCTGTTTGTGCCCAATGAATGATCGTTTTCCCTCTTCCGATCCTCACTAAGTTCCGGACGGCATGAAAAGCCACTTGGAGATCATCTGCACATGCTTGAATACAAATATCCCCACCGCTCCATTCTTCTTCTAAAGCATCTAAAGGGAATTGAGGCAGATCCTTTAATTCTGCAGGCCTTTTCGATTTCAAACCAAATCGATCTTTGCCATCCTTCGAAAACAGGGTCGGACCCACTCCAAAAGTGATCGTTAAATTGGAGGGGGATAATTCTTTCGCTTCCCCCGTATCCTTTGGGGGCATATTCGTATTAAGGGATGCTTCACCAATCAAATTCCCCTCAGTCATCTGAGCCGCAGCCTCTGTCCAATCCTTAAATAACTGGATTAGGTCTGATCTTTTATCTGTGGTTACTTCCAATGATGCGAAGTAAAGGTTATCTTGCGCCTCAGTGATGATACCGGCTTGATGTGCTCCATAAAAAGGAACGATATCCTTAGTTTGTCCCTTTGCCCTTTGTTCAGAAAGTGTCAGCAGCCCGCCAAATCCAGAAGCCCCTATCACGACTCCGATTCCACCAACTCCTGCCGTTTTCAACATATTTCGACGACTCACTTTTTTTGTAAAAAGTCCGGTTTCATCTTTAGGCGTATGTTCTTTCAATTAAGATTCCTCCGTTACAATCCCTATTTGCGAAAGTGGTTCAGCCAATGCATCAATTGCTTGACTTAACTCCTTGACTTCAGATTCCTTTAAATCCGTATATGAGATGTAGCCATCCCCTTCTTTATGCTTTTCAAGCAAGCCGTATACATCGTCAAAACGTTGTTGGATTTCCTCAGCAAGCTTCGCATCCTTTTCTTTCAGCGCTGGAGTAAGCAGTTCATAGATCTTTTCTGCACCTTCAACATTTGCAACGAAATCATACAGGTCGGTATGGGAGTATCGGTCTTCTTCTCCTGTCACTTTGCTCGTGGAAACTTCATTCAATAAATCCACCGCACCCGTGATCAACAAATCAGGTGTTACCTCAACCGTTTCAACTTTGGCTCGAAGCAAATTGACGTCACTCATTAATTGTTCTGCATACTTTTCGTAGCCCTTCGTTGTATTTTCTTGCCATAGCCCCATTTCAATCCTATGGTAACCGCCCCAGTCTTCATCTTTGACATCCCCTTCACGCGCATCGATTTTGGGATCAAGATCCCCAAATACTTCAGCGATTGGTTCCGCTCTCTCATAATGCATGCGGGCTGGTGCGTATAATTCCTTCGCTTTTTCAATATCACCGGCAGATACGGCCTCAGTGAATTCTTCCGTTGCGTTTACGAACTCTTCTATTTCACCGATGGCATATTCCCGGTACTCGCTAGATACATCATCAAGCTTACTCGCACTTGCTTCTTTGGCATTATCATCTGCCGTCTTGGCTTCTTCCTTTTCCTGCGCACAGCCAAATAATAGGCTGGTTGATAGTAAGACCGCTAATGACGCCTTTGCTTTTTTCATTTTGTATTCTCCCTTTGAAATGATTTGTAGATTTATATTAGCAGATAATGAGAATCATTATCAATATATATTTTTAATGGAAACGTGACATTATTCATTCTCTTTGAAAAGAATCCACGCTATCCCTTTTGCTTTCGCAGGATAAGTAGCTCCCAGCTGGCTAAAAATAAAAAAGGCAGCCTACATTTCAGCTACCTTTCACGCTCACTCATTAACTTGTCATTTTCTTTATCCATGATTTTTGTGATTTCCTCAACAAATTGATTGATCAATATTAGCTCTTGCTCATTATAAGCTGAGCATAATTCTTTTGTGGCCATAGAGAGCGATTGATAGTGCGATTTAATCTGTTCCTGCCTTTCCGGTATCGGCATAATCATGACCTTTCTTCCGTCCAATTGATCTCGTTCCCTTTTAACATAACCCGACTTCTCAAGGCGATTGATCAGTGCCGTAACCGAACCCGTGCTCAATCCTGTAATTTTGGATAATTCACCGGCGGTAATCGGTCCTGTTTCATTCAATATTTCAGCACTCTTTAAGTCCGTATGGGACACGCCTATTTTCTGGGCCATATTTTGTTGAAATAACACGGATCTCATTCCATACCGCTGCAATCTGTGTGTTAAACTCTCTAACAGAGTTGAATTCACCCTATTATCGCTTGACATAAAATGCCACCCCTTTTACACTTGAATTTATCTTGATTATCAAGATAAATGTTTTGTTTCATCTTAACGTTACCCTTCAACCATGTAAAGGAAATTCATGAGCTGGTTGATATGAAGGAGGAAAATAAATAAATGAACGATCAAAAAAAACAAAAATTCATTGTTGCCGGTTTACTGCTGAGTATCTTGATGTCAGCAATGGATAATACGATTGTTGCGACGGCTATGGGAACGATCGTTTCTGATTTAGGCGGATTTGATAAGTTTGTATGGGTGACATCTGCCTATATGGTCGCCACGATGGCAAGTATGCCGATATTCGGTAAGCTTTCGGACATGTATGGAAGAAAGAGGTTTTTTATTTTCGGACTTATAGTCTTTTTGATTGGTTCCGCATTATGCGGCATGGCTCAGAGCATCGTGCAGTTAAGTATCTTCCGTGCAATCCAAGGGATCGGCGGAGGCGCCCTGATGCCTATAGCCTTTACGATCATTTTTGATATTTTCCCACCTGAAAAACGGGGAAAATTAACTGGCCTTTTCGGTGCTGTATTTGGGGCATCAAGCGTATTGGGACCACTTTTAGGTGCCTATATTACCGAATACTCCAGCTGGCACTGGATTTTCTACGTCAATGTTCCGATTGGGATCATTTCTTTATTTTTCATCTGGAATTATTACAAGGAGTCACCCAACACCCGAGAGCAAAAAATTGATTGGGGTGGCGCAGCAACTCTCGTCATTGCCGTTATCAGCTTAATGTTCGCTCTCGAACTGGGCGGGGAGTATGGCTGGAGTTCCTCTCCCATCATAGGCCTGTTTGCCAGTTTTGTAGTTTTCTTCGTTTCATTTTTCTTTTTCGAAAAAAGAGCAAAAGATCCAATCATTTCATTATGGCTGTTTAAAAGGCGATTATTTGCCACTTCTCAGATTTTAGCGATTCTTTATGGCGGTACATTCATTATATTAACCGTCTATATCCCGATTTTCGTGCAGGCAGTTTACGGTGGTTCCGCAACAAATGCAGGACTGATCCTAACTCCCATGATGCTTGGTTCTGTATTCGGCAGTGCAATTGGCGGGATATTCAATACAAAGACAAGCTTTCGTAACTTAATGACGATTTCCGTCATCTTTTATTTTGCAGGAATGCTTTTATTAGGGACCATCACCCAGGATACCAGCAGGACTTTATTAACTTTGTACATGATTTTGACTGGATTTGGCATGGGCTTTTCCTTCTCCCTCTTGCCTATAGCATCCATCCACAACTTGGAACCTAGATACCGGGGGTCGGCCAACTCAACAAACTCCTTCCTTCGTTCTTTTGGGATGACACTCGGTGTAACGATTTATGGAGCGATTCAGAACAATGTATTCACAAGTAAAATGACGGATGCGTTTAAAGGAATGCAAGGAAGTCCGGATACAGCCGGATTGATGGAGGATCCACGCCAGCTCTTCCAATCGGATGCACGTGCCGAGATTCCTGACTTTATCCTGGATAAAATCGTTCATGCGATGTCCGATTCGATATCAATGATATTCACCTTAGCCCTAATACCGATCGGTCTTGCAGCCATCACTGTGTTCTTCATGGGAAAAACAAGGGTGGAAACACCTTCAAAAAAGGAATCCTTTCAATAAACAAGAAGCGCTGCACTTCCAGCGCTTTTTGTATTTTCATCTCCCTTCTATAAAGGAGGTGATGATTGCCGAAAAATCATTCGACTACTAAAATATAAGTAACACATTCACATACCGAGGTGAGAAGTTTGAAGATCGTATGTTTTGGAGACAGTTTAACAAGAGGCATTTCTTATGTTAGAGGGCGCCTTCGCATCATTAAAGAAAATTATCCAAACTCTTTAGCTAAGCTAACAGAATCTTTGCCATTCGTCGAGGTTTTGAATAAAGGGGTTTTCAATGATAACTCCGACCTGTTGGTTAGCCGGATCGAGAAAGACGTCATGTCTGAAAATCCCGATATCGTATTAATAGAGGTCGGTGGAAACGACTGTAACTTTCATTGGGACGAAGTAGCCAAGAATCCAGATGGTGACCATGAGCCCATCGTTCCAATCGAACGCTACCTGGAAAATATCACACAACTTGTCAAGCAGGTTCAGGACAAGCATATTACCCCTTTCCTTTTAACTCTTCCGCCACTGGATCCTGCCAGATATTACAGATCCATCGCCGATAAGTTCGGTCATTCAATCGGGCATTTCGTTTCCCATGTCGGCGGTATTGAACATTGGCATGGGATGTATAATCGCCAATTGAAAAGCCTTGCAGAGGAACTAAAGGTGCCTTTGATCGACGTCCGTTCCTATATTAAATCCTCCGGTGACTTGGGTCCCTTGATTAGCGATGATGGCATCCACCTCACTTCAGAAGGATACCAGCAAATGAGCCTGGCCATTTTCAGTGATTTGCGGAAGCATATGGATGAAGATAGGTTTCCTCAGCCATAAAACGGTAAAAAGGCAAAGCATGGCGCTTTGCCTTTTTGGGTTTTACAGACTTTTCACTTCCACGTTTTCCGGAAGCTTGAAAGGGTTTTCGGTATTGATCCGGTCATAAAACATCATCCCGTTCAAATGATCTAGCTCATGTTGAAACACGATTGCAGCAAAGCCCTTCAGCCGCATCTCTATTTCCTCACCATTACCGTCCAAAGCTTTGATTTTAACCCGTTCATAACGCGGTACATATCCTTTAATATCACGGTCGACAGAAAGGCAGCCTTCACTTTGCGGTAAATAGATCATTGTGGCCGAGTGGCTGATGATTTTCGGATTCACTAGGGCATATTCAAACAGCTTCCCCTTTTCGTCGGGAAAATACATGACGAACATGCGTTTATTCAAGCCTATCTGATTGGCAGACAACCCAACTCCTTCACGCAAGTTGAACTTCTTTTGGAGTTTTGGATCCTGACTGTTTTTCAGGTATTGCATCATGCATTCCAGCGTTTCACGATCTTCATCCGATATCGGCAGGCTAACTTCATCCGTTACCTGACGCAGAATGGGATCCCCTTCTCTGACGATATCCTTCATTGTAATCATATAGTCTTTTATAAATTTACTCATAGAACTTCACACTCTTCTACCATTTTATTTTTTCATGACTTAGACCATTTCACTTTAGCATTTCGCATTTAAAAAGTCTAATATGCCGGTTAGATTAAATATTTCTAAATTCCGGACTCTTTAAACTCTCATATATAAGTGTTATTTCTTGCCTTTAACATTATTTACCTTTAATTTAAGGTACAAAGACCTATAGATTACATGTTTAAAAATTTTATACTGAATATATATACTTAAAGGAGATGAAAAATTGAACTCGAACTCTAAATTAGTTTCGAAATTGCTGCCGTTCCTTACGGCTCTCATTGTGATAATTGCTGGAATCAGTTGGTATGCTGTTACTCAGTCAAAGGATATGGTCATTCCTTTTTCATCGGTGGAAAAAACGATTAAAGCCCAAAATGGAGCTCTTGTCACCATTGAAGAAAAAAGAAATGGCACTCTTCACATCTCCACACCAGATGGAGAATACGTTTCCAGTATTCCTCCCAACAGTCAAATGATCAATAAACTAGTCGAAACTTATAACGTTCAATATTCTTTTTCATCAACTAATAAATCAGCATTATGGATTTTAGGCGGGTTAATGGCGGCTCTCGTCACAACCGGTGTCATTATACAGAAAAAATCAAAGGGCGGATTGCGGATCGGCAGCAAAAAACAAAGCCTTTCCACCCCAAAACCCCTGCCTGAGATAACTTTGGATGATGTAGGCGGTTTGCAATCCGATATCAAACAGGAAATCCTTCAGACACTTACTACACTAAAGGAACCTGAACGTTCAGCTAAAATTGGAATTAAGCCGCCTCAAGGCATTTTATTATACGGCCCTCCTGGAACGGGGAAAACGCTGCTTGCACAGGCAATTGCAAAAGAGCTTGGTGCAAACTTCTTCTCAACGAGCGGTTCAGCCTTCAACGAAATGTTTGTTGGAGTCGGTGCAGCCCGAGTCCGCAGCCTTTTCCAAAATGCACGTAAGCAATCGCCAGCTGTCATTTTCATCGATGAAGTGGACGCATTGGCTGGTAAAAGGAAACCCCATGGCGGGGAAGAAGGCGAAAAAACGTTAACCGAACTGCTTGTCCAATTGGATGGAGGCCATCCAAATGAAGGCATTTTATTCATTGCAGCGACCAACAGGAAAGATATGCTCGATGAGGCATTTCTACGTCCTGGCAGGATTGATTTCTCTTTCCAAGTCCCACTTCCGGATACACAAGGAAGAAAGGAAATCATCGATATCCATACGAAGGGAAAGCGTCTAGCGACAGATGTCCTGGCTTCCCTGGATGAGTTGGCTGAAAGTACATCCGGTTTCTCCGGCGCTGACTTAAGCTCCCTTTTCGATACTGCCTCACGTCATGCCCTGAGGAATGAACAGGATATGATTCGTAAACAGGATCTTGATTACGCCATTGACCGTACGATTCTTGGAGCGACATCACGTACCTTGAATGACGCGGATACGAAGCGGCGTGTGGCCATCCATGAAAGTGGACATGCCCTGATCGCTGCTTTGACAAAGCCTGGTTCCGTTAGAAAGGCTACCATCATTCCGCGTGGGGAAGCCCTTGGATATGTAGCGCCAATACCAAAAGAACTTCATCTGGCAACAGCCAGTGAATTGCTTGATCAAGTCAAAATGATCTTGGCAGGCGGCGTGGCGGAAAGAATGTATTTAGGGGAACATAGCATCGGTGTAGGCGGAGATGTACAGCAGGCGAAACATCTGCTGGAACAAATGGTCGATACCGGAATGCTTCAAGATGGATTTACCCTCACCTTCAATAAAGGTGAGAAGGAGCAAAAGATGCAGGAATTATTCACGAAAGCGATTCAGGAAACGGAAATGTTGATTGACTCGAATCGCCTACAGTATGAAGAGCTCGTTGAAGAGTTATTGAAAAAAGAGACACTTGAGGGAACTGAAGTTCAGCGTATCGTTGACGCTTCGGAAATAACCGGCATATGCTCGAATGCATAATACTCTTCCCACTAAGTCTTAAGAACTGATTTCCAGAGCCTGTTTGCAATAAAACAGGCTCTTTTTTTCATATGTGGTATTGAGCCGCAAAGCCAATCTTTAATTAATATTTTATGTAGGCAGTCCCTGTGCTGCTAGCAAAACAAAATGAAAGGGAGGTCACTGGCAAAATCACAGTGGCCTTCCTCTACCGGAAACCTGACTGAATGAGTTACTTATCCGCTTCTGACCTGTTTTACATCAAGGGATTTAGCCATATGTTGTTTCGGTATCTTGGCCTTAAAATCATCCTTTTTCAAACGCATCGCAAATAATAGGGCTATGACGAGCAAAGCCACAGAACCTAGGAGAGCAAATTGATAGGATATTAAAATAACATGGTGCTCCCCATTCGTTCCTATCGAGCTAGTGCCCACTTCCCCCAGAATGCTGGCTAGGATGGCTACACCAATGGCAGAGCCAATCCGGTTTTGGACATTGAACAATGTGGCCGCCATTCCCATCGAAGCAGAGTTGATATTGGTGAAAGTGGAAAACTGTACGGCCACAACAGTATGTCCCAAACAGATACCGACGCTAAATAATAAGGCACGAAGGAACCAGGGGTTGGCTGTCGGCCCGACAATGCTAATCAATGTATAAATGATGATTGTACCAAGCAGCCCTATCCGGATCACCTGATGTATGCCCAGTTTCTTCGTAGTCCAAGGCATCATCCGGGAGGCCACCATCAAACCTATAGCTTCCGGGAAAGTGGTCAGCCCGCTTTCTAAAGCTGAAGCATGAAGCGAACTTTGATACATTAACGGGAACACGAAGAGCATCCCCAATAAGCCCGCCATTGAAAATAATGAAATGATGCCCAATGTCCGAAACAATCGATCGGATAATAAACGCAAATCAAGCATCGGTTCGTTCACACGCAGCTCCAATAGAATAAATGAGAGAACAAGAACTGCACCGATAATTCCTGTATACATGATAACGGGGGAACCCCATCCTTTAGATGGTCCTAAGCTCATTGCATACATCAGCATGGAAAAGCCTGCAGCTGACAATAAGAATCCTGGAAGGTCCAATCTGCCAGCAGTTGATTCTTTATTTTCTTTTAAAAACCATACACCGAATATCAGGACCATAATTCCGAAAGGGACATTTATATAAAATGCCCAACGCCAAGACAGCTGCTCCGCAAGGAATCCGCCAACAATCGGACCAACAGCTGGTGCGAATGCTATGGGAAGCACAAGGGAACGGGACACCTTTGGGCGTTCTTCAACAGAGAACGTTCTAAATAATATGGCCATTCCAATTGGTGTAAGGATCCCGCCTCCTGCCCCCTGCAAAACCCTGAACAAATTCAAGGTTTGAAGATTATTAGCGAATCCGCATAAAAAGGAGGCTGCCGTAAAGACACCCAATGCCATCAAGAAGATGTTCTTGGTTCCAAAACGATCCCCAAGCCACCCAGCTACCGGAAGGAATACAGCCAGGCTTACTAAATATCCTACATTAATGCCACTGGCTGAAGAGGGATCAAGATTAAATTCACTACTGATCGTTGGCAGGATCACATTGACAATCGTCCCGTCCATCGAAACCATGAACATCGCTATGACATAAACGATGCTAACTACTATTTTAGGGTCCATTTGTATCCTTACTTTCATTTTGTTCCATCAATGCTAGCAACTAGTTTTATGTATTTCCAGCAGTCCTCTCGATATATCAATGACCAGCCTTCTGGAATAACCAAAAAGGTGGGCCAAAGGGAATTTCGACCTTCTTCAATTATAAATTCATTGTAGATCCCATTTTCATTCACGAAACGGTTGGTCATCAGTCATTGTCCTCCTTCATAATTTTTTCAAATTCTCGATAGTGAATGTTTGTTAGCAATCTCCTAGCCAACCAATAATGATAATCATTATCAATCATAATCTACAGGTAATGATATATATTTATAACTTACTGGTCAAGTGCCTTCCGTGGATTTACTGAGAAAGTCCTATTTCTTACCAGTCACATTTCTCTTCAAAGCAACACGCAAAGCCCTGTTAATCAAAGGCGGCAAAACTGAAAGATGCCCTTCCCCTTCAAACTCGTTGAATTGAACATTCACTCTGCTATCCTTCAAGGATAATCGTTTTGATAATTCCAAAGCATTTTCATTCATCCCGCTTTTATGGTTGCCTTCCAGCTCCCCCACGCCAAGCAAAAAGGAAATATCACCATCCTTTCCTTGATTCAATCGGGAAAGAAACTTCTCCTCCTCCTCACGGAACCACTTTTTGTTCCAATGGAGAGATGGGCTTCCAGCCATTTCGAAACCGGCAAATCGCCAATCTATCCGGTGGTCAAAGACAAAAGGTTTGGCTGGCAATGGCTTTAGCACAGAAAACGGAGATTTTATTATTGGATGAGCCAACCACCTACCTTGATATGGCACATCAACTAGAGGTTTTGCAAATAGTTGAAAAGCTTAATAAAGAACAAAAAATAACGACTGTCATGGTATTGCATGACATTAACCATGCGTCACGGTTCTCACATGAAATCATAACGATGAAGGAAGGGGAAATCGTTAAAATCGGTACCCCAGGGGAAATCATCACACCTGCCGTTTTAGAGGAAGTCTTTCGTATTCATGCAAGGGTGATGATAGATCCGGCCAATGGAGCACCCGTTTGTTTAGGTTATGACAATTTATCACAGCAAGAAGTATATAAAGAAGCCGTTTTATCCAATTGAAAGGTGTGGTTCGGAAAACGTATAATTCATCAAATGATATTCCCGAATCAACTGACCCAAACCAACACCTCCAACTCCTCAGGTATGGTTTCCATCTAAATTTTATAACATAGTTGATTGGAGAGGAAGGTACGGGACTCCTGCTTAGAAAAGCGCGTCTAGGGGAGACCCCGCAGGCGCAAGCCGAGGAGGCTCCCCGACCGACCGCGGAAAGCGAGTGCCTGGATTGGAAATCAACATCCAAATTGTACTAGCCATAAAAAAACTGCAGGCAAACTCACTTTAGTTTGTCTACAGTCTAAAGTCAAAAGGGATGTCGACAAGTCGACATCCCTTTTTTAACCGTTTTATAGTTTTTCCAACTGGATGATATCTGGTGTATTTGGTTTCTGGATCCCTGACTTTTGCAACTTCACTGCCGTTCCTTCAGGTAAGTTAGTGAATATAATAGGAGTGACCGTTGATGGTGCATTCCGTTTAATGAAGTCTAAATCAATTTCCAAAAGAGGTGTTCCTTTTGTTATTCTTTGGCCTTCTTGAACAAGAGCTGTGAACCCTTCTCCATTTAATTTAACTGTATCTAAGCCAACATGGATCAGAATTTCCAGACCATTATCCATTTTCAAGCCCAGTGCATGATTTGTCGGGAAGATACTTAGCACTTCCCCATCGATTGGGGATACTAGTTTTCCGTTGACCGGCTCGATAGCGAAGCCATCCCCCATCATTTTCATGGCAAACACTTGATCGGGAACTTGTTCTATCGGTAAAACGGTTCCTTCAATTGGAAGGACAAAGTCATTTGCACCCAAAGCTTGGTTTTCCTCTACTATATCCTCTGCCACTTGTGCAGAAGGACCTGCTTTCACTTGGCTTGGATCGACGCCATTCTTGACAAGTTGTTTCATTGCATTTGCAACGAATTCAACATTCGTTCCAACAATGACCTGTACACTCGATTTATTCAACTTCATGACACCGCGCGCACCATGCCGTTTTAAGGCTGCTTCATTCACATTTCCTGAATCGGCCACTTGTAAACGCAAGCGTGTTGCACAGTTATCAATTAGCTTTATATTCTCTTTACCGCCAAGATCTTGAATGAAAAGCGATCCCATATCGGTATATTTATCCCCTGTTTTTACAATTGTTTCTTCTTCCACTTCTTCCTCATCGTCTTCACGGCCAGGTGTTTTTAAATCCATGATCTTGATGACAAAATAGAAAATCACGAAGTAAACTGCCGCGTATATCAATCCAATCGGAATTAACCATAGCGGTTTTTGCGCAATACCAAAGTTCAAGAAATAATCAATGGCTCCTGCGGAGAATCCAAACCCATGATGGATATCCAATATAACAGCAAGTGCCAGAGAG
The DNA here is from genome assembly GCF_056397085.1 of Peribacillus sp. 05N428. Taxonomy (NCBI): domain Bacteria; kingdom Bacillati; phylum Bacillota; class Bacilli; order Caryophanales; family Bacillaceae; genus Peribacillus; species Peribacillus sp. 05N428. Next base: position 55,829 of record NZ_JBFTMS010000025.1, on the reverse strand, counting down.
ACCCCGGTTAAAAGGGCATGTATTACATATAACACCGGTGCGATGAACATGAACAGAAATTCAATCGGTTCAGTGATTCCTGTAAGGAAAGAAGTGAAAGCCAACCCAACAAGCATCCCTGTCACCAATTTACGTTTCTCTTTCTTAGCAGCTGCAATCATCGCTAATGCCGCAGCTGGAAGACCGAACATCATGATCGGGAAAAAGCCGGTCATGAAGGGCCCAGCAGTCGGGTCCCCTGCGAAGAAACGATTTATATCACCCGTCGCTCCATTGTACTCACCAAAGACGAACCAAACCATACTATTCAAGACATGATGCAATCCTACTGGAAGCAATAAGCGATTCAATACGCCGAATACGCCGGCACCCAATGCCCCTGCACCTGTAATCCAGTCACCGACACTATTGATTACATCTTGAATCGGAGGCCACACAAAACCGAATATTCCCGCAAGTATGATCATCGCAAGCGAAGTGATGATCGGGACGAATCGTTTCCCTGAAAAGAATCCAAGCCATTCAGGGAGTCTTATGTCGGAGTATCTATTATATAGAAGAGCGGCAACTATACCCGATATAATACCGCCTAAAACAGCCATGTTGATTTCTTTATCAATCGCTTGTGTACCATTCGTTAATACAAAGTATCCAACAAGGCCTGATAATGCCGCAGCGCCACTTCCATCTTTGGATAATCCTATCGCTATTCCCAAGGCGAACAATATCGCAAGGTTATCGAATATCGCCTTTCCAGCTGCGGCAATAAAGGCAATATCAAGTAAATCCGGTTGCCCTAAACGAAGCAATAACGCGGCTGCTGGTAAAACGGCAATCGGTAACATTAAAGCTTTCCCAATCTTTTGTAAAAAATTTAACATCGAACTCATCTCCCTTGTACCTAACTTCTTTGATCAACAACAAGATGTATTAAGCGTTTTCATTTTATCAATATAATAACTTTTCTTTGGGATTATACTAGCACAGAAAATATATAGATGTCTATACCAATTTACTTGTAAATATACTATATTCTTCGAAAACAAAGTAAAAATATCATTTTTGTTCTTGATACTCCTTAACTGGTCTAGACAACTTTTAATAAAAACGATAAAATGAGGGCAAAATATATGAGACCATTTCATGACTCATTCATTAAGTTTTACTTTCATAAAGGAGATTATGTATGAAAACATTCATTATTAATAATCTAATGGTTTACAGCGAAAAGGAAACATACAAAAATGGATTCATTAAAGTCGTGGATGGAAAAATTGCCGAAGTTGGTCCAGTCAGCCAATACAAACAGGACGATGATGCCAAGGTAATTACTCTTTCACCGGATTATCAGGTAATTCCCGGTGCCATCGACATTCATATTCACGGAGCATCCAATTCCGATGCAATGGATGCCACACATGACGCATTATCCACAATGGCAAAGACCCTTCCTAAAGAAGGAACCACCAGCTTTCTGGCCACTACAATGACCCAATCCACCCAAGCCATTGAATCAGCACTTCTTAACGCTGGTAAATATATCGAGAATCAAACTCAAGAACACGCTGAAATAGTTGGAATTCATTTAGAAGGTCCTTTCATTTCACCGGCCCGTAAAGGAGCACAGCCTGAGGATTATATCGTTGATCCCGATGTCACTCTATTTAAAAAATGGCAGGAAATGGCCGAAAATCAAATCAAACTTGTAACGCTTGCTCCTGAACAACCGAACGGATTAGATCTTGCCGCCCACTTAAGGGGAACTGGCGTCGTCGCCTCCATCGGCCATTCAGATGCAACATATGACCAAATAGATGAAGCAATCCAGGCAGGGACTACCCACGTTACACATCTTTATAATGGGATGCGTGGACTCCATCACCGCGAACCAGGTGTTTTGGGAGCTGCTTATCTTCGAGACGAGCTATATGTTGAACTTATTGCTGATGGCATTCACTGCAGGCCGGAAATGATCAAGCTGGCATATAACCAAATTACCAGCGAACGAATGATACTGATAACGGACTCGCTTCGTGCCAAATGGCTTGAAAAGGGAACCTATGATTTAGGTGGTCAGCCTGTTAATGTTGACGAAACTAAAGCAACGCTTTCAGACGGCACACTAGCCGGCAGTATATTGAAAATGAACGATGCCATCAAGAACACAATGAAATATACCGATTGTTCCATGACTGACATTATAAAAATGACGGCGGAAAACCCTGCCAAACAACTTCGGATTTTTGACAGAAAAGGAAGCATCCAGGTCGGCAAAGAGGCAGATCTTGTAATATTGAATGATCGCTTGGACGTCGAAATGACGTTCTGCAGAGGAAATTTAGCTTTTAAAAAGGAGAATGTATAATGAATATCATACAAGTGCAGGACTACACGGAAATGAGCCGGACAGCCGCAGAAATATTGATCGGAAAAGTCAAAGGAAATCCAAATATCAAATTGGGCCTTGCAACAGGCGGTACCCCTAAAGGAATGTACGATAATTTGATTGAAGATCACGTGCGCAATCATACTTCATATGAACATGTAACGTCTTTTAATCTTGACGAGTATATCGGCTTAAAACCAAATGATCCAAACAGTTACCATTTTTATATGGATGACTCCTTATTCACTCACATCAATATAAATAAAGAGCGTACTCACCTGCCTAATGGCACAGCCGATGACACGAACGGAGAATGTCAACGGTATGACGAAATGATTGATTCCGTAGGTGGGATCGATCTTCAGATACTTGGCATTGGCCAAAATGGCCATATTGGTTTTAATGAACCTGGAACTTCCTTCACATCCGGGACACATGTCGTGACACTTGAAGATTCAACGCGCCAAGCGAATGCACGTTATTTCGACTCCATAGACGAAGTTCCGACACATGCCGTTACGATGGGCATTTCAACAATCATGAAAAGCAAAGAAATTCTGCTGCTGATTTCTGGTGAAGAAAAAGCCGAAACACTGAAGAAATTGATACACGGTGACATTTCCGAGGAATTTCCTGCATCTATCCTAAAAAAACATAATAGTGTTACAATTATCGCAGACCAAAAAGCGTTATCCGGAGTGATAATACCCTAAAGGAGCGAAAGTCGATGATTGATAAAAACTCACCTCTTCCGATTTATTTTCAAATCGAAGAACAAATAAAAAGAAAAATAGAAAACGGTGAGTTCCAAGCGCACGATGCCCTTCCATCTGAACGTGAATATGCCGAGCAATTCGAAATTAGCCGGATGACCGTCCGCCAAGCCATAAATAATTTGGTGAATGACGGATACTTATACCGTCAGAAAGGAAGGGGAACCTTTGTCGCCGATAAGAAATTGGAGCAGCAGCTCAATGGGCTGACCAGTTTTACCGAGGACATGAAGGCCAGGGGATTAAATCCAAGCAGCAAGCTGCTGAGCTTTGAAATCATTCCGGCAGATAAGAAGATTGCCAGTGAATTGCACATTTCCCTTTATGCTCCCGTTTATGAAATAAAACGCATTCGGTTGGCTGATGATGTTCCAATGGCGCTCGAGACCGTGTACATGTCTGCCAATTTAATTAAAGGATTAACGGAAGAAATCATTAACCTTTCCCTTTACCAGTATGTGGAGAACTACGTTAAACTAAAAATAGACTATGCTTCACAAACGTTGGAATCATCGATTGCTTCTGAATTGGAAGTGACCCATTTAGCAATTCCGAAGCACTCACCCATATTATTCATTCAAAGGAATACGTTCTTAATAGACGGAACTCCCCTTGAATATGTTAAATCGGCTTATCGTGCGGACAGGTATAAGTTCACTATCAACATAAGCAGATAAAATTGAATATTTTCATCACTATAGTCTTTTAATTGCCAAAGGTAATCGGAGGGTGTCACAAATATGAACTCATACTTTGAAGAAGTGCAGGTATTACTCACAATTGTGGGAGAACAGGAAAAGCAATCAATTAAGGAATCTGTGGAACATATCTCAAAAGCAGTCATGTCGGATGGGATCATCCATCTATTCGGGAGCGGGCACTCCCACATTTTGACCGAAGAGGTATTCTACCGGGCAGGTGGGTTAGCCGCAATTCGTCCAATTTTCGTTGAAGATCTAATGCTTTTTAAAGGAGCTTCAAGGGCATCCCAACTTGAACGCCAAAATGACCTATCAGAGAAATTCATGCATGATGAAGATATCCGTCCTGGTGATGTCTGTATTGTCATTTCGTCATCCGGCGTAAATCCCGTTCCGATAGATGTCGCCACTATCGCAAAAGAAAAAGGGGCATTCGTCATTGGACTAACATCACCGGAGTATGCAAAAAGTTGTTCTTCACGGCATAAACAGAAGCATTATCTCCACGATGTCGTTGATTTGGTCATAGACAATCATATTGCCAAAGGTGACACATTACTGAAATCAAATAATATACCTTTTGGTTCCGGATCGACCGTGGTCGGGGCCGTTCTCCTCAATATGGTTTTCACGCAAGTCATCCAAACGATTATTGAATCAGGGGAAACCCCTCCCGTATTCCTAAGCAGTAATATCGAAGGGGCAGATGAACACAATCAAAAGATCATCGCGAAATATAAAACAAGAATTCCCCAATTATGAAATGGAATACATAGTTTTTTTGTTTCGGTTGTTTATTTCTTACTGTAGGCAAACTCCATCGAGTTGGTCTACAGTTTTTTTGAGAGTTTGGAAGTTGACCGTTGAATTCCTCTGCAGGCACTCGCTTTCCGCGGGCGGTCCGTGAGATCCTCGGCGCCTTTAGCGCACGGTATGTCTCCCTTGGACTCTCTTTTCCGCAAGAGACCCGTACCTTCCTTTCCAATCAACAGAGTTTAAGTAATTAGACAGAACTCCATGTGCCAACAGTCTTTCTGCAACCTTTATTGAAAAGCTTTTCCATCCTATCTTAAGTAAAAGTTTCATTTAACGCATAGCATGTATTTGTTGATTCCACACATTCGTTTCATGCACCAGCAGACCGTAACAGATTTGTGTTGTAGACGAGTGTAACACCGATTGAGAAAGTTGTTAATCTTGAAGCTGTTGCAGATGCAGCTTACAAAACCAGTACGCCTGATTATGTGTATGATGGAACTTATGATTGTTATTTCTTCCCCCACCGGGTAAGCTTTTAAATCCATTTCCCATCTTATAATCATTCAAAAAGGGTTTCGGAATAAGAGCATTCCGAAACCCTTTATGTCTACAGTCTGGAGGCATCCGAATGGAGGCCTTCTTTATTTTATAGTCCCTTTTATTCCTTATTTTTTAAAAACGGCCACCAATTCGCGTTTCCAAACGTTGCAACCATCACCGGAATAAACAATGGCAAGATGACAAACGCATATAAAGCAAGCCCCACCAATATTAAAGTGGCTATTTCCAAGAGCGATAAAACTCCTGCTGGCATCATGGCAGCAAAGGTTCCGCCCAGAATGACAGCCGCCGAGATGATCACCGTTCCCATTTTTCTCATGGACAGTAACATCGCTTCTTTGACCGGCTTATCTTTCCACTCGTTAAAGCGATCCATCAAGAAAATGCTATAGTCAATGCCAAGAGCAATCAAGATGACGAAGGCAAAGAAAGGAACTGCCCAGCCAATGCCGGCATAACCGAGAATATTAACAAAAATCAACTCTGTAATGGCTGCCGCTGTATAATAAGTCAAAACGAGCGACACTATCAAATAGATAGGCATGATCAAGGATCGCAGCATGAAAAAGAGAATGATTGCAATACCCGACAGCATCAAAACGACCGTCCTTGAGAAATCCTCCCCAGACATCATGCCCAAGTCATGATGTGTACTTGTGATTCCCCCTATCGCCACCTGCGCGTTTTCAAGCTTTGTATCTTTCGTTACTCTTTCAACGGTTGCCTCAATCGAATCGATTTGCTCGATTGCTTCATTGGAATAAGGATTCGCCTTGAATACCACATCCATGGTCATGATTTTACCATCTTCAGATAAATACGCGTTCAATGCTTCCCCGAATTCTTCGCTTTCCACTACTTCTTTGGGAATGTACATGCCTGTTACCGTTTTATCCGTTTTTGCCAGCCCTGATAAATAACCCTGTGCGGACGATAGTCCATCATGGACTTCATTCAGACCATCAGCACTTTCATTTAAGCCATCAGTCAAATCAGTAAGCTGCCCGCCGAGGCTTGAAAAACCATTTAGGAGTTCTTGCTGCCCATTACTTAAGCTAGTAAGGCCTCCTTTAAATCCTGACAGATTATTTATGACTTCCCCCTGACCATTAGCCATGGTGCTTAGACCCTTTTGTAAAGTGTCAACGCCTGAAACCAATTGGTTAAGGCCCTCCCCAAGAGAATTTTGACCCTTTACGATTTCTTCCATATTTTCATTCGCCGTATTCAAACCGCCGGACACTGAACCAAGATTCCTATTGAGCTCTGAAAGGCCTGCTGCCATGGGCTCCAAGCCACCCTGTGCCCCTTGCACTGTTTGCTTGATCGTTTGATAGGACTGATCAGCCTGTAATTCTGGATGAGTGGCTTCCATTTGCTCAAAGGAAGGATTTAAACCGGCAAGGCTTTGTGATACACCCGTAAGGTTAGTTTGAATTTCTTTATATCGACCTGTGAGCTCACTTAACCCATTAGCTGATTGTTTATAGCCTTCGAGAAGCTGCCCGCTTCCGGTGGCGAGCTTATCCAAGTTTGCCTTGACCTCATTCAATCCGTTTTTTATGTCCCCGGTCCCTGAAGACCCATCGCGGATGCCTGCTTCAATGCTTGTTAATGCCTTCTCCACCTGACCTACGCCGCTCTTTAATTCATTGGTCCCGGATATGAGCCCCCCTATTCCGTCCGTCGCTTGCTTCAATCGCGGTCCTGAATCGGAAAGCTCACTGCCTGCCGTTTTCAATCCATCGCTTATTTGTTTAATGCCTTCATTTCCTTCCCCAATTCCCTTTTCCAAGGTTTCGGCCTGGTTCGCTACAAATAAATCCTTAATCGGTTCACCTGTCGGGCGGGTCATGGATCGAACTACATCGACTTCATCCACCTTTACTACTTCCTGGCTGATTTTTTCAGCAAGTGCGACGTACTCTTCCGAATCCATGCGTTCGTCATTCTTTATGACAATCTGTGTTGGCATCGATTGTCCCGGTCCGAATTCATCGGAAATGATATTAAATGCCATGATGGAAGGAACATCATCACCCGCTTCTTCAAGGGAGTTATATGAAATCTTCCCATCATATATAAACAAAAAGGGAACACAGACGATTGCAACAATCACCAGCGCCAACAATGGACGGTTCAGGGAGAAGTTACCGAGAATTCCCCATAGTTTACTTTCACTATGCTCAAGTTTCCCTTTTGCCGGCCAGAATAGCTTTTTGCCAAGAACCGCCATGAAAAATGGAACGATCGTATAAAGGGTGATCATTAAAATGAAAACCCCTATGGCAACGGCCGCCGCAGATTGATAGAGCTTAAAAGTGGAAAAGCCAATTGCCGCAAAACCAATCATTACGGTCAGCCCGCTGAAGAAAACAGTCTTACCGGAGGTTCGGTACGTCTCAACGATCGCTTCATGCAAGGACTCCTGTGACGATAGCTCTTCCTTGAAACGACTAAGCAGCAGGATGCAATAATCAGTCCCGATTCCAAATAAAATACCTACCAGGAATATTTGGGTGTAAGACGAAATCGGAAAGTCCCATTTATCCACCAGGAATGAGACGATGGATTGTGAGCATAAATAAGTGAAACCTACTGTTACCAACGGAATGATCGGTGCCACCACTGAACGGAAGACTATCAGCAATACAGCCAGAATGAAGACCACCGTGATGCCTTCAGTTTTCTTCAGCCCTTCTTGGGAATTGGCATTAAGATCTTCATCGATCATCCAGCTGCTTGTGTAATAATGCTCGACATCCACTTGCTCCAGCTCTTTATAAAGGGCATCGATCACTTCCTTAGCTTCCCGGTCCCCCTTGACCATCGTGATGGATGTCAAAACCGTTGTTTCGTTCTCCGAGACCAACTGACCTTTTAGCGAGGGCTCTTTAAAATGGGTCATGACCTCTTTGATGCCAAGCTCTGCTTTATTCTTTTCAAGCTTTTGGATCGCTATCTCAATCTCTTTCAATTCCGGGGAAGACAGCTTCTTATCACCATGAAATACGAGAGCCACTTGTGACTCATCCTTATCCTGAATCTCTTTCATTAGCTCATTGGCCATCCCAGAGGAATACTCTGCCGGTACATCCAGCTGGCCCTTATTCCGGACAAGCTCCGCCATATCCGGTGCCGCAAACAATAAACCTGCCGTAATGGCAATCCAAGCGATAATGACCAGCCATCTTCCCTTTATGATCCCCCTCATTTATATTCCTCCCATTCCTCATTCTTCATTTGAATGAAAATTTGTGAAAGCTTCTCATATGTATCAAGGAATTTAACAATCTCTTCATAATCGAATTTCGTCATGATGCTCTCTACCAATTTATGAATCTTATTTTCCGTTTCCTGTAACAACGCTTCCCCCTCTTTGGAAAGCTTCAAATGAAAGACCCTTCGGTCAACCTGGTCCTGTTCCCGTTCTATCAATCCTTTGCCTTCCAGCCTGTTGATGTTGGACGTGACGGCACTCTTATTAATATAAAAGGCATCACTGATTTCCGTCGATGTACACAACCGCTGTTGTTGAATGAACCGTAAAGTATAGTATTGTTCGTTCGTCAGCACATCACAAATCTGATCTTTTATTAAAAGCTCCCCCATCTTATTTACATAGAAAGAAACCTTCATATATCGATCAATCAATCCAGAAACTTTTTCATTAGACATCGTTGCACCTCCCAAAAAGTAGTTCAGTCATTTAACTATATGTAGAGTACTATTGTTTTATTTATCATGTCAATCCCATGATAGTTTATTATTTCCAGTTTAACTTATGGTAAATAAGGGAAAACCCAAAGTAAGCAAACAATCTACTATTCTAAAGGAGGAAATATAAATGACTCAAACAACTATCGAAACTCAAACGAATAGCAAACTTTTAAAAGGGATTTTAATCGGAGGGCTTGTCGGCGGTGCATTGACCTTGCTTGACTCCAACACGAGAAATAAAGTAAAGCGATCTGCCATCCTTTTAAAAGACAACTCCATGAATATGATTGAACAGGTCAAGGAAAATCCCGGCGAAATGAAGGAACAGATGGTATCAGGAGTCAAAGGGGCAACGGAGACGATTAAAGAGGCAATCAATGACGTTGAAACACTATATGAAACCGTCAATGAAGACGTGGTGGGTAAAGTATCCGAAGTAAAGGATATCTCCACTGATGCCCTTGGTACAGCGAAGGACGCAACAAGTGAATTAAAAGACATCAGTTCAAAAGTGGTCGTTGCCGGTAAACAGCTGAAGGAAACGCCAGCACAATCATTGAAATCCGATAATGTTATAGGTGAAAAAGAGAGTGATGAAATCGTTAAAAAATCAGGATTATCCAATCAAAAGTCCATCTCATCCAACTTCTAATATATAAAAAAGCTGAGGCATTATGCCTCAGCTTTTTTTGTAGAGAAAATGGGCCCGGAAAATGTGCGCTTCATCAAATGAAGTTCCCGAACAACCAAAACAACACCTTCAACTAAATAGGGATGGTTATATCTAAATTTAAAAACAGAGTTGATTGGAGTGAAAGGTACGAGACTCCTGCTTAGAAAAGCGCGTCTAGGGGAGACCCCGCAGGCGCAAGCCGAGGAGGCTCCACGACCGCCCGCGGAAAACGAGTGCCTGAAGCGGAAATCAACATCCAAATCGTACAAGCCATAATAAAAGCTGAGGCATTTTGCCTCAGCTTCTTTGTTTCGGTATATCCTTCACTTGATACCTTAGTTAGAGTCTTCCAATTTATTCGTTATATCATGGTCTTTTTTCACTTCGGCTAACCAAACTGGATATTCCTCTTGTAATCTTTCAGAAAGAAGCGTTTCTTTAATTACTTCTTTACTGTCTTCTAAATTAGCTTTTTTTGCTTCCTTCTTACCGGTTACTTTTATGATATGGTACCCATATTCGGTTTTGACTGGATCACTGACTTTATTTTTATCAAGATTAAAGGCAACATCTTCAAACTCTTCCACCATATCGCCTTTCCCAAAATACCCTAGGCTTCCACCGTTATCCGCCGTTTCAGTATCAGTGGAATATTCAGCTGCCAACTTAGCGAAATCACCGCCTGCTGCAAGTTCTTTCGCAACCTTTTTAGCCGTTTTTTCGTCTTCGACTAAAATATGACTAGCTTCCACTTGTTCCGCTTGAGCAAATGTATCTTTATTATCTTCAAAATACGTACTGATTTCATCGTCCGTCACGGTAATTCTCGGTTCGACCAGTTTTTTCGTTTGCAGGTAAACCACGATGTCCTTTTTTAAGGCATCCATTGAAGAACCGCTTGCTTCCAATTGTTCTTTTAACGACTTTTCATCACCATAGGACTCAACCATAACATCGATTTCTTTCTGGATTTCTTCATCCTTAATTTTGATTCCTGCTTTTTCCGCTTCCAATTCCACCAATTTATTCGTAATTAACAGGTCTAAAGTATCTGCTCCGTATCCCGCAACAAGCGCGTCATACAGCTCATCCTCATTGATTTTCTCGCCATCGATACTCGCAATTGTCTTATCCATGGACGAAATCATCGCAAATGCCATGATCCCGGCAATGATTAAAATGCTCCCTGCCCAAATATATGCCTTCGTGCTTTTTAATAGTTTCATGAATAATCTCCCTTAAGTTTTCTATTATGATAGCTTGGAAATATTAATTAATCCTTAAGATTTTAACTCAACCTTCAGGATGCACTAACTCAATCATTATACTAACATACTTATATCCCAACAGATATTTTAGAGTATTTCATTCTGCTACAGATTTTACATTAAAATTTTGGTTGATCATTACAAAATACGGTATTATACCGTTATATCAACTTTTGATATATAGGTAACAGAGTGTAATTCGGCCTTTACTCGTGAGTTTCGAGCAAACTAAAAAGCATGGTGTACGGAGGGAATTCCTACACCATGCTTTATTTATTTTGTTATTTACGATGCATCTTGAATTCAAGGAAGAGTTCATTGTAACGGGCCAAGTTTTTCTTCCCAAGGTTTTCGTACACTTCCAGTTTCTTCGTCAGTTCAGGTGATGGATAGAACCGTTCATCTTTCACCACTTCTTCAGGCATATATTTAAGTGCTTCTTTATTAGGTGTCGAGTAACTTACATATTCAGCATTTTGAGCTGCAACTTTCGGGTCCAGCATGAAGTTGATGAACTGGTGGGCCGCATCGACATTTTTCGTTGTTTTCGGGATGACCATATTATCAAACCATAAATTGGACCCCTCTTTTGGAACAACGTATTCGAGATCTTCATTTTCAGCCATGATTTCAGAAGCAACTCCCGACCAAACAAGGCCAATCGCCGCCTCCTGGGCTTCCAATAGCATGCGGCTTTCATCTCCCACTATCGCTTTAATATTCGGGGTGAGGGCATCAAGTTTGGTTTTTGCCTCTTGAAGGTGTTCTTCATCTGTATCATTCAATGAATAATTCAAAGAGTTCAGACCCATGCCCATCACTTCTCTAGCGCCATCCGTCAAAAGGATTTCATTTTTTAAATCTTTATCCCATAAATCCGCCCAGGCCGTTATTTCTTTGCCACCGAGCATCTTGGAATTGTAAACAATTCCAACTGTTCCCCAGAAGTACGGGACGGAATATTTATTCTCAGGATCGAATGGCAGATCGATGAATCGCTCATCGATATTTTTCAAATTCGGAAGCTTGGAATGATCCAAGGGAACCAGCAAGTCTTCTTGCCTCATCTTATCGATCATATACTCAGACGGAATGGCAATATCATAAGTGGTACCGCCCTGTTCAATTTTAGTCATCATGGCCTCATTCGAATCGAACGTCTCATAAATGACCTTTATACCTGTTTCTTCTTCAAAACGATCGATTAGATCCGTATCGATGTAATCGCCCCAATTATAGATGGTAAGCGTATTGCTGCTCGTAAATCCCTGCGCTGAATTCAATCTTGAAATCGCATAAAGCAGCAAAGCGGATACGAGGGAAATGAGCAAAAACATTTGGAGAAGCCTTTTCATCGTTTCCCCCCCATTCCCGTTTGCCTAACACGTTGAGTTATAAAGTAATAGACGACAACCAACAGCAGTGTCACGACGAACAGCAGTGTCGATAGTGCATTGATATTCAATGAAATTCCACGGCGGGCCAATGAATAGATTTCCACGGAAAGAGTTGAGAAACCATTACCGGTCACAAAGAACGTTACCGCAAAATCATCAAGTGAATAAGTCAATGCCATAAAAAAACCAGCAAAGATACCTGGCAAGATGTATGGAAGGATGACCTTCGTCAATACATCCCACCGGCTTGCCCCTAAATCCCGGGCCGCATCAATTAAAGTAGGGCTCATTTCCTGAAGTTTCGGAAGGACCAGCAGCACAACGATCGGGATACTGAAGGCGATATGTGACAACAGTACCGAGTAGAATCCAAGCTTGATCCCGGCCATTGTGAATAAAATCAGGAAGGAAGCACCGATGATCACATCGGGACTGACAATCAATACATTATTCAATGACAATACCGTATTCTTAGCTTTACTGCTCGTAAAGGAGCGAATTCCAATTGCCCCTATCACCCCGATGATCGTTGCGATCAGTGCAGATAATAAAGCTATCACAAGTGTATTCAATACAATGATCAACAGCCTCGTATCTTGGAACAGCTCCTTGTACCACTCCATCGTGAACCCTTTGAAGTCATACATCGTTCCACCGCTGTTAAAAGAGTAAAAGACTAAAAAGAAAATCGGTGCATAGAGAATGAGAAAAATCAAAACGAGAAACGCTTTTGATATTGGTGATAATTTATTGCCCAATTTACACACCCTGCTTTCGGTTACCCGTTACAAACATAATCAGGAACATTATAATAATCAAAAATACCGCGATCGTGGAACCCATTCCCCAATCCTGTGTTACAAGGAAGTGCTGCTCGATAGCCGTACCAAGCGTAATGACTCGGTTACCGGCAATCAATCTTGTAAGCATGAACAATGAAAGTGCCGGGATGAAGACTACTTGGCATCCCGTCTTTACCCCATCTAATGTCAACGGAAAAATGACACGGCGGAATGTCATCCATCGGGACGCTCCCAAGTCATTGGCCGCATCCAAAAGGGTTGGATTCATTTCATCAAGCGCATTGAATATCGGTAAAATCATAAACGGTATGAAAATATAAACCGAGACGAATATGAAGCTGAAATCCGTAAAGAGAATCTGCTGCTTTCCGATTCCTACTGCCTCCAGAAAACCATTCGCCACACCATACGTGCCAAAAATTCCAATGAAGGCATAAGCCTTCAAAAGTAAATTGATCCAGGAAGGCACGATAATCAGCAAAAGCCACAATTGCTTATGCTTGGTTTTCGTTAACAAATAAGCTGTCGGGTAAGCGACTAAAAGGGATATCCCCGTAATCAGGAAAGCATACCAAAATGAGCTTAATGTCATTTTTAAATATACTGGCGTAAAGAACTTTTGATAGTTAATCAATGATAAATTGCCTTCAATGTCAAAGAAGGAATAGTAAAGGATTAACAAAATGGGTGCGATCACGAATAAAGCAATCCATAAGACATAGGGTATGAAGTAAATATTACGGGATATTTTATTCTTCATGACTTTCCCCATCATGATACGCTTCCAGACGCTTATCGAATTCTTCTTCAGTTTCACCCAATCGCATGACATGGATCGATTCCGGTTCGAAATAAAGACCTATTTCATCTCCGACTGCCACTTTTTTCGTTGATTGGACAAGCCATTCATTTCCATCATGGTCATAACAGCTGATTTCATAATGAACACCGCGAAATAGCTGGGAGTCCACCCGAACTTGCAGTTTTCCGCGATCGACGGAAGTAATCTCCAAATCTTCCGGGCGGATGACAATATCGACAGCTTCATTACTGTTCAATCCTTGGTCAACACACTCGAACTGTCTGCCGACGAATTCCACGAGGTAATCTTCAATCATTTTTCCTTTTACAATATTGGACTCACCGATGAAATCGGCAACGAATCGATTCAGCGGTTCATCATAAATATCCGTAGGGGTCCCGCTTTGCTGGATTTTCCCTTTGTTAAGGACAAAAATCTCATCTGACATCGCTAATGCTTCCTCTTGGTCATGAGTGACGAAGATAAACGTGATTCCCAGCCTCTGTTGCAGCTCCCGCAATTCATATTGCATTTCTGTACGCAATTTCAAATCAAGGGCAGATAGCGGTTCATCCAGGAGGATGACTTCAGGTTCATTAACAATAGCCCTCGCAATCGCTACCCGTTGCCGCTGACCGCCGGACATTTCCCTGATCTCCCGTTTTTCATACCCCTCCAAATTAACAAAGCTGAGGGCTTCCTTCACCTTGATTTCCACTTCCGAATTCTTCATTTTTTTGATCCGAAGACCAAATGCTACATTTTCAAACACATTTAAATGCGGAAACAGTGCATAATCTTGAAATACCGTATTCACTTGCCTTTTATTGGCTGGCACATCATTGATCTTTTTCCCTTCAAAGTAAATATCACCTTTGGAAGCTTCCGTAAATCCGGCAATCAAACGAAGGATCGTGGTCTTCCCACACCCGGAAGGACCCAATAGCGTATAGAACTTCCCTCTCTCGATTTCAAAACTAACATTATCGAGAACCACCGTTTCATCATCAAATTGCTTCGTAACCTGATCGAAGCGTATTATATTCCCATTTGCCATAGCTTCTTCCCTCTCTCCATTCCCTTACTCATCAATCTTCAACGATTGCATTTTTTTGAATTCTATAAGTATGATTCCGTCACCACGAGTAATAACTCGGACGGACCTTCAAAATCATTGATGATTTGATGTTCATCTGAAGCATGAAAATAAATCGATTCCCCTGCCTTGACGAAATACGTATGTGTACCCAGCTTTACAATGACTCTTCCGCTTAATACATAACCGAATGTTTCCGACAAGGATGGTTCAAATTGTTTGAACTCCCCTTTTTCCTGGAGAGTCAGGCGAATAGGTTCCATTTCCTTTTCATTCGATTCAGGCACGAGCCACTGAATTTGGTATCCCCGTTCTTCATCGATGAAAAATGTTTGTGCTTCTTCTTCATACACTACTTTTTGGACTTGATCCTCATCATCGAAGAACTGTTTAGGCTTGCAGCCGAGTACTTCTAAAATATTGAAAAGAGTTTCAATCGAAGGGGAACTAAGATCCCTTTCCAACTGTGAGATATATCCTTTGCTTAAATCCGTTCTTTCGCCCAATTCTTCCTGGGTCAATCCTTTTTTCAAGCGAAGGTTCTTTATTTTTTTTCCAATTTGCATTCCATAACCCTCAATCGGTTTACTTATAGTAAACACACAGTAGATAAAGTTTTATATAAGTAAACTTTCAGTTTAATTTTACGAATATCATTATACAGGAAATGCCGGAAACTTCAAACGGAATTTCCGGCATTCATTAAAAAAAGGACTGCCGTCTGGCAGTCCCCCTTTTACAACTTCAGACATATCTCTTGCGCTTTCTTTTCCCCATCAGCAATACAGTCCGGGATTCCGACACCATTGTATGAACAGCCCGCAAGTAAAACATTCGGATAATTCTCGGAGATTTTCGCCTCCAGGGATTGAACGATTTGAGGATGTTTAATATGGTAGTTCGGCATATTTTCATGCCATTTCGTCACTTCACTCGTAATTGGATTCCCAGAAATGCTTAGACTGTTCTTAATGTCGTGTAAAGCCACAGAGATCAATTCCTGGTTTGTAAGGGACCGTAATCTTTCATATTCCGGACTTGAGCTTTTATAAAAAAGCCTTACCAAAAGCTGACTGTTTTCAGAAGTATGCTCCCATTTCCGGCTTGTCCAGGTACATGCATTGCAGATCAAATCACTATTATCACCTGCAATGAAACCTGTCCCGTCTTTTGGAAGCATGCTGTCCGGGATATCGAATCCAAGATAAACGCTAATCATCGAACTATTGATCAAGCCGTCGAAATCCTCATCCAACTCCCGATCCCCCAATAATTTCTGGGCAATTGTATGCGGTGTACTCAATACGATAAAGTCCGTTTCCAGCGTTTCACCGTTTGCCAATGAAACGATGTACGCCTCATCATTTCTTCCGATTTCATCTACACTGACCCCTTTTAATATCTCGACCATATCGAGGCTTTCCTCTATTCTTTCCACCAGTGTTGATAAGCCATTTTTAAACGAAAGGAACTTCTTATTCCCCTTGCTTTTGTATTTCTGCTTATTTTCCGATAGGCCTCGTATTATACTGCCATATTCATTTTTATAATCCAGCATCTCCGGCAGTGTTTTGGCAATGGTCAATTCATTTAATTTTCCTGAGTAAACACCTGATAGGACTGGCGATATCTGCTTTTGCACCAATTCCTTGCCTAAGAAACTTTCAAGAAATAAACCGATGGAGTCATTCTTCGTAAATGTCTCATTTTTTGTGTAGAAATCCTTTAAGGCGTCGACCTTCCCTTGGGCGGAAACCAGATCACTTTTGGCCAGTGACTCCAGGCTCATTGGTATTCCGAATAGGGCATCTTCGGGGATTCCCTTCAGCATCCCATCAGTATGGATGAATGATTTTCCCGTCGTATTATAGACGACTTGATCCTCCAGGTTCAATTCTTTAAGAAATGGCTGTATATTCTGTTTCCGGGCAACGATCGAATCGGCCCCCGCTTCAATTTTAAAAGGACCATCGTGCACAGTCCTTATTTTACCGCCTAGTTCCTCATTTCCTTCTATTAATATTAATCGTACGGAGAGACTCCTCGCTTTAACTGCCTTTTGTAAATAATACATGGTTGATAAA
Source organism: Peribacillus sp. 05N428 (assembly GCF_056397085.1). Taxonomy (NCBI): domain Bacteria; kingdom Bacillati; phylum Bacillota; class Bacilli; order Caryophanales; family Bacillaceae; genus Peribacillus; species Peribacillus sp. 05N428. The sequence goes on along the minus strand of NZ_JBFTMS010000025.1, from coordinate 38,806 downwards.
CCGGTAATGCCTCCACCTACGACTACGACTGTTTTCATTAGGACTACACCTCGATTAAGATTTTGCAATAAGTAAAGTGTACCATAAGGCAGCAGCATTATTAAAAGCAGCCCTTCTAAAATCATCGGATACATAACGAAACCTGTAACAAATTGGACAAAAAAGACCTCCCCTTTTGGAAAAGTCCATTAGCCAATTTTATTTGTTATTCCTCCCCTTATTCGATATCCTTGTTCACCATATCCAATCTATATTCCATTATCTCCATCAACCCGCTTCTGCCTTCCTTCTGAATGCCTGTATCCTGAAACCCCGATTTCGCATAAAGCGTTTTTGCGTTCACGTTCATGACGTCCACTGCCAGAATGATCGAATCCTTGTTTGGAAAAATCCCTTTTGCGAATTCCGGAAGGCTTTGCAAGGCTTTCTTTCCAATCCCTTTTCCCTGATGTTTTTGATCAACAAGGAATCCCCGGAGCAATATCGCTTTTTTATCGCTGGTGAAAGGGGTGATGTTTTCGCCAATGTGTAAAACGAAAAAGCCAACTGGGATACCCTTAGCCAATATTACGACAGGGTGCCTGTCGCAATCTTCCCGGCAATATTTCAGTGACTCATCCGGCAGAGCTGAAAAAGGGGTTTGTGTATTCGGTAAATAAAACTGGGAAAGCTGGTTAAGGTGTTCCGGTAAATAAGGCATTAAAGTTATGGTCTCGATTTCCTTTTCCATTAAGCACACTCTCTTTCATCAATTATTGGATACAATAATGATTCGATGCCCCGTCGGATATTCCCTTCCCAAACCGGAAGGAGCACTGTCGAATATATCGACAGTGCTCCTTCTGTATAATCAATGTGTATTTTCATTGATAGTCAGTGCTTCTCGTAAATTTATTTGCTGGCGGAGTATGTTGGCAACATCACGGGAGATTTGTCGTTTTTCAAACATATCCTGCACTTCGTCCCGTTCTGCCTGGATCGCTTTATAGAACAGCTCTCTTTCATACTCGGCCATTTTACTCGGGGTACGTCCTCTGTTCTCACGCTTGCATTTTAAAATTAACACTTTATACTCGTCTATGATCATCGAGGATGTCTTATGATTATCGGCTGTAATTCCGGCCTGTATCTCTTGGATGGCGGCTTTATACATCCTGATTTTAAGATCCCTGACCTTTTCCAATCTCTTAAGATTGATTTTTCTTATTTCACTTTTATTAGGGAAAAATAATTTTAAAACCCTCAGCATACTTCTCCTGAACAGCGTTACTGACCTAAAAAAACGGAACTTCAGTCGATTTGTTACGGCACCTTCCATACGCTGGATATATTCCTTGCATATATACGCCGTCTCCCGGTCCACTTTTTCATCCTTAATAAGTTTATCCAGGAATCTTTGCTCTGCTTCAAGGGCCTTGAAGCGAAGATCCTTCTCTTCTTCCCTTAATGCAGCCGGTTCTTTCTCCTGTTCTACATAGGACAGTTCATTGATCTTGGTACAATACCTGGAAATGATCGACAAAGCCGCTTCCCGGTTTTCATCTGTCATTTGGGACTCAATCACCCGAATAGCGGCTTGATGTGATTGGATGGCAGCAGCTTTCGTTTTGTCAGCCTGCTTATCCACCACTTCCTCTTCTTCCGATCGTGCCACGATTGGCAGAAATACACTCGCAACAATCAGTGTCAGCAATATGACACCTGCTGCAATGAAAATGATTAACGAACGCTCAGGAAAAGGACTTCCATCTGCCAACACATATGGAATCGAGAACGAACCCGCTAACGTTACAGCTCCGCGAACACCGGAAATGGTAATGATCCCGGCCGCTTTGAAGTCCGGTTTTTGGGCTCCAGCTTTTTTCGTCATCCAGCCAATCGACCAGGCAGCCGTAAGCCAAATGAATCGTAAAGCGAAAAGGAAAAGTGTAATGATCACGATATAAAGGATCACTTGTCCATTATTAAAGGCTGGATCTTGAAAGATCGTTTTCGCAACGCTTGGGATTTGCAAGCCAAGCAAAACGAATACAAGACCATTCAATACATATAAAATGACGGACCAGGTACTCTTTGAAACGACTTGAAGTTCCACTGTTGGTGAAATTTCCCGATCTCGTTCAATGGCATGGACAATTCCCCCAGCCACGACTGCCAAAATCCCAGAAAGGTGGAAATGTTCCACAGCGAGGAAAATAATAAAAGGAGTCAGGATTTGGATAAGCATATGCATCGTGACATCTTCCATCCCTAAACGGCGAAGGAATACGCGAAGCCTGATAATGATGAAAGCTAGTACCGCTCCACCTACAAACCCACCAATTGCAATCCATATGAAACTGAAGGTTGCGTCGACTAAGGAGAAAACACCTGTGACTGTAGCTGCAACGGCAAACTTAAAGGCAACTAAACCTGAGGCATCATTCATCAGCCCTTCGCCTTCGAGAAGGTGCATGATGCTCTTCGGCAATTTGACCCGACTCGCCAAAGCGCTTACTGCCACTACATCCGTAGGTGACAAAATGGCCGCCAAAGCGAACGCTGCCGGCAATGGGATCGAAGGGATCATCCAATTAATTAAATATCCGCCTGCCCAAACCGTTATGAATACGAGGCCCAGTGCAAGCATCAGAATGGGTGCTCTCAACTTCCACAGTGCTGTTCGGGGTACATTTTTGCCATCATTGAACAATAGGGGTGCGATGAATAATAGCAAAAATAATTCCGTCTCCATCTCAACATGCATACCCAGGGGTAAAAGTGCCAATATGACACCGAGTGCTATTTGTATTAATGGTACAGGTATAAAGGGTATAAAATGGTTAATTACATTAGACACTCCAATCAATATAAGAAGCGCTAATATAACAAGAAAAAACTCCATACAAACATCTAACTTCCTCTCTCATCTATAATCATAACTATAAGCGTAACATATTTATACCCAGTCAATCATGCATTAACTATTCTAACCTGGAATCCCTCTGAATAATGATACCTTTTATCAAAAGCGAAGGAGCTTACGTTGTGTACGATGAACACCCGCAAAGATAAAAGCTGATTGGCTAAACCATGATCAGCTTTCCCCACATGTTGAAAGAAATGGGAACTAAACGACTCATTTAGTTCCCGGGACGAATAGACGAAGATGTTTATGCAGTACAGTTGCCTGGCAAGGTAGAAGAATGCCTTCATCGCCATCGATATTGACTGCAAGTTCCTCTGACGTGGTTAAATGGAGCTTGGATGTTTTAATATATTCAACTTCGTCATTCCCCATGATCTCCCCCCTGATCAAACTGGGAATGATCTTGACGATGAGAGGAAGAGATAAATCCTTAATGATGAATGTGTGCAGCTTTCCATCATTCACTTCCGCCTCTGGTGCAAGTTGTTCAAAACCGCCGACAGAGTTAGTCATGGTTGCAATTAGTAAATGAGCCTCCCCCATCCACTTCCCGTGATCATGTTCAACCGTTAAAGGAAACGGAGTCTTTTTAATGATCGCTTTTGCTCCTTCAATGAAATAGGCAAAAGACCCAAGACGGGTTTTTTGTTCAACGGTAACATTATAGGTGGCCTCCGCGATTGCCCCTACCGCCAACACATTCATGAAGTAACGGTCATTGATCTTCCCTATGTCCGATTCCTTAATATGCATATCCTTCAATATCTCGATGGCTGCATTGGGATTCAGTGGTATTCCCAAAGACCTGGCGAAATCATTGATGGTTCCTAGTGGAATGATCCCGAAGATAGGCCGATGCTGCTGTTCGCCCAAGCCATTCACTATCTCGTTCACCGTTCCATCACCACCCATGGAAATGACAGCATCGAATCTATCTGCACAGGCCTCCTTTGCAAAACCCGTCGCATCCCCCTCTCCTTCCGTTTTACGAACGCATACCTCATCAAAAAGTTGCCCTAGTGCCTTTTCCGCTTTCGGCAAAATCTTCCCTGCCTTTTCCTTGCCTGAAGATGGATTGACGATAATCATCGCTTTCGACATATGCTACCTCCCATTATTGTACTTCTACTAGCAAGTTACCTCTTTACTGAAGTATTAAAACCATACTGACAGGAACTTACATATAATCGCTGCCGTTTGGATTTGGCTGACACTTTAGAACAAGCTCTTTTATGTTACATCGACTGTGAAACAGGCATTCAATAATCACTCAACTTCCTGTTTCCCATCTGTTATATTAATGCCCCACTCAACACATTGAAAATTGTTTGTCCGTTTCAGTCCCTGATTGTTTTTTCGTTTTATAAAAAGCATTATTTCTTTCATTTCCTACTTGCCGTGGAGAAAAATAAAAAAATATACAGATGATAAATCCCTTTCCAATAGGGTTTTCACACTATGGGTGAAAAAAATTTCAAATTTTCTGTAAAATACCTATACATTTTTCAGATTCGGGTATATACTGTATTATAACAACAAGCAAACAGCAAAAACTGTACTATAAAGAGGGGGGGAGCGAGACATGCAAGCAAATCAATCAGATTTACTCATAATCGATTCATTTAAACATTGCCCGGAATGTGGTGAAACACAGGTGGACCATTCAAATTCCTATCTGATGGAATGCGATCGCTGCCTTTCCAAACGTGAAGAATAAAGCGACCGGAAAATATATCTAACATTAAAAGGAGGAAATCATCATGCAAATGAAAAAATCCATTGAGTTTTTTAACAATATCCCTGCTAAACATTGCCCTGAGTGCGGTGACCATATTATCGAGCATGCTGAATCCTACTTAATGGAATGTGACCGCTGCCTTTCCAGACGCGAAGACTGATTAAACCAAAATCAAAAAGGAGGAACCATCATGCAAACTATAAATCCACTGGAATTCTTCAGGACACTGCCACCTAAACAATGTACGGAGTGCGGAACCCATATCACTGAACAAGCTGAATCTTACTTGATGGAATGTGACCACTGCCTTTCCAAACGCGAAGACTGATTAAAACCAAATCATAAGGAGGAATCATCATGCAAACCAAAAATCCACTGGAATTCTTCAGGACACTGCCGCCTAAACAATGTACGGAATGCGGGACCCATATCATTGAACAAGCTGAATCCTATCTCCTGGAATGTGACCGCTGCCTTTCCAAACACGAAGACTGATTAAACCAAATCATAAGGAGGAATCATCATGCAAACCAAAAACCCATTGGAATTCTTCAGGACACTGCCGCCTAAACAATGTACGGAATGCGGGACCCATATCATTGAACAAGCTGAATCCTACCTCTTGGAATGTGACCGCTGCCTTTCCAAAAAAGATGAATATTAATAAAAGATGCTGACATCAAGGAGCTATATAGGCCATTTTGATGTCAGCATTAACCTTGTTATCTGCCTCCCTTTCCTTGAATACAAAAAAAGGATGTCCCCTGGACACCCTTCAGTCTTACTATCTTTTCATCTCCCAATATATTTATCTACATACTTCCCGCTGATCTTCCTGCTGCTGTATTGTAAGAAGTCCAATGCAAAAATCATGAATTCAAGGCCCAGACGCTTATCGGAACGCATAAAATCAGAACCTAGCAGTTTCTCCAATTTTTCAAGCCTATGATATAACGTTTGCCGGACAATGAATAATTGTTTTGATGTCTCCTGTTTAGAACCGTTACAGGCAAGGTATGTCTTCAGGGTAGGCATTAGCTCTCCATTGTTTTGCTTGTCGTATTCAATGACAGGACCTAAATATTCATATACCGTTTCCTCCAGATTGCCATGTTTATTTATGAGTGAAATCATGCGATGCATATGTAAGTCCTGATAAAAGAAGCTCCTGTTATCCTCTGGTAATGTATCCTGAAGCAGCAACGTCTCACGGGCCGTTTCATAACTTTTATAAATCTCACTTAACCTTTGAACATGCTTACCAAAACCAATGGAAAGCAGCCCCATACGATTACGCCCGCTTACATCCATTTTCATGATTCGATCCACCGCGCTTGTAACCCTTGATTTCCAATCTTCGGATGAACGGTTATCACCTAAAATAAAAACAAGATGCTGATGTATTTCCATGGAAAATATCTGAAAGCCGTACTGTTCAAAAACAGTTCTAAACATTATCTTAAAATAGGTTCCATCTAATTTTGCAGAATTTTTATTATACTTTGGGTGTTGTTTGCAAATGCAAACAATTCCGCCATCCAACTGCATTTTCGGATCAATATAGGAAAGCCTTTCCCGGATTGCTTCGTCACTATATTCACCTTCGATCCAATTTGTAAGCCATATACTTTCTTCCGACATTTTCTTTTCTTCTATATATAACTCCCTTAATAGATGCTGTGCCAATGCGGTAGCCGTTCGATCCAAGATCAATGAATCAAAATCAGTCAACTCCCTGCCGTTGCTGCAAATGAGCAGTTCAGCATAATTTTCACCAAGCACTTGAATCGGCTGTCCAAGAACGGTTTTATCCAATTTCCGCTTCTCTTCATATATGTCCGCTACCATTTGATAGGTTGTTTTTTTCTTTATTTTTGGAATGCTGGCTATATCATTTTCATTAAAGATAAGAATAACCTGTACATTTAAATAGCTGTGGAGAAATTTTAGAATTGGTTCATAATGGTCAATTTCGAGGAGATTTTTATTTAACTGCTGTGAGTAGTTTTCTAAGTTGGAGATCATCTGATATTGTTTATTGATGATAAGGGAATGTATATCCTGCGTGATTTCCACGAAAGGGACTTCTTCATGAAATAGGATGATAGGGAATTGCCGTTCATTAGCGAGATCGATGGCACATTGCGGCACTGCCATGGTGTTGGCGCCAATCTCTATACAGAGTCCAGCTGCATCGCATTCTATTAATTGTCTTAAGCAGGATAGAAATGTGTCATCGCAGTCTTTCCACCCTAAACCGGTAGTCAGTATCAGTTCGTTTCCATTTAACAAATGGCTGATTTGGGTGACTTCCATGCAGTGGACCCACTTCACTTGACGCTTTATCCCACTGCTGCCTGCAATTATATCCGTCAGATTAAAATGCTTGCGTGTTAGAATTTCCTCGATTGTAATCGATGTATTCATCCAGCCACATCCTTTTATAAAACTGCTTTAAAATCTATTATAAACGGACAACCCTTAAATCTCCAGACACTTGTCAGAAAATCTAACGTCAAAATTCTACAAAAAACTCGAACAAAAAGGACCCATTCGTGAGGAATAGGCCCGGTCCGCAACTATTTCAATTCAATTTTTTTTTGAAAAGCAATGTAGAGAAGTATTTCCTTCCTTCCGGGGTTTTGATGTTCAATTGCTTCCATTCCTGCTTCGTTCCTTCAATCAGTTCAAAATCGAGAAAGGCTCCACTTAAACTTTCGGAAACTCGGGTGATTCGATATCCTCTTTCAAGCAAAAAATCGATTTGTTCCCTTTCTAAGCGATACTCTTGATATTCGGACATTTCCATTCCCCCTTTCAAACGTTCTCCTTGCCGGTCGAAGCCGTAAAAACCAACTCTTCCTCAAGTTCTGGACCTTCCCCAATTATCCAATCCCTTCCAACTGAAATGCCTAAATATTTCTCATCGCTCGGATCGATGATTTCAGCTTGTTCATATCGCTTGAACCACCAATACTTAGCTAATATAAAATAACTAGCACCGCCGAGAAGAAAACCGATAATAAACGAATAATTTGAAAAAATCGTGGCACCGATTCCTCCAATCACCCAAGAAATGATTCCTGCCCAATTCACTCCATTCAAGTACTTATACTGGCCTTCACTTTCATAGAGTTCTTCTACATTCACTCTCCGTTTACGAAGGAAATAGTAATCCGCTACCAAGATGCCGACAATCGATGCCAGGATTCCACCTATTATTAATAAAACTTCTATGATGATGCCGAACAGGCTCCATGGCTGAACTACTATCCCAATAACCCCCGCTACAACGACTCCCGCCCAAAATGGCATTTTAGGACCCATGACATTGGAGAAAATGGTAGCTGCGGGAATGACATTGGCCGTAGTATTCGTCGACCATTGAGCAAATACGATCATGATCAAAAGGACGCCGAGAGCAATTCCATTTGCTGATCCCTGTATGGCAACTACAGGGTCATAATTGGAAACAGCCATATAAGAAACCGCTCCGATAATCACCATGAACGTCTGGGTGATGGGATAGGTGATAATATTCCCAATTATTTGCCCCTTATTGCGCTTGAACCAATTTTTTTCATTTTTTGGTGCCTTTATATAGCGGGAAAGCGTCGGCATATCTGCAGTCAATGTGCCCCAAAATCCCATATTTGCCATAATGACGACCATGAAAGCCGTTGCGGCGGCCCCGCCAGTGACCGGACTTTCAATCCAGGACCATACCTCCCTTCCTTGGGCCACAGCCTGATCGGATAGGGTGAAATACATCCATCCAGAAATTAGAATGATGACGGGCGCCGCCAAGTCGGCGAATCGTTCAATCGACTTTATTCCCATTGCCGTGTTGACTAATTGTAAAACGGCAAAAATGAGGAAGTAGATAAACCAATTATCAAAGTCAAAAAGAGTTGTAAAGATAGCGTTCATTGCAGTGGCTCCAAAGTAAGTATTGAGGCCGAACCAGCATGACGCTACAAAACCGCGTACAACCGAAGGGATGTGGGTGCCAATCGTACCGAACGGCGCCCTCATATAGACTGGAAATGATATTCCATGTTCAATACCAATATCCCCTGTCATTGTCATCAAAAAGCCGAGAACCACACAGGCAATGACCGTTGCAAGAACGACCCAGCCTAAGGATAAACTTTGAACACCGTTCCCACCGATCGCGAAGGCAGCCAATACTACAGCCATGCCCACCCAAATGAAACCAAATCCGGCTGCACTTATGTTTTTCTCACTATGAGGTATAGGCAGCAAATCGGGAGACTTTAAATAATCTTTTTTCTCACTCATAAAAATCCCCCTAATTTAATTTGCAAGATTCCTTACCGAAGTTAGACTGTAAGCTTTTTCCCGGTATCCGGCTTCAGCGCCGAATTATATTTTGCCCGTTTCAAGAATTGTCCTTTTCCAGCTTCGCCTACAAATTGTTTGTCTTTAATGACGAATTGACCTCTCGATAAAACGGAAACCGGCTCACCCGTAATTTCCATACCCTCAAACGCATTATAATCCACCGCCATGTGATGAGTATCTGCAGAAATGGCTCTTTCAACTTTCGAGTCAAAAATGACAATATCAGCATCCGATCCTACGGCAATCGTCCCTTTCTTAGGGAATAACCCAAATAGTTTGGCAGCACGCGTAGAGGTCATGTCGACGAATTGATTCAAAGTAATGCGCTCTTTCATGACCCCTTCAGAAAAGAGGATACTCATGCGGTCCTCGATCGTTGGGCCGCCGTTCGGTATTTTCGTGAAATCTTCACGTCCAAGTTCCTTCTGTCCCTTAAAATCAAAAGAGCATTGATCGGAGCCAATCGTTTGCAGCTGCCCCATTTTCAAAGCATTCCATAGCACTTCCTGGTTTTTCTTCTCCCTTAACGGCGGGGACCATACATACTTAGATCCTTCAAAATGGGGCTTTTCAAGATAAGACTGGTCAAGAACCAAATATTGCGGACAAGTCTCACCCCAAATATCCACCCCTTTATTCCTTGCCTCAGTGATCTTTTCAACCGCATCTTCACAGGTGACATGAACGACATAGAGCTGGCCATTTGCCATTTCCGTCAGTTTAGCTGCACGTCCAGTTGCTTCCCCTTCAAGCTCCGGAGGCCTTGTTAATGCATGGTAAATTGGATCGGTGTTCCCTTCGGCAAGCGCCTGCTTTGTAAGATAATCGATGACATCACCATTCTCAGCATGAACCATGACAAGTGCGCCAAGTTCCTTTGCATGCAACAAAGTGCGGTATAGCGTGGCATCATCCGCTTGAAAAACATTCTTGTAAGCCATGAACACTTTAAAGGACGAAATCCCTTCATTATCGATGATACTTGGCAACTCAGCCAATACTTCATCATTAATCTCACTGATCATTAAATGAAAACCATAATCTATGGCCGCTTTTTCATTGGCCTTTTCATGCCATGTTTCAATTGCTTTCTTTAAAGGCACCCCTTTTTCGGTCAGGCAAAAATCGATGATCGTTGTCGTGCCGCCATAAGCAGCAGCGATTGTACCTGTTTCATAATCATCCTTTGTCGTTGTCCCGCCAAACGGCATATCGAGATGGGTATGCGGATCAATGCCCCCCGGAAAAATATAAGCGCCTTTTGCATCAATGATTTCAGCCCCCTCAGCCGACAGGTCCTTGCCAATCATTGCAATCTTCTCATTTTCAATCAATATATCCGCTTGATACGTATCTGCAGCCGTTGCAATCGTTCCATTTTTAATGATTTTCTTCATATTCGACCCCTCCATCATTTTACGAAATCAACACTTTCACTGCTTATGCCCCCAAGGAACGATTGGCGTTCATTCCACGTCATTGGCGGTAATTCATTTGTCAATTCGATCATATCGATCGCCCCATCTGCCGGACAGACGATCGAGCAAAGATTACAGCCTACGCAATCCTCTTCGCGCACTCTCAAGAATGAGCTGCCTGACGTGTCCTTTAACATATCTATACATTGATGAGATGTATCTTCACACGCTATATGGCATTTATTGCAGTTAATGCACACATCATTATTAATGCGCGCAACGACCTTATAATTAAGATCTAAGTTCCCCCAGTCGGAATAGCGCGGTACGGACTTACCGACAATATCCATCACGGAGGATATCCCTTTTTCATCAAGATAATTGGACAGTCCATCGATCAAGTCTTCAACTATTCTAAAACCGTGATGCATGGCAGCCGTGCAAATTTGCACTCCAGTCGAACCCATCAGCAAAAATTCCACCGTATCCTGCCAATTTGAAATGCCGCCAATTCCCGAAATGGGAACATTGATCATTTTATTCCTTGCACACTCTGCCACCATATTCAAAGCAATCGGCTTCACAGCGGGACCGCAATACCCTCCGTGAGCACCCTTGCCGCCTACATGGGGAATCGTATTCCATGAATGGATATCCACTCCTGCCAAGCTGTTGATCGTATTGATCATGCTTATTGCATCCGCACCGCCGCGCACCGCCGCTTCGGCCGTAACCGTAATGTCGGTTATATTGGGTGTAAGCTTGACGATGACTGGTTTGGATGCAGCTTCCTTCGCCCAGTATGTTTGCTTTTCAACCAGTTCTGGAACCTGTCCCGAAGCAGCTCCCATCCCACGCTCTGCCATACCGTGCGGGCAGCCAAAGTTCAACTCGTAACCATCGACCCCTACATCTTCTATGCGCTTGATGATCTCATGCCACTTTTCCTGTTGTGGCTCCACCATCACCGATGCAATGATTGCATGATCAGGGAACCTCTTCTTCGTTTCATATATTTCCTTCAGATTCACTTCCAGCGGACGGTCCGTTATCAATTCTATATTGTTGAACCCGGCAACTCTTTGTCCATTAAAACTGACCGCTGCAAAACGTGATGAGACATTCAGGATGGGGTCACCCAATGTCTTCCAAACAGCTCCTCCCCAGCCAGCTTCAAATGCACGCTGAACTTGATAACCCGAATTAGTAGGTGGTGCTGAAGCAAGCCAAAAAGGATTGGGAGATTTAATACCTGCAAGATCAATTGATAAATCAGCCATGATAAGCCTCCTATTTTTCATAGTTATTTAAGCAATATCCACCGCTTCGCCCATCAAAATCGAGTCAATTTCATAGGCTGTCTTTTTCCCTTGTTGGGCAGCTGAAACAACCATTGCCTCACCTTGGCCTTTTCCGAAGATCACGTCACCGCACGCAAATATCTTTTCATTCGATGTCCTGTAGGAATCACCCTCCAATGTTACGACGCCATCATCATGTTGGATGCCGAACTGTTCAATCAATCCTACATACCTTGATTGGCCTATGGCACGAATGACGCCATCGACCGGAATGACGAACTCTGATCCGGTAATTTGGACTGGACGGCGCCGGCCATCTTCACCTGCCTCGCTAAGCACCATTTTTACGCACTCGATACCCGTTACCTGACCGCTTTCATCCGATAGGATCCTGGAGGGGGCAGTCAGCCAGTGAAAACCGACACCTTCTTGTTTGGCAAACTCATATTCAAAATCATAGGCAGTCATTTCCTTTTGGGTACGACGATAAATAATGCTCACCTGTTCGGCGCCCAGGCGAATAGAACAGGTCGCGGCATCGATCGCCGTGTTTCCAGCCCCAATCACCGCCATCTTCTTCCCAATGAATTTATCAGTGATTGTCCCTGTTTTCGTTGCCTTTACGAAATCGATTGCATCATAAACTTCAGCTAAATCCTCCCCTTCAATCCCAAGCTTAGGAACATCGGACATGCCTATCGCTAAAATGACCGCATCATGGTCGGCAGTCAGCTGATTTGCGGAAACATCCACCCCGACCCGTGTATTCGTTTTAATATCAACATCCAAACTCTTTACTTGTTCGACTTCCCAATAAGAAATGCTCTGAGGTAAACGGAACGATACAATTCCGTAAGTATTTAATCCGCCTGGATTCTTTTCAGCTTCGAAAATGGTTACACTGTAGCCAAGCAAGGCTAGCTCCCTTGCTGCAGACAAACCCGCCGGACCGCTTCCTACAATGGCAACTTTTTTGCCATTCTTCTTCCCGGCCTTGAATAGGGCTTGTTTATTTTGGATGGCCCAATCTGTGGAATAACGCTGGAGATTGCCGATCATGATCGGCTTTGTAGAATGGTTCAGGACACATGCCCCCTCACATAACTCTTCAGTCGGACATACCCGCGCACAGCTGGCACCGACAGGATTTGCCGTCATGATTGTCTTGGCCGATCCTTTAAAATTACCTGATGCTATCTTCTTGATAAAACCGGGAATATCTATTCCTGTCGGACAGGCTTGGATACATGGGGCATCATAGCAGTATAAACATCGATTTGATTCTTCCAAAGCTTCCCTTGGGGATAATCCCCTCTCCGCTTCCTGAAAGTTAATCTCTAGACCACCTTTTAACGGGCTCGTCATACTCATCCACTATTTCTCCTTCCAAACATTTATTTTTGAAAAATAAAAAGGGAGGAATTGCGTGCATTCTCTCTACTGTCCTCATATTTAAACGATTGAAAGCATTGCCAACATGGTTTCCATCAATTTAATCACCTAACAAGTCATGGCGATTTCCCAGCCAAAAACCTCTCATTTTGTTTATTATTTTCTCTCTCATTCTCTCACTGGCCACGCCCCGGTCCCTGTTTCCTTCAAACACAAAAAGCCCCCCCTACTAATCTTAAAAACTCAAATCCTGCTGATAAATCAGAGAATTGAGTATTCTTTATTCTATAATGTTGAAAAGCAAGTTACATTATACAAAGTGTAAAGTATTTCCAGGCACTAAATTTGCAATATGTAATATTCATGTTATATTTCCTAACAATAAGTGATAAACCTCGTCATTTTTCTACATCCAAACTTACTTTTCATCATACTTACTGATATTTTTGGCTGATTTGTTCCGATTACCTGCTTATCAACACTTTGTCCACATAAAAAAAAGCCCAGAAACGAAAATTCTTGGTTTCCTGGGTCTTTTCACTTTTATCCACAACTTATTCACATATTATATGGCGTTATTCTCTTTGTTTTTGCAGAACAGAGGCACTTCACCAAAAGTTATCCACATTAACGAATCGACTTTTCCACTTATCAACAACCCATTAACAATTTATCAACAGGCAGGCTCATTCCGGATGTATAACGTATCGTTTATATTTCTCATAATCGGTTTTCTTGCACTCAAGCTTTATTCGATATCCGAGTGCCTCATATTCAGTTTCCGTTATGTGGCCATTTTCATTGAAATAAGAAACCAGCTGCCCTTGATCAAATGGAATCAGCATTTCACAGTGAGTATAGTCGACAAAAATACGCTTGCGAATTTGATTTATCAATTCCTCGATGCCAACTTTGTTTTTTGCTGACATATATACAGAGCCACGATTCACCTGAGGGATAACCAAATCGGTAAGGTCCGATTTATTATACGCAAAGATCGTCGGAATCCCTTTAATGCCTATATCGTTTAAAGTCTTTTCCGTTATCTCTATTTGCTGCTCATGATTAGGATTGGAAAAATCGACAACATGGATCAACAGATCCGCTTCTACCACTTCTTCCAATGTGGATCGGAATGCCTTCACTAGATGATGCGGCAATTTAGACACAAATCCCACCGTATCCGTCAATAAGAATTCCTTTTTATCCGGCAGCGGAATGTTTCGGACGGACGTCTCAAGCGTAGCGAACAGCATATCCTTCTCCAACACCTGCTTCTCTGCAGTTGGATGGAACATCTCAATCAGTGCATTCATGATCGAAGATTTACCTGCATTGGTATAACCGACTAAGGATACGACAGGGATGGCATTCTTTTTCCGCTGTTTCCTCTGCGTTTGCCTGTGTGCAACAAGGTCTTCCAGTTCTTTATTCAAAACACTTATATTTTCCTCGATCCTCCTGCGGTCAAGCTCTAACTGCTTTTCACCTGCTCCTTTGTTTGTACCAACCCCGCCGCTCTGACGCCCTAGTGACTCCCTTAAACCAACGAGACGCGGGAGCATATACTGCAGCTTTGCCACTTCTACCTGAAGCTGTGCTTCCTTCGTTTTCGCCCGATGCGCAAAAATATCCAGAATCAAGATTGTCCGGTCAATCACCTTGCAATCCATGTCCCTCTCCAGATTACGAAGTTGCGAAGGGGAGAGCTGGTCATTAAAAATGACGACATTAGCTTCTTTATGCTCAACGAGATTTTTCACTTCCTCGATCTTCCCGGTACCGATAAAATGTGATGAGTTCACCCGATGCAAATTTTGTGTGATGGTCCCTGCAACCTCTACCTCACATGCTTCCGTTAAATTGGCCAATTCCTCCATCGAATACTCAAAATCCTTTGAACCGTTGAGATTGACTCCAACCAAGATTGCCCTCTGCTGTAATTCCATCATTTCAAATCCCTTCCGTACATACCTTACTCCCTATATTATACTTAAACAAACTGTCATGCTGCCTAAAAGCGAGCCACATTGCATACCAGGCATCGCTTGCATAACGGTTGCTGCCCTTAGCAAAGCGTTTTTATTGGACTTCCTTTTACTTTCAATAAAAAATATGACGACCGACTATTTTTTTCAAAGTTTCACATGAAACAATTGGAAAGCTCAAAATAAAAGCTCCCTGGTGCACCTTAAGATGCACCTGGGAGCCCATATTATTCTATTCTTTTATTCTCAATAACCTAAGACTGTTCAATGTAACTAATAGCGTCGCACCCATGTCGGCAAAAATCGCCATCCAAAGTGTTAACCAGCCCGGCGCTATCAATAATAAGGCCAGGACTTTAATCACCAATGAAAACGTGATGTTCTGCTTAATGATTTTTAATGTTTTGCGGCTTAAGCGGATTGTATAAGGCAGCTTCGATAAGTCATCACCCATTAAGGCAATATCGGCTGTTTCAAGTGCTGTATCCGTGCCCGCCCCTCCCATTGCGATTCCTACCGTGGAAGCTGCCAAGGCCGGAGCATCATTGACACCATCGCCTACCATGGCCACTCGATCGTATTTTTGTTTCCATCGTTTGATGATGGTCAATTTATCCTGCGGCAATAGCTCCGCCTCAATCTCATGAACGCCAGCTGCCGCTCCAATCGCTTTTGCCGTTCCGATATTATCGCCAGTCAGCATGATCGTTTTTTCAATGCCCAAAGCATGCAGTTTCCGAATGGCTTCCTTACTGCTTTCCCTTATTTCATCAGACACCGCGATGAGTGCCAGGAGCTTCACTTGATCGCCAAGCACCATCACCGTTTTCCCTGTATTTTGATAGCCACTGATTAATTTAAGCACATCATCAGAGAAAACGAAACCTGCCTCTTCCACAAAAAGGTGGGGTTTACCAATGTAATAGATTTCTTGATTGATTTTCCCCTTTATCCCTTTACCCGTGATCGCAGTAAAATCCTCCACCAATAAAGAATGATAGTCCACATCGGAGGTTTCCGCCTTTTGAAGAATGGCCGTAGCAAGGGGATGCTGTGATCTGCTTTCTAAAGCAGCGGCGATAGCCAGCACGTCCTGTTCATTCAACACATCAGATAACATTTTGAAATCGGTCACCTCAGGTACGCCCTTTGTTAAAGTACCCGTTTTATCAAACGCGATTGCCTTTAAGGCTCCCGCTTCCTCCAAATGGACCCCGCCTTTAATCAGCACACCATGTTTCGCAGCATTTCCGATTGCTGTCACGATGGCGATGGGCGTAGAAATGACCAAAGCACAAGGACAGCCGACAACCAGTACAGCCAATCCCCGATAAATCCATTCACTCCAATCCCCGTTCATCACGATCGGGGGTAATACCGCAATGGCCAGGGCAATGAGCATGATGGCCGGCGTATAAAATTTTGCGAATTTATCCACGAAGGCTTGGGAAGGAGCCTTTTCGGCCTGTGCTTCTTCAACAAGGTGGATGATTTTTGCAATCGTCGTATCCTCGACCCGCTTCGTGACCTCCACTTCGAGCAGCCCTTCACCATTTAGGGTTCCGGCAAATACTTCACCCTCAACCGTTTTAAAAACCGGCTCGGATTCACCAGTAATGGCTGCTTGATTAAGTGTCGAGGCGCCCTTCATGATCCGGCCATCCATTGCAAGCTTTTGACCAGGTTTAACGATCATGATGTCGCCCACTTCAATCTCATCAACAGCAACCATCATTTCATGATGCCCTCTGCGGATCAAAGCTTCTTTAGGTGCGATGTTCATTAATGATTCGATGGAATTACGTGCCTTATCCATCGAATATTTTTCCAATGCTTCACTTATCGCAAATAGAATGACGACGGTCGCGCCCTCGCCCCATTCACCAAGCACGGCCGCCCCGAAAATGGCAACCGTCATAAGGGTGTGCATATCAAAGCGAAGCCTTACAAGGTTTTTCAAACCACTGACAAATAATGAATATCCTCCAACTATGATTGCAGCCGCATAACCGATTACCGGCATGATGCTTCCATCAGCATATCGATTATCCAATATCCAGCTGACCAGCAATAAGATAACCGAAATCACCACTTTAATATTTTCTTTTTGCTTCCAAAATGGTTCCTTTTGAGTTGCCTGTTCCTGTTCACCGCGGATCTTCAGGTTATCGAAAGCTCCCGCCTTTTCAATCTGTTCAATGGTCGCGCTGCCCTGTACCGATATCTTCGAGGCGCCAAAGTTGATTTTGGCATCCTTTACACCCTCTAGTTCACGGACATTGTTCTCGAATTTAGCCGCACAATTCGTGCAGGATAGACCCTGGATACGATATGTTTTCATTGGGGACTCAGCCATCGGCCCTTACCTCCTGCTGATGTTCTAATGCAATGAGAATCAATTGCTTAATATGGTGATCATCCAAAGAATAAAAAGCCAACTTACCTTCTTTTCGATATTTTACGATTGCATGTTTATAAAGGGTACGAAGATGATGTGACGTCGTCGCCATCGAAGCACCAATGATATTGGCCAGATCGCACACACACAATTCCTCGTCCGTACAGAGCGCATAAGCTATCTTCGCCCTATTTTCATCGCCTATAACCTTAAACAGCTTCGACATGCTGGATATATCCACCTGGCCCATTTCCTCTTGAATGCGATTGACCTTCACTTCATCATGCAGGTGAACATCACATATATCTTTCAGTTCCGTCATCTTCTCACACCTCTCATTCAAATCTTCGTTTGATTATAATATAACATAATTCCCTGAATATTCAAATCCATATTTGAATGTATAAGAATCTTTTCCACTTCCCAAAGAAATGAATGAAAGTGCCCATATGTTTTTATATGTGGGCTATCGTTTTTTTGTTTCCCTTTTTGCTAACAAAAAGGTCATGCTGCCCTCTTCCCTGATCTTCAGGCGAAAAAAAGAAGGGACATAAATTCCTTTACGCCCCTTCAATCAATGATTTCAGTAATTACCTATCGTTACCTTGATACGTATAATATATTTAATTTAGTATTTTTTAGAAAAACTATGATATACTTAGTCAAACCTTTTTAAGCGTTTTACTTTACTTGTACCATTTACCCTGCTTATCGTTTAGCAGGGTTTTTTGTTATGTATTTTCACAAAACAAAAAAGACGGACCCTTTAAAAAGGATCCGTCTTTTTTGTTATTGAAATTATGCTTTTTGAACGTTAGAAGCTTGAGGTCCGCGTTGACCTTGTTCTACTTCAAAAGTAACTTCTTGGCCTTCGTCTAAAGATTTGAAACCTTCGCTTTGGATAGCTGAGAAATGTACGAATACGTCGTCTCCGTTTTCGCGTTCGATGAATCCAAAACCTTTTTCTGCGTTAAACCATTTTACTTTACCTTGTTCCATTGTTGTTGCCTCCTAGTGCATCTAAGCACAATGTATTACTATCCTTGCTCTAAGTCATCATCGAAAACGAAAAGTAGTACTTTTAGTATCCTTAGTACCGAACAAAAATAATTAAGACTAAGCATAACATTAAATGGTAGCGATTGCAAATAGTTTGGGGAAACTTTTTTCCAGCAATTTTTAATACTCTCTCAATTCGATTAAAAAATAAGCAGCAACGAAAGTGACTCTATCTATTACACAGGAACTCTTACATGCATTACTCCAAACAAAAACCTCTCGTTTAAAGAGGTTTCAAACTGTAGATAAACTCGATATTATTTATGATTGTCACATTTTTTTGAAGGAGTGTAAAACGGAACGTTGATTTCCTCTCCAGGCACTCGCTTTCCGCGGGCGGTCCGCCCTCGGCGCGCTTAGCGCCTGTGTGGTCTCCCTTGGACCCGCTTTCCCGCAGGAGTCTCGTACCTTCCGTTCCAATCAGCTATGTTTAAAAACTCAGATAGAACCCATTTTATCTCCAAAAACCTCCCGTAAACAAAATTAAGAAAGGTTTTTGTAGATGTTTACTTCAAATATTTATTTTTCCGTAATGAACTTTTCTACCATTCCTTCTAAAATCGCCGATTCTTTTGCTAAATCTTCATTTTGTTCCTTCAATCCAGCCATTATGGTACTTTGTTGAATGGCAGCTGCCGAGATTTGCTCCGTTGTTGCGACTCCTTCTTCGGAAATCGCTGCAATTTCCTGTATGGATGCCAGGCTTTCATCCGAAGACTCATTGATTTTTTTCGAATGGGCGGCCAATTGTTCTGTGCCTTTCAGCAATCTCTCTACGGATTCGAATATCTTATTGAAAATCTCGCCATTGTTTTCCACTAAGGAAACACCATTTAGTATATCCTGAAAACTCTCATCATTATTTTGGATGACTTTGGCTGTTTGTTCATTAATCCGCATAATCGATTCTGAAATGATATCGATGGATTCATCGGTTTGCACAGCCAATTTTTGCACCTCTTGAGCGACTACGGCAAAACCTCTGCCAGCATCACCCGCCCGTGCCGCTTCTATGGACGCATTCAAGGACAGCAGGTTCGTTTGGGAAGCAATCACCCTTATTAGGCCAATCACTTCATTTATCTTCACTACATCCTCTTCCAGGCTCACCAAATTGGCTTTATTCGCTTGGCCGTTTTCCATGATTTTATCCATCTGGCTCGTTACATCCTGCACTTGTTTACTCCCTTGTTCAGCAAGTGTATTTGCATGCATCGTAAATTCATTCATTTCATTCGTTTGCTCGTTCATTAAACGGATCGTATCCGTTAAGTCACTGATCATATTGGAAATCCGGTCAATATGATGGGCACGTTCTTCTGAAGCCTTTGCTTCTTCCGTTGTCCCCGTCACTATATGGCCATAGGATTCCACCATCTCTTCAAAGGATTGCTGAATGGAAACTGTCGTTTGATTCATCGTTTGGGCGTGTTCACGGACATTCTGGATAATATGGGACAAACTTAATCTCATATCTTCAAATCCATTTGACAGATCGCCAATCTCATCCTCTCTGCCAACGGGAATCGATTTACTTAAGTCCCCTTTTGCCATTTCATTCGTGTAACCAACAAGTTCATTGACGGGTCCCGAGATCTTTTTCCCGATGACAACGGCGCATAGCACACCCAATATAACGGCACTTGCAAGAAATAAGATATTATAGAATATCATTGTGCTTTTCAATTCATCAATGAAGCTTGCATCCATATCGATTCCGACAATCGCGTCCGTTCCTTCGATTGGCGTAAAGTACGACTTATGTGTTCCCCACTTATCTTTATATATTTCACTCAAGACGTCTTCGCTTCCATTTATCGATTTTGCCTGTTCCGGTGTGAAGGGGGATTCCACCATATAGTCATCGCTGCCGCTCAAGGCTACAATCATGTCGGCATCATTCTCCCGCTTCAAAACATAAACATATTCAATTCCCTTTTTATCTTTAACAAAGGCATCCAGTTTCCGCTTAATCTCTTCGCCCCGTTCGGAAGCCTTGTTTATCAAAGTGGGATTGAGGCTCGCTGCTAAACTGTGGGCATTTTCAGAAAGGCGATCATCGAATTGCGGAAGGACATTCTCATTGATCATTTTATTAGTAATATAGGAAAAGCAAAGGCCCATGGCCCCTGCGAAAATCACGAAAGGAATAATATAAAACAAGAATAGTTTTGCCAATAGAGATTTTTTAGGATTCAGCTTTGAAAATCTCATTTCGATGCCCCCCTTAGTTGAAAACCAGGTGTTTTATAGTCAAATATGGTATTAAATCCAAATGAAGCAATTGGAGATTTTCATTCAAATCCTCACTTCTATAAAAGATGATAGCCATGCTCCGATCATTTTGAAAAGGAAGCTGCCTATATTCCAAAACATGTTCGAATTCATGACGAAGTCCATCATGATCAATACGTGCAACATCTTCCGGATTTATTTCAAGCGGAACCTCTGCAAAGAAAAAGCTATATATTCGATCGTCCATCTCTTCCAATATCCGATTCCAATCGGGTTTCGTTCCTGAAAAATAGTGTTCATACATATTCATTCCATAGGCATGGTAACCTAGATCTGTTGTACCCGCCCCAGCAAAACGCAGGGGATTGATTTCGATGGGTATCACCCGGTTTCCCTTTTTGCGGATTTCAAAGTGTACAGGATAATTCCTAAGCGGAAGGACCGTTTGGATATTCTTCATGAACTTCAGTGCATCATGATAGATTTCATCAATGGCCAACTTCGAAGTATAATAAATTCGATCGGAAGTATCGTAATCATCCTTGAATAATCGTTTGAAGACATTCAAAATGACCGGTTCACCATCTTGATTGTAATAACCATCAATGGCATACTCTTCACCCTGAATCCACTCTTCTATTAAAACGGTCTGGGAACCGACCACTTCTGAATCATATAATCCATCCGAATGAAGTAAATCCGCTTTAAGCTGGTTCACGGCTATATCCCAATCCTGTTCATTCTTGACTTTGTGCACACCTACACTGGAATAGCCAATATTGGGTTTGATAACTACCGGAAACGGTATTTGATTTATATCCAGCTCACTTATCATGGATAAATCGATATCTTGGAAATAGAAATCAGGATATAAAGATTTCGTCAAATTTCGCACCTGACTCTTATCCTTCAATAACTTTGACCAAATGTATTCATTGCTATCCGGTTGAAAATGCCCTAATAGTGTTATGCCATTTTCAGAGTTTGTAAGAATTCTTTTGTCCTTTTCCATGGACTTGAAAAATTCTGTATCCTTTTGAATGTTTAGCTTTTCTGATGTTAATGTGTCTTCCCATTGACCTTGTTCCAATACTGGAATTTGCTGTTCCTCTAACACCTTTAGAAGAATTGGCGACACAATCGACTCATTCAAAATAATCATTTTTTCCACCTAACTTATACTGTTTTTTGTATCTCCATATTTAATCGGTTAAAACGGGTAATTTTTTAGCTTATATAGGTATTTATTATTAAAAATGAATTAAAAATCAAGATATCACTATATCTTTTTACCTATCAGTCATAGACTTGAGATCCTTACACATATTCCTTACTGTTAACCATCGAATATTTAATTCCCTTGTATCTTCATGAAAAAAAAGCCGACACTATTTTAAGTGTCTGCCATATTTTTTCAATTTATCATTCAGAAAAGGTTCACCAAAATTTTCGTGGAATAACTAATACTCGTTCATATTCAATTCATAACTTCTTTATATACTTCTCTGTAATGAAAATCGAGAAAGGATGTATTTACATATGTCAGAAGCAAAAAAACAAAAAGGATGGCGCCAGTTCATTCGATTGGTTCAACAAACGAAGCCTTCCAAACTAATGATAGGGATAGCATTAGCATTAAGCCTAGGCACAACAGGTGTAGCTTTATTAGTCCCATTATTCACAAAAAATCTAATCAATGATTTTTCAGTCAGTTCACTAAACGCTGAAAGGATCACACTTCTCGTTTTTGCCATCATTGTTCAAGCATTGGCCAGTGGATTTTCCATCTATTTATTAAATCGGATCGGTCAATCCGTAGTGGCAGGTATCCGCGATCAACTATGGAAAAAATTACTCGTATTACCCGTGAGTTATTTTGATGATCATCCATCGGGGGAAACAGTCAGCCGAATGACAAATGATACAACTGTAGTGAAGGGATTAATCTCTGAACATCTCTCTAATTTCGTTACAGGAATCATTTCCATCGTAGGTTCCATGATCGTGTTATTCGTACTGGATTGGAAAATGACATTATTGATGTTCACTGCAATTCCACTCTCTGTTTTGATATTAATGCCGCTAGGGAAAAAAATGCACAAAATATCAAAAGGGATGCAGGACGAGACAGCAAGCTTCACCGCAGTCCTTCAGCAGGTTCTAACGGAAATACGTCTTGTTAAAGCATCAAATGCAGAAGCTTTGGAATATCAAAATGGCCAAAAAGGAATCCAGAAATTATTTCAATTCGGATTAAAAGAGGCAAAAATCCAAGCGTTGATTGCGCCGCTAATGAGTTTTGTCATGATGGCATTACTCGTCCTGATTTTAGGTTATGGGGGAATGCGTGTTTCTTCAGGAGCACTGACTGCTGGAGCTCTAGTTGCATTCATCATGTATCTTTTCCAAATAATCATGCCAATGGCTCAATTGGCCAGTTTCTTTACCCAATTCCAAAAAGCAACAGGTGCAACAGAGCGCATCATTTCCATTCTGGATTCTGTGGAGGAAGAAGATGCGAAGCAGCCCGTTCAAAATATGAGTCAATCTATCAGCGTGGATCACCTGAACTATAGTTACAATAATGGAGAACAGGTACTTAAAGATATAAGCTTTAACGTTGAGGCCGGTAAGGTCACTGCAATAGTCGGCCCAAGCGGCAGCGGAAAAACGACCCTTTTTTCATTATTCGAGCGTTTCTACAAACCACAGGAAGGATCCATATCCATAGGCGGGACATCCATAAATGATTTCACACTGCTTTCATGGAGAAGCCAGATTGGATATGTTTCACAAGAAAGCCCGATTGTATCCGGTACAATTCGAGATAATATTTGTTATGGCATCGATCGGGATATAACAGATGA
The DNA here is from genome assembly GCF_056397085.1 of Peribacillus sp. 05N428. NCBI lineage: Bacteria > Bacillati > Bacillota > Bacilli > Caryophanales > Bacillaceae > Peribacillus > Peribacillus sp. 05N428. The sequence continues at coordinate 15,137 of NZ_JBFTMS010000025.1, read as the reverse complement.
AGAATTAAATCAAGTGGCTAAAATGGCGTATGCAGATCAATTCATTTCTGAGCTTCCGAACGGATATGATACAGAGGTCGGTGAAAGGGGCATGAAATTATCAGGCGGTCAAAGACAAAGAATTGCAATCGCCCGTGCATTTTTAAGAAACCCGAAAATATTAATGCTGGATGAAGCTACCTCCAGCCTGGACAGCAAATCAGAAAAAGTGGTTCAACAGGCATTAAATCATTTAATGAAAGGAAGAACAACAATAGTCATCGCCCACCGCCTATCGACCGTTATCAGTTCGGATCAAATCATCTTCCTTGAAAAAGGGAAAATAACAGGCAGCGGAACACATAAAGAGCTATATAATACGCACTCATTATATCGCGAATTTGCTGAACAGCAGTTGCACAAGCTTGAACTGGCCTAATTCGCCGAAAGGAAAGAAGAAGGATGACAAAAATATTGATAGTCGATGATGATGCACATATTCGCGAACTTATAAACCTATTGTTAAGAAAAGAAGGCTTTGATCTATATGAAGCGTCAGATGGAATACAGGCATTAAAAGTAATGGAAAAAGTGAAAATCGATTTGGCAGTCATCGATATTATGATGCCTAACATGGATGGATGGCAATTATGCAAAGAGTTACGGGAATTTAGTGATATCCCCATTTTAATGCTGACTGCAAAAGGGGAAACAACACAAAAAGTAAAAGGATTCGGGCTTGGGGCAGATGATTATCTTGTAAAGCCATTTGAACCGATCGAATTGGTTCTTAGAATAAAGGCATTATTAAAACGGTATAAAATCACTATTTCACAAACATTAAATATCGGCGAATTAAAGATGAATCGTAACACGCATGAAATGTCATTCAAAGAACAGGAATATACGATTCCATTAAAAGAATTCGAATTGCTGTTTAAATTAGCAAGCTATCCTGGAAAAACTTTTTCCAGGGAAGATCTTATCGAAGATATTTGGGGCTATGATTATGAAGGTGATGAACGAACTGTCGATGTTCATATAAAAAGAGTGAGGGAACGGTTTCCTGAATCGGAATTCCCCTTCCGGATTAAAACGATCTGGGGATTGGGCTACCGTTTGGAGATAACGAGATGAGAGGCAATCGATTTTTCAAACAAATGCTTGGCATGCTGTTTTTTGTAACGTTTATTTCAATTTCCTTTTCCGCCGGGTACTATATCATTGAGCTTTTGCCCTTAAGGTTAACCAATTATGTTCGGTATCTGGCTACAATCGTGACAAGCATCGCAATCATGATATTAATTGGTCACCTTATCCATGCTATCCATCATAATAAACGGGTAAATATTTACCTTGAGATCATAGATGCCTTAAGGAAAATAGCAAATGGCGATTATAATGTACAACTGGATTTTAATATGGACAAAAGAAACGAAATGACCGAAATCATTAACCACTTCAATCACATGGCCAAACAATTGAAGCAAATGGAAGAAATGCGGCAGGAGTTCATCTCTAACGTCTCACATGAAATACAGTCGCCCCTTACCTCCATTGTAGGATTTGCCCAAGCACTTCAATTTAATAAGCTGACAATCGAAGAACGAAATCATTATCTTCATATAATAGAGACAGAGAGCAGGAGATTATCCAAATTAAGTGATAACCTTCTAAAGCTTACATCCCTTGAATCCGAGCATCATCCTTTTGAAAGGACAGATTTCCGGCTGGATCAGCAAATACGGACCATTATTTTGGCTTGTGAACCCGCCTGGTCGGACAAAGAACTCGAATTGGATATAACCTTGGAAAAGATTCCAATAGTGGCAGACCAGGATTTGATGAGCCAAGTATGGACAAATTTAATACACAATAGCATCAAATTCACCCGCCATCGCGGAAAGATCACGATTCGATTACAACAGATTGATGACCTGGCATCCATAACGATATCCGACAATGGAATCGGCATTTCCGAAACCGACCAGTTCCATATATTCGAGCGATTCTATAAAGCCGACCTGGCAAGGGAACGCTCAAAAAGCGGCAGCGGTTTAGGACTATCTATCGTGAAAAAGATTATAGAGATGCATGAAGGGACCATATCCGTGAAAAGCGAACTCGAAAAGGGAACGACCTTCACCATTCTGCTTCCTATTTCGTGAAGGGTTTTGTGATTGTTAAAAACCTTTTTATAAATCATTCATGCTGCTGCTTTTTTTAAAAACACTGCCCGTTCGTTGATGATTATATTGTAATATCAACACTTCTACTAAAAGCAGGCGATTGAGTGATATTTTGCGGAAACTTCCTCAAAGATTGAAATAGGAATTGGATAATTTAATGATGCTAGTATTACTTATATTATAAACGTTGGGTACAAAAAACGAATTTGATACCCAACGATTAACAAGCCGGAAAAATTGTTGGTGGCAATAAATATGGACATTTCTCTTAAATTAAATCGTTATAATACCTGTATTATCTTTGATTAAACTTTATTTTATTGTTAGGAAAAGAACATACATCAAAAACAACAAAATAATATATCCATCAAAGAATTTAACTTTTTCACTTTGAAATTGATTATTTTTTCTTACCTTTATAAATAGAAAAGTTAATATAGATAGAAAAAATATTAAACCTGTTATGGTAGTAATTGGCGACACCATTACCTGAAAATAAGTTTCAGTAACCTTTTCTGGGAAATGCATGATGATCCTCATTATTTCATTCACCAAAAAGTGAAAAAAGATAGCCGGGACGATACTCCCGGTATAGATAGTTAATAGTGCAAGAGAAATACCCATTACAAATGCAAAAACAAAATTCCCTACCGTCATATGATAAATGCTAAAAATAAAAGCACTTAAAATTATGGCCGATTTTATGTTCATTCTCTGATATTGTTTTAATAATATACCCCTAAAAAGAACTTCTTCACTAATCGCCACTGAAAAGCCAATCATCATAATGCTGTAAAAACTTATGTTTTTACTACTCTCCATAAGTGTACCAACAATTTTTTCAGCAGTAAGCCATTCGTCCGTTAGTAGATAATGTTGGGTCCTACCAAAAAACACAGTTAGCATGTGAGCTATACTCCCCATTAAAATACCAAGAAGAATATATTTAATATGTACCTTATTAAGCCTAATGCTCGATAAGGTTATTTTTTTCTTTTTTAAGAAAAGAAAAAGAACATAGATAATAACCAGTTTACTTATAAAGAAAAATAATTGTTTGTTTATTTGCAAAAAAAGTTCTTGCAATGTAAGTTGGGCAAAAGGAAAAATAATCATAATTAGTATTGTTATATATAATATAAAGCGATGTGTTTGCTTAATATCAGTATCCATTCTTACCCCTTTGTTATACAATAATTTCAAAGAAGCCATTTTTTAGAATAAGGGTTTGTATTTGCACTTTTTTCAACTTATTTTATTGCCACTTTTTTATACTTAATGTAAGTTGCATTTCTTTGCTCTGTTTTTATCAAATTACCAGTTGGACTATATGTTTTTAGAGTTCCAGTCAATTTCCATGTTTCTTTGTATTGGTTCCATTTTTTCGTTGCCGAATATACCTTTTCTCCCCCACCAGAAATAACTAATTTACCAGCTATCTCCACCTTGAAGGTAAGGTTAAGACTCCAGTTTGTAGTATCAGTCACTTTTTTGTGAAAGACACTTGATTGTCGTTTATCTGTGGCTGTTTTCCAAGTATACTGATTACAAGTAGCACACACTGGAGATATACCAATTCTATTATTCGTCACCTCTCCTGTTTTTTCATCTACAAGTATAGGTATTTCTTGGCCTAAAGGTACATAAGAGTCTGATTGAGTTGTATACTCTGTCAGAAACTCAACTGATTGGCTTTCCTCTTTTAATTCAGTTGGAGAACTTGCAAAGGTTGATATGGGATTAAATCCAAACCAAAATACAGGAATTATTAATATAAAAAGGTATAGTAACTTCTTCATTTCTTCACCCCACCTAATATTTTTTCCTTAGATACCCGTTATGAATTTTTGATTTAATATTTAAAGTAGTTTGGTTGTAATATTTGTTATCTCGATTTTATCAAAAAACAAAAGCACAAGGAGTTCCAAATTTGGAACTCCTTGTGCTTTTTTTGAACTTAAACTATTTATGGAGTCGCAACCGTAAAGGTAAGGTCATTAAGGATGGAGAATCTGCCTTTTTGCCTATGGAGCTAGATCAGGCGGCATATATGGAGAGCTTATAACTTCAGGACCACATCGTTTCACTTCTAATATTGACAGAACCCCGAATAATGGCCACTTTAATAGAGATTCAGCCCTCCGATTTTTATTTATTTCCGCCAAAAAGTTGAACAGTCTGCTTTATCAAAAATATTATACTCTATCATTTTCTCAAGTAATGGGTAATCAACCGGACTGTCCCACTTGATACGTACCAACTGCTTGGTGTGATCATAGCCAGCCTGCACGATTTCATCAGAGAAATGATCGATCCCTGCCTTTTCAGGGGCAACAGCCAAATGATGTTTGGCTACGCTAAAGCCAATAATATATGTGTCATGATCGGTAAACATAGGCTGATTCCACGCAATCTTCGGCATTAGATGTGGAAATTTCTTAGTTACCCAAGCCAGGACTTCTTCCGTTCGTTCCCTATGTTGCGGGTTATCAATATTCGCTAAAAACTCTGCAAAGACTTCCATGCTATTCTCTCCTAAATTAAAAAATTTTTATGAAGACTTCATTTTCAACATCACCTAAATTTAATGCCAATATGGGTTTCTTTCAACAATGCACCATAGGAAGATCATTAACATTGCTCTAATGGGTGCCATGACTACCAAATGATGAATTTGATAGATTGCATTAGACTGCCACCGATTCTTATTACCTCGGTCTTCTAATCCACTTGTCAACTTGAGAGGTTCTCGTTGTTTTAAACATAAAAAATACCCCTTTGGCTAATCATAGCCAAAGGGGTAAAGCTTCGCAACTTTTTATAATCTACATTGCATTCATTCCAACTTACTCAACCGTTACACTTTTCGCAAGATTACGCGGTTTATCCACGTCACATTCGCGGTGCAAGGCTGCGTAGTAGGCAATGAGCTGCAGCGGGATAACAGAGATAAGGGGTGTTAATAGTTCATTCACTTCCGGGATGACGAAACGGTCATCCTCTTCTTCCAGACCCTTCATGGAAATGATGCAAGGGTTGGCGCCACGGGCAACCACTTCCTTCACATTACCACGGATGCTTAGGTTGACGCCTGCTTGAGTAGCAAGGGCTATGACAGGTGTACCTTCTTCAATCAAGGCAATCGTTCCATGTTTAAGCTCTCCGCCAGCAAAGCCTTCAGCCTGGATGTAAGAAATCTCCTTCAGCTTAAGTGCCCCTTCAAGTACAACATAGTAGTCAAGGGAACGGCCGATGAAGAAGCAGTTTCTCGTAACGGACAAATATTCACGGGCGATGTCTTCCATCTCTTCTTTCGAATCACATAGGGCTTCCATAGCCGTCGCAACGATTCCAAGCTCTTTTACAAGGTCGAAACCGTACTCCATGTTACGGAATTGGCCAGTTACATTCGCCAAGATGGATAAGACTGCCACTTGGGCTGTGTAGGCCTTTGTAGAGGCTACGGCAATTTCAGGACCAGCATGCAGCAAGAGCGTATAATCCGCCTCACGTGACAATGTAGAGCCAGGTACGTTCGTGATGGTCAGGGCTTTATGACCAAGCGCTTTGATGGACACTAACACGGCACGGCTATCTGCAGTTTCACCACTTTGTGAAATGAAGATGAATAGCGGTTTTTTCGATAATAACGGCATATTGTAAGTGAATTCCGATGCCACATGGACCTCAACCGGAATTTCAGTCATTTTTTCGATGAATTGCTTACCAATCAACCCTGCATGATAGCTGGTTCCGCAAGCGATGATATAAATACGGTCAGCCTCACTTACGGCTTCAGTAATGTTATAGTCGATTGCAAGTTTACCTTCTTCATTTTGGTATGCTTGAATGATTTTACGTATTACGGCTGGCTGCTCGTCGACTTCCTTGAGCATATAGTGAGGATACGTACCTTTTTCAATATCACTTGCATCCAGTTCAGCCGTGTAAGGAGCACGCATGACTTCTTCGTTGGAAAGGTTCTTGATCGTTACCTCTTCATTTGTCACGATAACCATTTCCTTATCCATCAGTTCAAGGAATTGATCTGTGACTTGCAGCATCGCCATTGCATCCGAAGCGACAACGTTAAAGTCTTTTCCGACACCGATCAGCAGCGGGCTTTTATTTTTGGCGACTAAGATGGTTTCATCATTTTCAGCATCCAATAGGGCAATGGCATATGAACCCTCTAATAGAGTGAGTGTTTGACGGAACGCCTCTTCCACTTCCATGCCCTCGTTCACAAACTTCTCTATGAGTTGAACGATGACTTCCGTATCCGTTTCACTTTTAAAGGCAACATCCTTCAAATATTCACGTTTTAGAATCGCATAGTTTTCAATGACCCCATTATGAACTAAAGTCAATCGACCTGAATTACTTTGGTGAGGATGGGCATTTTCACGGCTTGGCACACCATGTGTAGCCCAGCGCGTATGTCCTATTCCAGTATGCGCCATAGTATTTTCATCCACGGCTGCTCGTAAGTCCGCGATTCTTCCCTTTTCCTTAAAGATTGTCACTCCTGCTTCATTTCTCACAGCAATCCCTGAAGAGTCATAACCGCGGTATTCAAGTTTTTCAAGACCTTTTAATAAAATTTCCTTTGCATCGTTAAGTCCAATATATCCAACAATTCCACACATAATTTCTGTTCCTCCAACCGATTCGAGGGAACAGGAATGCACGGGGGCATCCCTGCCCCCTCATCTCTGATATATATTTTTATAAAGGAAATGCCCTAAAGCACTTTTTCCCATTGTGCATTTCCGACCCTTTGTGCAGTAAGTTGCCCTACTGTTTTAAGATTGGAATTACTGCGGCTGTGCACTTCAGCCGGGAGGTATCCGCCGATCATTCGATAAACCTCCTCCTCGTCAACTAAGTCATTTCTCGTCCAGACTTAGTTCAGGCGCTTTTGTGAATCCATTCTCTCCTTGCCTACCCTCCTTTTTAGAACAACCATTTTTAGAAAATGAGTTGTAAATCAGGATAATCATACCTTAAACAAGGGACATAGGTCAATTCTTTATTACCTTTACCAACAAAAAAGACTTCTTTATAAAAATAAAATATGCATAAAAGGAAATTTCGTTCCTTTTATGCATAGGATTAGTTATTCGTTCATTCCCATTTCCGCTCTTACAACTGCGACGATGCGATCTACATAATTAGTGCATTCCTCAGCTGTCGGTGCTTCAGCCATAACACGGACTAGAGGTTCAGTACCGGATGGTCTCACCAAAATGCGACCGTTTCCGTTCATTTCCCCTTCGACTGCCTTGATGACTTCCTGTACCTTTTCATTATCTGTTACAGCGTGTTTATCGGTAACTCTGACATTGATCAGCGTTTGTGGATATTTCTTCATCTCTCCAGCGAGCTCGGATAAGGTTTTTTGGGTGTCGCTCATGATGTTCACAAGCTGCAAGCCCGTCAATAAGCCATCTCCTGTCGTGTTATAGTCCAGGAAGATGATATGTCCGGATTGCTCTCCGCCAAGGTTATAGCCGCCTTTACGCATCTCCTCGACCACATAGCGATCCCCCACTGCCGTTTGGGCGCTTTGTATACCATGCTCTTCAAGACCTTTATAAAAACCAAGGTTACTCATGATCGTAGAAACCACTGTTCCCTGTTTCAAACGGTTATTATCTTTCAAGTATTTCGCACAGATATACATGATTTGGTCGCCGTCCACTATATTACCTTTTTCATCTATTGCAATGACGCGGTCTCCGTCGCCATCAAATGCAAGCCCAACATCCGCACCTTTTTCTTTTAAGAATTCAGCAAGTGCCTCAGGGTGGGTGGAACCTACCTTATCATTAATGTTCAAGCCATTGGGCGATGCCCCCATTGTAGAGATGTCTGCATCAAGATCTGCAAACAAATGCATGGCCAAGGCAGATGTAGCCCCATGTGCACAATCAAGAGCAACATGAATGCCTGTAAAATCTTCATCCACTGATTGTTTCAAATACTGGAGATACTTTTGCCCTCCTTCGAAATAATCGTTCAAATGGCCTAAATCTCCGCCAACCGGGCGTGGAAGCTCATCCTTTTCCTTATCTAATAGTGCTTCAATTTCCGCTTCTTGATCATCGGATAACTTAAACCCATCCGGTCCAAAGAATTTAATGCCATTATCCGCTACCGGATTATGCGAAGCGGAAATCATGACACCTGCTTCAGCACTTAAGGCCTTTGTTAAATAGGCTACTCCCGGTGTCGAAATGACACCCAGGCGCATCACTTCAGCCCCAATGGATAAAAGACCTGCAACAAGCGCACCTTCCAGCATTTCACCTGAAATACGAGTATCGCGCCCTATAAGCACTTTGGGTTTTTCTGTATTTCTAGTAAGGACGTAGCCACCAAAACGGCCTAGTTTAAATGCCAACTCCGGTGTTAACTCGCTATTCGCTATACCCCTTACTCCGTCTGTTCCAAAATATTTACCCATCTTTATCGCTCCTTCTTCGAATCGTTACTGAATTTAATGATGATGTTAAAGGAAGGTCATGTCTCTTCGTCTTTTTGTGTGATGGTGACCGAAACCGTTTTAGAATCCAGTTCCCATTCCACTCCCTCAGGCACTGTTACCGCCAGATCCACATCATGCGTACCTTCATCTAAATTACTCACATCTACTGTAAGATTAATGTCGTCTTTAGTTATTTTCTTCAAATCATCCGCCTCACCAAGCAAAGTGATGCTGGTTACATCGGATTCCAATTCGGCATCTTGGTCATCCCGTATGCCCACAGGAACTATTTGTATATCGTTGAAAGTTTTGGACTCAATGGCAGCCGCTTCATCTTCTTCTTCTGGTTCTGGTTTTTCTTCGACTATTTGTTCTTCTTGTTTTTGTTCGGTTTCTGGTTCTTCCTCTTCCACGACTGGCTCCGCATTCTCTTCATCTACATCAACTTTTTCTGTACGAATCTTGACCTGCGCCTTACCCAAGGACATTTTTTGTACACTATCCGGTTTATTAAGATCGAGTTCCAGTTCTGTATCACCATCAATTTTCGAGATATTTACAGGAAGATTTATTTCATCTATTTTCTCCAGGCTCGTTTCCGAACCAAATAAGGTGACCTCTTTTGGATCGACGCTTATACTCGTGATCCTGATGCCATCCTTTGCCTTGCCGGTTTGCTTCGGTGCTATCGACACCGTCTTGGAAGGAATGCTCACTTTTAAGGAAACGGCAACAGAAGATGGCTCGATCGTCACATCCAGCTTATTCAAATCCCTGTCCAAGGCTTTAACGGTTGCCTTACTGTTCACCGTTTCGTTAAGTCCCTTACTTATTTCAAGATTTGCCTTTACATAGGAGATTTGTTCAATTGCATCTTTAGCACCCGTTATTTTAACAGTTTTCGGGCTGACTGTTGGCTGACCAGCTGTATACCCCTCTTCAAGTAAAGAGCTGTTATACTCGGCTTCAACGGAGAATTCCTTCGTCACCCGTTCCTGAACGTTGACTTCCGCATATTCCGGATCGATCGTCGCCACTAACTTTTCATTCAACTCACTTATTTTAAATGTGACAGTTCTATCCCCCATTGAGATTGCAGGATCAGAAAGGTCTACATACACTTTAAAATCCCTTTGGTTTTTCGCATTAATCAATAGGCTTTTTGCTCCCTTTAGAGTAACATCAACTGTCTCAGGCACCCCGCTCACCACTAGATTCTCGCGGTCATAGTACACTTCAACCGGTACATTTTCAATGGTCTCCGTACTGATTTCAGGGGCAGTCGATAAACCAAGGGATTTTTTATCCGACTCCATCTCAAAGTTAATGGAAATGAACAAAAGTGCTGCCAAGGCAAAAGCTACGATTCTCATAAACCAAGCGCTATTGGTGAATTTATCCATTCTTTTTCCCCCTCCAGTTAAAGATGCTTGAGGAAGTTGATTTGATATTTTCCACTACCAGTTCACTTGTAAGCATGGCCCTAAATGATTCTTGATTCAAATCCCGGTAAAGTTCCCCGTTTTTAGTGACGGATATTCCTCCCGTTTCTTCTGATACGACGATCGTCAGACTATCCGTAACTTCACTCATGCCTATGGCTGCCCTATGCCGTGTGCCAAGTTCCTTTGATATGAATGGACTCTCTGATAATGGCAAATAGCAAGCTGCAGCTGCCACCTGGTTATTTTGTAAAATAACTGCGCCATCATGGAGCGGCGTATTAGGGATGAAGATATTAATGAGCAGTTCTGAAGAAATATAGGATTTCAGAGGTATCCCCGTTTCAACATAATCCCCCAGCTCCGTACCTTTTTCTATCGTAATCAAGGCACCAATCCGCCTTTTTGCCATATAGGTGGACGCCTTTAGGATTTCCTCGACTAAACGCTCTTGCTGATTCTCTTCTGGAACGGTGCCCCTTGCAAAGAGCTTCCCGCGTCCTAATTGTTCAAGTGCCCTTCTCAGTTCAGGTTGAAAAATGACGAGAATTGCCAATACTCCCCAATTCATGACTTGTGCCATTAACCATCCGAGTGTATTGAAACCAAACAGGTTGCTTAAGCTTTTTACAATGACAATTACAAAAATTCCTTTTAGCAGCTGAATAGCCTTCGTGCCTCGAATAATAGTTAACAATTTATATATCACAAACCATACAAGGAGAATATCAATGAAATTTACTACATAGTCCCAAACAGTCAAATTGGTTAAAGACATGTTGTTTCCTCCAGTCAGTATTACTCCAAATACCAATTACAATCTTTATTTACAATAACCTTAATAGTATACCATTTTTTAAATGATTCATCTAAAAACTAGTGTGAGAAATTTACACAGGAAAAAAGAACCATTAAAAATGGTTCCCCTTCCTTAAAAAAATAAAGCTGGGCGAAGTCATCGTAAATCAAAAACGATGCCCCTGCCCAGCTTCTATTCCTTATTCCTTTTTCTCCTCTTTGGCAGGAACCAACGAGGTTGCAGTGTCCTTCACTTTATACCACATCCACTCAAAAGCTTGGTCAATAACATGGATGCTTCCGGTCACATTACCTGCTTTAGACATATACTTATGCCCATTTATGACTGTCACATCTCCCTCTACTTCACCATCTATTTGAATATTACCATTTTGAACTACCACATTTCCCTTGATTGTCTCACCCTCAGGCACAATAACCGTTTCACCTTCGACCACTAAGTTAGGCTGCTTTGAAACTGAAAAATGTTCGTCCTGATTATAAGTGGAAAAAACAGATCCTGTCATCAATATGATGAACATCGCTGCCGCTGTCATGAAAGGATGGCTTTTGAACCAACGTTTGGCACCTGTTGTTTTCGTTTCCTTTGGCAATTGAGCCATAACCTTCGCTGTAAAATCATCCGGGGCCTTTATATGGGAAGTGCTTTGTACAAGAGCGACCGCCTTTTTCATTTCATGAAAGTAATCCCGGCATTCAGCACAGTCATGCAAGTGCTCCCGTAAAACTTCTTTATGCTCCGGTTTGATGTCCTCATCTAAATAATCATGCATATATTCAATGATTTCCTCATGGCAGTTCATTTTTCTCACCTTCTTTTTATAAATGGCGTAGTTGTTTACGCAAGGCTTCGCGACCGCGATGTATCCTCGTCTTAACCGTACCGACCGGCAAATCGAGTATCTCACTGATTTCCTTTAGAGATAACTCTTCAATATACTTCAATACGATTACCGATCGGTATTTCTCGGGCAATTTCATTATTTCCACTTGAATGGTTTCCTGCAGTTCTAATGATTCAACCTCTTCCTCGGGTTTCGCCATATCCGATGCAATTTGGGAATACATATTCAATCCCTCTGTTCCTGCCACCTCTGCATCCAGATAGTAGTCCGGTTTTTTCTTGCGAAGCCGGTCAATACAAAGATTGGTCGCAATCCGATATAACCATGTAGAAAATTTCATTGTTATATTGAAACTTCGAATGTTCACGTAGGCCCTTACAAAGGCCTCTTGTGCCAAATCTTCTGCTTCTTGCCTGTTTCCGAGCATCCTGAAACATATTTGGAAAACTTTGTCCTTGTAAATTTCGACAATTTCCCCAAAAGCATTATGGTCTCCTTTTAATACTTGATTAATTCTCTCTTTAATGAGTGCATCCATTTTCCGGTATTACCCCCGCTCATGCGGCTATACGATTACTACGAATCGTAAGCTGAAAGGTTTCAAAAATTTAATACATTAATTTTAACAAAGTTTTACATTTTATGTTTAAGAAAAAAAAAACAGGGCTATATAGTAAGAAATTGTAAAATCCAAAGGAGTGATTCTCTATATGAGTACTGAACAAATTTTAGACCATATTGAACAATGCAGACAGAAAATGATGTTTTTGGCTTCCCGTTCTTCGATGGTGGATAATGAAGTTATTGAAGTTAGCAGCAAACTGGATTCTTTAATCATTCAATACATCCATTTAACTAAAAATGAAGATCTCATGGACAGACGTGCTCTTAAGTGAATATGGATAGAAAATTGCAACCATTTATCTATAGATATGTTTCTGTTACATACACCCTGGTAAATAAACCTACGTCTTCTAGCATATAAAAAACAGTAACCCATTACAAGCCGGTTACTGTTTCTTTTAATTATTAGTTATAATAATTTTTCTCCAAATAGCGAACCCATTAAGGCCACGGCAACGATTGCCGTTTTATTTCGCTCATCTAAAATGGGATTCACTTCAACGAATTCAGCGGATGTAATCAAGTTGGATTCCGCAAGCATTTCCATGGCCAAATGACTTTCCCGATAACTTATACCACCAATCACAGGTGTCCCGACTCCGGGTGCATCTGCTGGGTCCACTCCATCCAAATCCAGTGAAAGGTGGACGCCATCCGTTCTTTCCCTTAAATAATCAATGCATTCTTCCATGACCCGTGTCATTCCCAACCGGTCGATCTCATGCATCGTGAATACTTTAATCCCTTTCTCACGGATAAGTTCCTTTTCCCCTTCATCCAAAGACCTCGCTCCGATGATTACGATGTTTTCCGGTTTCACTTTTGGAGCAAAACCATGGATATTGATCAGGTCCGGATGTCCAATCCCAATACTGACAGCCAAGGGCATCCCGTGTATATTTCCTGATGGTGAAGTATCTTCCGTATTTAAATCGCCATGTGCATCGTACCAAATCACACCTAGATTCTCATAGTGCTTTGCGACTCCTGCCAGTGTGCCTATCGCTATTGAATGGTCTCCTCCCAATACAAGCGGAAAGGAACCTTCTTCTATTATTTCATCAACTCTTGTAGCTAACTGGGTGTTACCTTTTGCTACAAGCTGTAAGTTTTTTAAATTTGTCCCGGGCTCATCTGCATTTTCAGGACGCCCTACAATTATATCCCCTAAATCCTCTACTTCTATATTCAACTTTTCAAGACGCTCGACAATCTCTGCGCAGCGGATGGCACTAGGTCCCATATCCACCCCTCGCCTTGCTTGACCAAGGTCCATAGGCAATCCGATGACGGAAATTTTCTGAATAGACATACAATTCCCCCTTTCCACCATTTTATATCGTATATGCCAATTGGTTCAACTCGACATTTCCATGTATAATGATGCACGTTTTCCGATAACATATGTTTTTTGTGAAAAAATATCTTTCTGGGGATTAGTTTACCCAACTATGCCTTAAACAAAAAAAAGTCTTAAACCATTTTTGGCTTAAGACGTAAGTTTTGGTGTATGTAGTTGATGGTGGAGCCTAGCGGGATCGAACCGCTGACCTCCTGCGTGCAAGGCAGGCGCTCTCCCAGCTGAGCTAAGGCCCCTAAGGAATTTAAAATATATTAAGCGGAAGACGGGATTCGAACCCGCGACCCCAACCTTGGCAAGGTTGTATTCTACCACTGAACTACTTCCGCAAATGGCTGGGCTAGAAGGGATCGAACCTTCGCATGACGGAATCAAAATCCGTTGCCTTACCGCTTGGCTATAGCCCAATATATGATATGCAATAATTAATGTACAACAAAATAAAAAGGTGGCAATCATATATTTCCCCAATACAGAGAATATATAACTGATCCACAGGATTTTATTAAAATGGTGGAGGGGGGCAGATTCGAACTGCCGAACCCGAAGGAGCGGATTTACAGTCCGCCGCGTTTAGCCACTTCGCTACCCCTCCGCAATATATGGTTGTAAATGGTGCCGGCAAGAGGACTTGAACCCCCAACCTACTGATTACAAGTCAGTTGCTCTACCAGTTGAGCTACACCGGCAAGTAAAGAATAAAATGGTGGAGGATGACGGGATCGAACCGCCGACCCTCTGCTTGTAAGGCAGATGCTCTCCCAGCTGAGCTAATCCTCCGGATTAATGATTTAAAATGGTGACCCGTACGGGATTCGAACCCGTGTTACCGCCGTGAAAGGGCGGTGTCTTAACCGCTTGACCAACGGGCCGAACTGTTTTTTTGTTCATAGATAGATCGGGAAGCTCCCAAGCGGATTCGAACCGCTGACCTCTTCCTTACCATGGAAGTGCTCTACCTACTGAGCTATGGAAGCATATGGCTCCGCAGGTAGGACTCGAACCTACGACCGTTCGGTTAACAGCCGAATGCTCTACCACTGAGCTACTGCGGAATAATATAATGTTTCCTAAAACCCATTAAAGATTTAAATGAACAGCCTGGCAACGTCCTACTCTCACAGGGGGAAACCCCCAACTACCATCGGCGCTGAAGAACTTAACTTCCGTGTTCGGAATGGGAACGGGTGTGACCTCTTCGCCATCATTGCCAGACTATATTCATTTTTGAAGAATTCATTCCTTCAAAACTAGATAATAAGAAGGTATTTCATTTTTTTAAAAGCGTTGGTTAAGTCCTCGATCTATTAGTATCAGTCAGCTCCACATGTCACCATGCTTCCACCTCTGACCTATCAACCTGATCATCTTTCAGGGATCTTACCTTAC